>UNSN01000009.1 GCA_900555675.1 Candidatus Saccharimonadota bacterium | reverse complement strand
AATTGTTCGCTTTCGTCGTTTCCGACTCATCAGCATAGACACGCATCTATGGAGCAAACACGACAAGTGAGAGAATCTGGCGGAGAGTCTACAGACTCGCCATGTTTGCGAGGCTATTGCCTGCTACTCCTGGTTGTTGGAGAAGTAGACGATAACGCAAGGATCGGGAGTAGTTACCCACGGGTTGGATTCTGTGTATCTGAATTCAACGTCACGGATCTTCTCTTCGAGACCCCTGAGCTTCTTAAGGAGTGCCTCGCGACAGCTGTGGCTGTTTGCGACTGCCTGGGTGATTAGGCGGTCGTGATCATAGACACAGATCGCGTCTGGAAGTTTACCTTTCATAAGGTATTCATCGATTGCGGCTTTCCTGACTTTCTCGCACAGTGTGGGGATTCCCTCTTCGAAGAAACGGGAGGCTTCATTTCTCCTGAGCGTCTCCATCCTCTTCTTTGTCTCTTCGATGCTGGCAGCCCTCTTTGCCTTGACTTCGGGGGTGATGAACGTAGACATTGCAGTACCTTCTCCTCATCTGGGCGAACGCCCGTGTTGGAAACACTGATCGATGCCCGGATGGCGAACGATCGAAGATGAGGTTTCGGGATACTTCTTAAAATATCGCAAAATCTCACCTTCGTCTTATAGATTCTCTTCACTTGTCAAAGTGCGCTTTCGGACAAGGAATAAATCTCAACTTGTCAACAAAAGCTAATATATATATATCACTAATAGTATAAAATGTCAATAGATTTTGTCAAAAATGTGGCATAATATATCACAGTGTTGTTTGCAAAGCAGAGAGCACGTCCGCCTTATCTCGCTCAATCAACTCGACGCGCGCGGATATTTCGGTAATTCCCAGCTTAATCGTTCTGGTGAGAGCTGGAATATTCATCATCGGCTCAAAGAATTGTCGAAAGTCGTTAAGTTCGTCGGTTGTCAGTAGGGATGTGGCGGCGTAGCGAATAAAATCGTCGTAGCTTTTATCATCACCAAACGTATCTTCGACCCACGCCCAGTTTTCTTTCAGCCAATTCCACGCAATCTGGCGATTTTCCCGCGTCCGAATTAAATACACAAACCAACGACTGGCGTCTTGCGGACGGATAATATCGGAATCTTTAATGTTGGCAAGAATTTTTTCTGCGGTTTTGGGGTTTTTAGTGGAAGTTAGTCCAATTGCAATATCATTCTGCAGGTCATTTGACGGCGTGTTTTTATATGCAGCAAAGAGATTTTCAATCATCTCTGGCGTCTCGAAATGTCTCACGTTTGCGCTGATAATTAAAGCTCGGATCTCTGTCGGTAAGTCTGCCAGTTTGTTGCTATCAAAACGCGTTTTTGCCTCGTTCAAAACTTCTTTATCTTCGCTATACATCATCAAACTTAAAGCCGTGGTGCGTCGTTCGCGGTCGTCGTCCGATTCGCCATCTTTTTCATCCCAGCCCAATTCCTCAAATGTGGCGCGCGCAAATTCTCCAGAAATTTTCTTTAATGAATCTCTGGCGGCGTCATTATCATCGACGAATTTTCGCAGTTCCGTCAAGGCGCCAGCCGCCATCCCGAAGACTTTTTCGTTGGTTTCGGTTTTTAGCGACAATGCCAATGGAAGTAGTGACGCCGAGTTTTCAAATCCAGCGCGGGCGAGTATTGTCGCGTCCTGTAAAATGCAAATCTTATCCAAGGTTGGCAATTCTGTAATGTTTTTCAATAAATATTCGCGAGTGGATTCATCATATTTGGTGACGAAGTGGGCGCTTAAGCCGCAGTTTAATTGTAATGGTTTTTCAATGGAAATGGTGGTTTCTTTTTGATTTAGAACCTTTACGTCAAGTGGCTGGTTTGCGAATAATGGAATCGGCCATAATGCGTCGGATGGTTGGTGTTCGCCGATGAAGAATCGCTCCTGACTTAAAATCGCCGCGTCATGACTGTTTGAAACTGATACGACAGGAATGCCAGGTTGGGAAATCCAAGCGTTCATTAGATTGACGATTGGCTGACCGCTCGCTGATTCCAATTCTTGCCATAGATCATTTCCGACGGTGTTTTTATACGCGAATTTTTCAAAATATGATTTAAGTCCAGCGCGAAATGCCTCTTCGCCAATAAGTTTTCTAACCATAACAAGCAGCCGTCCGCCCTTAGCATAAACAATCGCCGCGTCGAACAAAGTGCTGATTTCATCTGGATGATTGATATCGGCTTGAACGGATTGAACGCCGTCCAAACTGTCGCGCCTGAGTGCGGCCGTCACTTCATTCGTGGCAAAATCTTCCCACATATGCCAATCCGGCTGGAGCGCGTCAATTGCTACATATTCCATCATATTGGCAAAGCTTTCGTTGAGCCACAAGTCGTTCCACCACTGCATGGTAACTAAATTGCCAAACCATTGGTGGCTGAGCTCGTGCGCGATAACCGTGGCAATGAAGCGTCTGGATGATTCTGGGGTCAATTCTGGGTCCGCAAGCAAACAACTTTCGCGGTAAGTAATTAATCCCCAGTTTTCCATGGCGCCAGACGAAAAGTCGGGAAGGGCGACGTGATCGGATTTTGGCAATGGATATTTGACCCCGAAATATTCGTCATAAAAATCGATTGAGCGAGTGGCGATGTCTAACGCAAAATCTAAGGTATTTTCATTCTGAGCTGGTGTCGCCCAGATGTTAACCTCGACGCCAGATTTGGTGCGGGCGGATTTTTTGTGCAATTCACCGATGACGAAAGCCAGAAGATAACTGCTCATTCGCGGTGTTTTCTCAAATGTCGTCGTGAGAGAATCATCATTTTCTTCTTCGCTTTTTACAGGCATATTTCCTAAAACTGTTATTACTGTTTGGGTGATCAGTGTCAAATCGTATTCAGCTTTGGCGGCCGGTTCATCAACGCAAGGGAAAACTTCGCGGGCGTGATGTGATTCAAATTGAGTTGCGAAAAGCTGTTTTTTAACGCCGTCGTGAGTGAAGTAGCAAGGATATAATCCGTGCATTGCGTCGGTGATGGTTCCAGAAAAATCGATGCGAATTGTGTGGTTTCCGTTTTCAAGGTTCGGTTGGGATAATTTCAATTCGTCAAACTCGCCGAATGAGACGTCGGCGGGCTGATTGTCGATTGTGGCTGATTGAATTGTTAAACCCTTGGAATGTAGCGAAATTGATTCGCCAGTTGACTCGCCAGAAATGATAACTGTGCCAGAAAATTCTTTTTCCTCGGCGCGTGTTAAATCGAGAGTTAAGTTGTAATGATTTGGTGTGAATGTGTCGAGTAATCGTGGAACTTTAGTCATAATTTAATTATAATACAGCCATGAGGGTGAATAAAATACGACGTCGGCAAGTGGTGATTGCGCTGGTAATTCTGGTGGCTGGCGTGGCGGTTTGGGCTTCGCGAATTTCACAACCCGAGCCTCAGACAATTCAAACCTCAACGCAGCGAGAATTATTTGGCAATTCGAGCGCCAAAGCGGAATTGGAAAAGATAGAAGTTAAGGGGCGAGCGCCGAAAACTGGTTATTCCAGAAAACAATTCGGCAATGGCTGGGGTAAAATTAACGGCTGCTCTGTGCGGGAAGTGATTCTGGCGCGAGATTTGACGGATGAGAAAATTGATGAAAAATGTCGAGTTTTGTCGGGTGTGCTGAATGATCCATACACTGGTCAAACAATTCAATTTCAGCGCGGTGAAAAGACCAGTTCTAAGGTTCAGATTGATCACGTCGTGGCTTTGAGCGATGCTTGGCAAAAGGGCGCGCAGCAAATTTCTCCAGAAGAACGAGAGAAATTAGCGAACGATCCGTTGAATCTATTGGCGGTTGATGGTCCAGCGAACCAGGCCAAAGGTGACGGCGACGCGGCGACTTGGCTACCGAGCAATAAATCTTTTAGGTGTCAATATATTGCGCGACAAGTGGCTGTGAAACGAAAATATCGCTTGTGGGTAACGGAAGCTGAAAAAAGCGCGATGTCGGGCATTCTGGAAAAATGTACTGAAGTAAATTGACAAAATGAAAAATTTTTAATACAATGAGAAAGTACTCATCCGGCCGGCAGGTCGGAGTTTTTCGTTTATGGAAGTTTGAGACGGAAAAAGATATAATTAATAAGAAGGAGAATGTAATGGAAGATTTGAATATCAAGCAGTTGACGTTGGCAGTGCGTACGATTGCTGAGGAAAAAAACTTGCCAGAAGAAACGGTTTTGAGCGTGATTGAGCAGGCGATTGCGGCGGCTTGGCGTCGTGATAACGGCACGCGAGATCAGTTGGTTCGCGCAAGCTTGAATATCAACAACGGTACGGCTGTCGTGTCGGTTGTTAAAACTGTTGTTGAAGAAGTTGAGAATGGCGCCAATCAAATCGACCTAGAGGAAGCTAAGGAGATAGATCCTGCGGCTGAACTTGGCGGTGAAGTTGTGATGGAAACTCATAGCGTGACGACTTTTGGTCGAGTTGCTGCTCAGACCGCTAAGCAAGTGATTCTGCAGCGTTTGCGTGAAGCTGAGCGTGAAGTTGTTTTGGCGGAATTTGAGGATAAAATCGGTACGGTTGTTATTGGTACGGTTCAGCGAGTTGAGCCACGCGTTGTGCGAATTGAGCTGGGCAAGGCTGTCGGAATTATGCCTCAGAGCGAGCAAATTCCTGGTGAATATTATGGCGTTGGCCGTCGAATTAAGGTTTATATTAAGGATATTGAGCGCGAAGGTCGCGGTCCGCAATTGATTCTTAGCCGCGGCAATGAAGAGTTTGTGCGATTCTTGTTCAATCAAGAAGTTCCAGAGATGGAAACTGGTGCGGTTGAGATTAAGGCAATCGCTCGCGAAGCTGGTCGCCGAACCAAATTGGCGGTTTCTTCAGCGCTACCTGGCGTTGATCCAGTTGGTACGTTTGTTGGTGGTCACGGCGCCCGCGTTCAGGCTGTGATGAATGAAATTGGCGAGCAGGAAAAAATTGACATTATTCCATATGAGGAAGATGCAGCTGGATTTATTGCTAATGCAATGAGCCCAGCAGAGGTTTTGAGTGTGACTGTCAGTGAAGATGAGAAGCGTGCGACGGTTTATGTTAGCGAAGATCAGCAGTCGATAGCAATTGGTCGCGCTGGACAGAATGTTCGCTTGGCAAGTCGATTGACTGGCTATGAATTAGACATCGAAGCAAAAGCTCCTGTTAAGACAGAGCCAAAACCTCGAAAGAATATTGAGGATAGCTTGATGAGCGTAGTTGAGGAGGTGGCGGAATAAGCTGCCTTCTGCGAATCGCCGAAAACGAAAGGAGGGCGATATGTCAGAAGATTTTTCTGAATTAGAACCTCGGCTGACGGAAACGGCTCGAGCCAGTTTGGGGCGGGCTGGTTTTCTGGCGCATAATGAGGGTAGTGAATATGTTGGCACGGAGCATATTCTGCTTGGTGTGTTGGCGCAGAATTCGTCATTGGGCGCAAAGATTTTGGCGGAAAATGGCGTAACTTTGGATCGGGCGGAAATGGCATTGAATCTGACCGCAAAGCCGCTGGTGATTACGATTGTAAGTAAGGGTTTGAGCGCTGAAGTTGTTGAATTGATAAGAATTGCTTGGCAATTAGCGGTTGAATTTGGGCAGGAAAAAATTGGCACGGAACACATCGTTTATGGAATGCTGCAGCAGCACGAGGCGCGAGCGACTAAATTGCTGCGGGATATGAATATTGACATTGATAATCTGCGTGGAAGTTTGGAAGATGTGTTTGATAAACAGCAGTTTGAATCTCTGCAGAGTGAGCGCAGTACGGCGAGTAAAAATTCTGGCGATCTGCGAGTTTTGGAGAAATTCGGTGTCGATTTGACGCGACGCGCCAGCGAAGGATTTTTGGATCCGGTGATTGGTCGAGCGTCGGAAATTCAGCGAATGATCACGATTTTAGGCAGGCGGAGCAAGAATAATCCAGCGCTAATTGGCGAACCTGGCGTCGGTAAAACTGCGGTCGTTGAAGGTTTGGCGCAGAGGATTGCTGATAATAAAGTTCCCGAATTTTTGAAGGGCAAGCGACTTTTTCAATTGGATCTGACGGCGATGATTGCGGGGACGAAATATCGCGGGCAATTTGAGGAGCGATTGCAAAAAGTTCTGGCGGTCGCCAAAAAACATCAAGAAGTTATTTTGTTTATTGACGAGTTGCATCTGTTGGTTGGCGCTGGTTCGGCCGAAGGTTCGATGGACGCGGCAAATGTATTGAAGCCAGCGTTGTCGCGAGGCGAGGTGCGACTAATTGGCGCGACGACGTTTGATGAATATCGAAAACATATCGAAAAAGACGCTGCGTTGTCACGGCGCTTCCAATCTGTGACGGTCAATGAGCCGTCGCCAGAAGAGGCGGTGGAGATGATGCGAGGCTTGAGAGGAAAATTAGCCAAACATCATCAAGTTCAAATTCCTGACGAAATGCTGACTGAGGCGGTGGATTTGAGCCAGCGTTACGTGACGGAGCGATTTTTGCCAGATAAGGCGATTGACGTGATTGACGAGGCGGCGAGTTTATTGAAGTCTAGTTCGCCAATAAAATTGTCGCGCAAGGACAAGTTGGCTCGCCAAATTAAGCGATTGGCTGGAAAAATTGATGCAGCTGTGGAAGCTGAAGATTACGAAAAAGCCGCAGAATTTAAGATGCAAATGAGGCAATTGGAATTGCAAGCCGAAGCGCTGAAGGATGAGGCCAGTGATAAACCGGTGTTGACTGATGAATATTTGCGTCGAGCGGTTTCGGCAATGACTAATATTCCGATTGACAGATTATCGTTAAATCAGATGAAAGATTTGATTCGCCTGGAGAAGCGGCTGAGCCAGAGCGTTCTTGGCCAGAATGAAGCGATTGAGCAACTGGCGCGTGCGATTCGTCGCAATAAAGCTGGACTAAATCGTCAGAGTGGGCCGCTTGGGTCGTTTATCTTTCTGGGTCCGACTGGAGTTGGTAAGACGGAATTGGCACGAGTTCTGGCGCGGGAAGTTTTTGGCGGCGAGGATAGTTTGATTAAAATTGATATGAGCGAGTTTTCCGAGCGTCACACGGCTAGTCGGCTGGTTGGTGCGCCGGCTGGTTATGTTGGCTATGAGGATGGCGGGAAATTGACGGATAAAGTTCGTCGTCGACCGTATAGCGTGGTGTTGTTTGATGAAATTGAAAAGGCGCACCCTGACGTTCTGAACTTGCTTTTGCAGATTTTGGAGGACGGCAAGTTGAGCGATTCTCACGGACGGACGGTGAGTTTTCGGCAGACGATTGTCATCTTAACGAGCAACGTCGGCGCCGAGCAAATGATTCAGGATTCAGAGCTGGGATTTGGCGCGTCTGGGCATAAAAAGTCGGCTAGCGAAAATCGTCACGAGAAAAATTCACGTGCCGCTCTGCGTGAGCTTGAGGAATTTTTGCGTCCAGAATTGATTGGTCGATTTGATGACGTGATTACATTTAAGCCGCTGTCTCGTTCGGTCGTGCGAAAGATTTTTGACAATCTCACGTCTGATTTGGTCAAGGCTGTCGCTCAACATGGAATGACGCTTGATATTACTTCTTCGGCGAAGCGTTGGTTGATTGATCGGGGATTTGATGAGCAACGCGGTGTGCGAGTTTTGAGACGAACAATTCAGTCGGAGTTGGCGGATTCGCTGAGCGATGTTTTATTGTCCAATAAAGCAAAACCTGGCGACACGCTGGAGGCTAAAATTGATAATGATAAGGTGGTGATTAATGTCAATCGTGCGTAAAATATTCAGCGTTCTCATGCCGATAATTGTACTTTCTGCTGCGGTTTTTGTGATGATGAATCGTCAGCAAATCATTGACGAGATTACGTTGTGGCAATATAAACCAAGTGCGGAAATTGTCGCTATTGCTGATCGCGTAAAGATGTCGGATGTTGGCAGGAAAATGTTCTATGTTTCTAATCCGCAGATTAAATCGGCGAACGAATTTAACGAAGATTGCCGTCGCGTGGAAAAAGGAAACGCGATTTTGGGTTGTTATAATCCGTCGTCTAGGGATATTTATATCTATAACGTGACCAATTCTGAACTTGATGGCGTGAAAGAAGTGACGGCGGCACATGAGATGTTGCACGCTGCTTGGGAAAGGTTGAGTGCGTCGGAAAAATCTCATTTGAGCGAGCTTTTGGAGCAGGCTTATAATAATGTGAAAAATAAGAAATTGTCCGAGCGGATGGAATATTATGATCGTGCGCAACCCGGAACAAGAGCTAACGAGTTGCATTCGATTCTGGGGACGGAATTTGCCGATTTGGGCGATGAGTTGGAAGAATATTATCGACGGTATTTTACCGATCGATCTGAAGTCGTGAAATTGCACGCGCAATATCAAGAAAAATTTGAATCCAGAGAAAACGAAGCGCAGAAATTGAGTGAGTCGTTGAAGATTCGAAAGGAAAAGTTGAACAGAGAATTATCGCAATATTCAACTGATTTGGCGGATTATAATAGTCGCGTGGCGGACTTTAATCGGCGAGCGGGCGTTAGTGGTGGATTTTTGTCACAGAGTGATTTTTATAATCAACGTCAAGCCTTGAAGGTGGAACTTTCGGAATTGAACGAAAGGCGTGTCAATTTGAATTCTGAGATCAATTCTTACAATTCTGATGTTTTGCGGCTTAGAGAATTAGGCGTGCAGATTGATGAATTGAATAAAAGTTTGGATAGTTTGGAGGGGGCGAAATAATGGCGAAAGCTAAAAGTCAATTTGTTTGTCAGCAGTGCGGAGCTAGCTTTTCAAAGTGGGCTGGCAGGTGTGAAAATTGTGGGGAATGGAATTCGCTAGTCGAGCAGGTCGTTTCTTCTGGCGGGTTATCTGTTGTCGATAAATCTGCTGGGCGCGGCAAGGTCTTAAAAACGTCTAGCATTCGTGAAGCTGCTTCTGAGTCTGGATTGGAGAGACTAAGCACTAGAATTGACGATTTGGATGCTGTTTTGGGCGGCGGTTTTCTGGTTGGCGGCGTGGTGTTGGTGGCGGGTCAGCCTGGAATCGGAAAGAGTACGCTTTTAGCGCAAGTTGCGGCACATATTGCCAAGACAAAATCGGTGTTATATGTAAGCGGCGAGGAATCGGTTTCTCAGGTGAAGCTTCGTGCGGAGCGTTTGGGCGCGGCTGATTCGGAAAAAATGCAGCTCGCCTCCAGTAATAGCGCGGAAGATATTGCGGCGTCAATTCAGCAAGGCGGATATGATCTGGCGATTGTCGATTCGGTTCAGACAATTTCTCTCAGCGAGATTTCCTCAGCTCCGGGGTCGGTTAGTCAGATCACCAATTCGTCGAATGTAATTATTCGTGCCGCCAAAGCTTCGGGCACGGCGGTGATTTTGGTTGGTCACGTTACCAAAGAAGGCTCGATTGCTGGGCCAAAGATATTGGAGCATTTGGTGGACGTTGTGCTGAATTTTGAGGGCGATCGATATGGCGGTTTTCGAGTTGTTCGAGCGCAGAAGAATCGATACGGATCGACTAACGAAGCGGCAATTTTTGAGATGGACGAGCAGGGACTAAGAATAGTGAAGAATCCGTCGGCGGAACTTCTGGCGGAACGTCAGAATCTGGATGGGTCAATTGTGCTGGCGACCATGGAAGGTGCACGTCCGCTTTTGGTAGAAATTCAGGCGCTAGTTAATCCGACGAATTTTGGCTATCCTAAGCGCACGGCGAGTGGTTTTGATTTGAATCGATTGAATTTGTTGGTGGCGGTTTTGGAGAAGCGAACGAAGTTAAAATTGGCGGACAAAGATATTTATGTCAATGTGGTTGGCGGATTAAAGCTGAATGATCCAGCTGCTGATTTGGCTGTGGCGATGGCGATTGCCAGTGCTAGCGCTGGGCGAAGTCTGGATGAAGATACTGTGGTGTTTGGCGAGATTGGTTTGGGCGGCGAGGTTCGCTCGGCGACGAATTGGCAAGCTCGAATTAAAGAGGCGAAGAAGCTGGGCTTCACTTATGCGATTGCGCCAAAAGTTCATAAAGATAAATTTATAAAAGGCGTCAGCGATATGCGGCAGGCGCTGATTGACTATTTACAATAGAAAGGGAAAAAATGAAAGATTTTTACGGATTGATAATAATTGTAATGTTGCTTGGCTTGGCGGCTGAGGTTTATTTCTTGGCGAAACCGCGACGAAATTCATCTGTGGGCGCGGCGCCGATTTTGGTCGACACGTCAGTACTCATGGATGGGCGAGTGACTGAGCTAGCGAAGACTGGATTTCTGCTGGGCAAAATTATTGTGCCAAGGAGCGTATTGACAGAATTGCAATTATTAGCCGATGGCGCAGATCATGACAAGCGTGAAAGGGCGCGATTTGGTATGGATGTCGTGAAGGAGCTTAAGGATATTTTGAAGTCTTCATTCGAGCTTTACGATGACAATATTCGCGTGCCGGAAGGCGTGGATTCTCGCTTGTTGAAATTGGCGAAGGAGATGGACGCGGCAGTATTGACGCTTGATTACAACTTGAATAAGGTGGCGCAAGTTGACGGCGTTAAGGTTTTGAATATCAATGAGCTGGCGAAAAGTTTGAGGATGAGCTATTTGCCTGGTGACGAGCTGGATTTGGAGCTGTCGCAGAAGGGACAAGATTCTCATCAAGCAGTTGGCTATTTGAAAGATGGAACGATGGTGGTTGTTGAGAACGCCAAGCGCTACATTGGGCAAACGAAGAAAATTGAGATCATCCGAAGCTTGCAAACCGACGCTGGAAAAATGATGTTTGCGAAGCTTGTGGTTGAACAGAAAAAACCTGTAAAGCAGAAGACCAGCGTTCCTAAAAAACGCACAAATGGCCGCTCAAAAACATCAGCTCAACACGAGGCTGAGCTGATTAATTTGGTGAATAAACAATAGTTTATTTAGTTAACTTGGATGCTGCCAGTTGAAGTGGCGGTGTAATATGCAGAGTCTCTTACGGTTACAGAAACCGTGTGCGCTCCTGTCGTATCAAGCTCTACTGTGGCGGTCTGCTTGCCGCTTGAAGTAATTTCTGAACTCTTAATACTCTTTCCATCCACGGTAATTTCGATTGCCGATAAGCCCCAAGTTCCTGCTGTAACGTCGACATTTATCGTATATTTCTTACCACTGTTGGTGTATGATGTCGCTCCAATTTGCGGTTTAGTGTCGTCACACTTGTGAACGTCATCTTCTGCGTTTGCGTCGTAACCTGAAGGAACGGTGATTGATTCTTTCTTAGTCAAAGGATCGATAATCTTTGTCACTTCAATCTCTTCCTTTGCGCCATCCGGAGTACAGTTTGTTGCC
This sequence comes from Candidatus Saccharimonadota bacterium, assembly GCA_900555675.1. Taxonomy (GTDB): domain Bacteria; phylum Patescibacteriota; class Saccharimonadia; order Saccharimonadales; family Saccharimonadaceae; genus Nanosynbacter. The sequence goes on along the minus strand of UNSN01000009.1, from coordinate 8,571 downwards.
TTTTTCTTAGAGACTTTATCGAAGGTAATTTTCTCTGTAGACTGACTTTGTCTCTTATTCCACCATGACGGGTAGAGTTCACCGTTGACATTCTGGATTCCGCTTGGTCGCTCATACCATTGACCTGACTTCCATTTGCCTTCTTTGGCATAAACTTGGGTGTGGGCAAATTCCATAACGCCTCTAATCACCGGCATACCGTAGTTGGAGGCTGATGTACCAATCACGCTGGTGTCGGAGTTTCCGAGCCACATTCCCATAACCAGAGCTGGGCTGTAGTTGATAATCCAGAGGTCTTTTGGTTGCGAACCCTTGTCGGATGTACCAGTCTTTGCAGAGGTTCGAACGCCATTGACGCCCATCCAGCCGTGAAGTCCAGGGGTTCGGTCGGACAAGATGTCGTTCACGATGTATGCTGATTGCGAGTCGATAACTTGCTTGCCTTCATCTTTCCATTTTTTCAGAGTTTCACCTTGGCTGTTCTTTACTTCAATCACGCTTGAGACGTCTTTTTGGACTCCCATTCGCGCCAATGTTGAGTAAGCGTTCACCAATTCTGTTTGTTTGGTTCCACATGCGCCGATTGCCGCACCGAGTCCGTAACCGCCGGCATTCTCTTCCTGGCGGCAATAGTTGGTGTCGCCCATCCTGCGGATTCCCTCGACGACAGGTTTAGCGGATCCGTCGCCAACGATGTAAGCGGCTTTAATGGCTGGAACGTTTCGGGATAAGGCTAGCGCTCTTCGGATATTGATGGCGCCCATAAACTTATTGTCCCAGTTTCTTAGGGTTGCGCCGTACAGTTTATCAATGTTTTCATCAGCTAAGACCGTGCCGCTACCGTATGATTGCTTGCTGTCGTGTTTGTCGAATAATTGGGCAAAGACAAGCGACTTAATCGTGGAGCCTGGCTGAATATAGGAAACTGCGGCGTTGTCCTGACCGAAGCCAGTGTAATTAAAGTCGCGACTACCAACAAGCGCTACGATTTGTCCAGTTTGAACGTCCTCGACTGTTGCGGCGCCGTTACTAATTCGCACAGAATCTGGTCGACCCGTTGCAAAGAACGATTTCATTTCATTTTCAAGTTTCTCCTGAATTCGCCAGTCGAGGGTGGTTTTAATCGTCAATCCACCGCGTCCAACGACTGACTCGCCGAGTTCTTTACTCAACTGATTGCGAACCATCAATAGGAAGTGAGGAGCCTTAATATTCTCCAAGTGCTCGGTCTGTGGCTTAAGCGTGCTTAAAATGTCAATCTTTTTAGCTTTTTCAGCCTCGTCCTTGGTAATAACGCCTTGCTCGGCCATGTAGTCCAGAACTGTATGTTGTCGGGCAATCAAAGCCTTATTTCCGGCAGTGTTATACGGATTGTAGTAAGTCGGATTCTGTGGAATACCAGCAATTAGCGCCGCTTCCGCCAGTGTTAGATCTTTGGCGTGCTTTCCGAAGTACGTCTGAGCTGCAGACTCTGCGCCGTTACGACGACCGCCGTATGGAGACTCATTCAGGTATAATGACAGGATTTGATCCTTGCTGTACATACGTTCGACTTCAATTGCGAGGATGATTTCCTTGATCTTTCGAGGAATACCGCTAATTGATCGGTCGCCAGCCTCATCTGCGAAGAAAACCTGCTTGACGAGCTGCTGAGTCAGAGTCGATCCACCCTGAACTTGGCGGCGTGAAGCAGTCGAGAGCATTGCGCGCAACATACCGCTAAGACTGATGCCGTGGTGATTATAGAAGTTTCGGTCCTCAATTGCGACAGTGGCTTTTTTCAAATAGTCGCTAATCTGGTCAGATTCGACAACCAATTGATAATTGCCCGTACCTTTATCTTCCCAAAGCAAATTGTCATTGCGGTCGTAATATTTAGTGACGGTCGTTTGAACGCGCTTAGCAAGCTCACCAGGGCGAATTTTATCGAGGTCTTTACGGAAATAGGCGAACATTCCGCCGATAAGTAGCAACATCAACAAAATACCGACGCCAAGAATTTTCAGCGCCATCAGTCCGCCGCGCTTGGAGAACCAATATTTCGCTAGTCGCTTCGGATGTAATCGATAAAAGAATCGCTTTACGGGATGTTTCGGCAAAGTCGCCAAATATTCCGCTCGTTCGCGCGCGTCCTTATCTTTTTTAGTCTTATGTTTCTGCGCCAAATTGGCATATAAGTTCATCCGTTTCGACGGAGATTTCTTATCGCTCGAGCCGTGTCCGGCGGTGCTTATCGTAGTCTTTTTCTTCACAATTCTATTATATCACGCATATGTTTCGCTTCAATTGTAAAATTGCTATACTAATATGTAGAAAAGGAGTGATATGAAATTATCAGAAGAATTACAATGGCGTGGATTCTGGAATCAGACCACATTTACTGACGACAAACTTATCGATTCGGAGAATTTCACGCTCTATCTGGGGACGGATCCTTCGGCGGACAGTTTGCACGTTGGGCATTTGGCGGTTTATATGATGGTTCGGCATTTTTTGGAGCGCGGACATAAAGTGTTTTTGCTCGTTGGTGGCGGCACGGGAATGATTGGCGATATGCGCGATACAGAAGAGCGAAACCTGCTTTCGTACGAGGAAATTGAGCATAACAAGCAGGCCTTAAAATCCCAAGTTTCGAGGATTTTTGCTGGACGAGATTTTACTTTGGTTGATAATGCTGACTGGCTGGCTGATCTGGAATTGCTGCCGTTTCTTCGCGATATCGGTAAGAATTTCAATATGGCGGATTTGGTGAGCCGCGAATTTTTCAAGGCGCGCATTAATAATGGCAAGGGTTTGAGCTTTGCGGAATTCACTTACACGTTGCTTCAGGGTTATGATTTTTGGCATCTATTTAATCAATACGGAGTGAATCTGCAAATTGGCGGATCGGATCAATGGGGTAATTTATTATCCGGCGTGGATCTGATTCGTAAAAAAGAAAACACCGAAGTCTACGCAATGACTGCACCTTTGCTTATCAATAAGTCGACTGGTCGTAAATTCGGTAAATCTGAAGGTGGCGCGGTTTGGCTTGACGAAAATAAAACCAGCGTCTATAAATTCTACCAATTCTGGCTGAATGTTGATGACGAGAGTGCGATTGAATATATGAAGATATTTACGATGTTGGATCGCGATACAATCGAGGCCATCGCCGAAAATCACGCTGTTAATCCGGGTGCGCGTTCGGCACAGAAGGTTTTGGCGCGTGAAGTTACTGACATTGTTCACGGTAGCGCGCGTCGTGAATCTGTTGAGCGCGTAACTGAAGTTTTGTTTGGCGGCGGCGATTTTAAGAAATTGTCGGACGATGATTTAGGTGCTTTGGCTGAAGAAATTCCTTGCGTTGATGCTGGAATTGATGTGATTGAAGCGCTGGTAGAATCTGGGGCGGTTGGCTCTAACGGCGAAGCAAAGCGATTGTTAAAATCTGGAGCCATTAGTCTAAACGGCGAAAAGCTTGCCGAAAATAAAGTCGTCAATGACACGTCGTTATTAAAGAAGGGCAAAAACACGTTCGTATTAATTATGGAAGGGGACGAATAATGAAGAAAATTATCGGTTTTGATTTGGATGACACATTGGCAATTACAAAATCGCCAATTAGCGATCGTATGGCGGGGATTCTTAGTCGATTACTTGAGAATTATGACGTTTGCGTGATTACTGGCGGCACGTTTCAACAGATAAAAAAGCAGGTGATTGATAGATTAAACGTTACTCCGGAGTTGCTCCAGAAGTTCCACGCGATGCCGACTTGCGGAACTCGATATTATCGATTTGACGCCGCTGATGACGAATGGAAAATTCAGTATGCGAATGATTTGTCTGACGAGCAAAAAACTCAGATAACTGCGGCGTTGGAAGAAGTTGCGAAGGAAATGGGCATTTGGTGCGAGAATCCTGCGGGTGAAATAATTGAAGATCGACATAGCCAAATTACTATGTCGGCTTTGGGTCAGCAAGCCACACCTGAAGATAAATATGCGTGGGCTGAAAAATATAAGGATATTCGTCCGATATATCGCGACAAGGTGGCGGAGAAATTGCCTGGGCTTGAGGTGCGAATTGGTGGTACGACCAGCACTGACATTACGCTTCCGGGAATTGATAAGGCTTATGGAATTGGCAGGTTGCTCGAATTGAACGGCTGGTCGAAAGAAGAAACGCTGTTCTTTGGTGACAAAATTGAAGAAGGCGGCAATGATTTTCCAGTGAAGCAAATGGGTGTAGATTCAATCGGCGTGAGAGGCTGGGAAGATACGGCTTACGCCCTGGAAGGCATCAACGCTGTTTCGTAGATGAAATTAGCAACTCCTCTCGAGCAAATTAAAGGCGTCGGGCCGAAAACTGCTCAGGCTCTAGCGGCGGCTGGTCTTAAAACGATTTCTGACGCTTTGGGTTTTTTGCCACGAGCGTATGATGACTATTCAACTGCGGTTAATATCGCAGATCTTCAGCCGGGAAAAGTTACGGTTAAGGCGCGCTGCGAGTCGGTTTCGACACGTATTGTTCGGCGTGGACTTAGAATCACGACCGCGGTTTTGGCGGATAAATCGGGCAAAGTTAAGGCGGTTTGGTTCAATCAGCCTTACCGCGAAACGCAATTAAAATCTGATGCAGAATTTATTTTTTCTGGTCAATTTGGTATGCAATATAATCGCTATCAAATCAATAATCCGTCCGTCGAGCTGGCAAAAGAAATTGCCAAAACTGCTGCGGAAAATAATTCTGGAATTCAGCCAGTTTATAAATCTATCAAAAATCTCCGCCCAAAAACCGTGCAAGATTTGATGAAAAATATTCGTCCAATTATGGATTTTTTGCCCGAGACTTTGCCGGAAAATATTATTCAGCGCCAAAAATTGGTTAGTCGTTCTGAGGCGGTTAAGTTTCTTCACGCGCCAAAAACTCACGAGGAAATTTCCCGCGGTCGTGAGCGTCTGGCATTTGAAGAGTTGTTCGAGATGATATTGGCGGCACAATTTAACAAGCAGGAACAGACCAGATTAATAGGCTGGAAAATTCCGTTTAATAAGGCGGTCGTGAAGAGTTTTGTCGATCAATTGCCGTTTCCTTTGACGAACGCTCAGCGCCGAGCTGCGTGGCAAATTCTGCAAGATTTGGAGTCTGATCATCCGATGAATCGGTTGTTGCAGGGAGATGTTGGCTCGGGAAAAACTGTCGTTGCGGGATTGGTGGCTGCGGAAGTAGCGAAGGCTGGTTTTCAGACGGCAATTATGGCGCCGACGGAGATTTTGGCGCAGCAACACGCGAAGACGCTTGACGAGTTATTGTCGCCATTTGGTGTGTCTGTTGCGCTTCTGACGGGCCACGTGAAGGGTGCGGCGCGCAGTCAATTGTTGGATAATTTGGCTAGCGGTAACATTGACGTTGTGGTCGGCACACACGCGTTAATTCAGGAAAAGGTTGCGTATCATAAATTGGGGTTTGCGGTGATTGACGAACAGCACCGATTTGGCGTGAAGCAACGACAAGCTTTGTTGGAAAAGTCTGATTTTATGCCACATCTTTTAAGCATGACGGCCACGCCGATTCCGCGCAGTCTGGCGCTGACATTGTATGGAGAGTTGGATATTTCTATTTTGGATGAATTGCCCTCTGGTCGCCAGCCGATTCAGACTAAGATTTGGTCGCCAGCATCAGCTCCGAAGCTTTACGAATCGATTAAAAATGAGTTAGCTAAAGGTCGCCAAGCTTACGTTATTTGTCCGTTGATTGATGATAATCCAGATAATGATAAAAAATCGGTGGAGGCGGAATATAATAAATTGTCCAAGACTATTTTCAGCCATCATCGAGTTGGGTTGTTGCACGGAAAGCTTCCTGCTGAAGAAAAAGCTGAAGTGATGCAGAAATTTGCGGACGGCGAGCTGGATATGCTAGTTAGTACGACTGTGGTTGAGGTTGGTGTGAATGTGCCGAATGCGACAGTGATGTTGATTGAGAATGCGGATAATTTTGGATTGAGCCAATTGCATCAATTACGCGGACGAGTTGGACGCGGGAAACATCAGAGTTTTTGTCATTTGATGATGAGCGGCCATGATAAGCCGAGCCAACGACTTCGGGAGATTGAGAAATCGCAGGATGGATTTTATTTAGCGGAGGTTGATTTGAAATTACGTGGACCTGGCGAGATTTACGGCAAAATGCAACACGGTGATTTGAACTTGAAAATTGCTTCGCTGGCGGATACGGCACTAATTGCTCGCGCTCAATTCGAAGCTGAACGCTTTGTCAAAGAGGGGCAAGATTTGCTACAATATAACCATCTGGCGCACGCCGTCAGTCGCTATCAGCGATTAACTGTTTTAAATTAATATGTACGCAGGAACAACAATTAGGGATAGCTCTGGTCGATTTATTGGCGTCCACCAAAAAATAGATCGAGTTGCAAGGAGAAATATAAAACCAATTCTTCCGGATTGGTGTGATTTTCCTGATATTAAAAACATTCTTCATTTTGAGGGTAAGAATGGCCCTGATGGCGTCAAGCGAAAAAGTCCAGCTGTGGACGAACCGTGGCATTTTATAAATCCAGACGATCCGAATGACACTGCGCTTTTGGAGATGATTGACGGACATATTGGCAATTTAGCCCGAGCACTACGAACGAATAATTCCGAGCGAGCAGCGTTTGAGGCGGCTTGGATGGCGCATGCGATTACCGACGGTTTGACTCCAGCTCATCATTTTCCTCTGGAACAGGCTATGGCAGAACTTCGCGGCGGTGAAGGGTTGGAGACGCGAACCTCAATTTTGAAGAAAAATCTCATGAAGGGCGATAATGGAATTGAGCTAATTAAGAACAACTGGAAATTCTGGGGTGCCAAAGGTATGATGACGACGCACGTGGCGTTTGAGGCTGGCGTAGCTAGCGTGGTATCGTATCCGCGTTTTAAGGATTCAATTCCGAGCGACGATGAGATATTGCAAGTGAAAAATCACGGCTATCGTGAGTATTATTTGGACCAAGTTCACGCCGTGGCATCGATGAAAATGTATGACAATTTTAGCAAGAGCGGCTGGACAACAGACCTTGCTTGGCAGACAAATCACGAGCTGATGCCGATTATTATAAAGTCGGTGATGTTGGGTTGGCTGGCGTCCGTTTGGAAACTTGAGGCAGAAAAAAGTGAGAGTTAGGATTATCTCTGGCGAATTTGGCGGACGATTCATAAAAACTCCGCCCGGCTCAACGACGCATCCTATGGGCGAGAGAGTGCGCTCGGCTATGTTCAATTCGCTAGGTGAATCGATACGCGGCGCGCGGGTTTTGGACGCTTTTGCGGGATCTGGTGCTGTTGGGCTAGAGGCATTAAGTCGCGGCGCAGAGTCGGCGGTTTTCGTGGAGCGAGATCGGGTCGCTCAGCGAGTAATTGCTGAAAACATAAGTATTTTGGGTGTCGAAGAAAAATCTATTGTAATAAAAACAACGATAGCAAATTGGTTGGAAAGCGCGAGCTCAACAGGGGAGTTTGATATTATTTTTGCCGATCCGCCATACCATAATCCACAGTTTTCCACAGTTTCCAAGTTAATGAGACTACTCAAACCGGGTGGAACTATGATATTATCACATCCAGGAATAGGTGAGGTGCCGGTTCAAGACAAAACTGTTGTGGTGGACAGTCGTAGTTATGGGGAGGCGCACCTCACCAAGTTCCTACGATTGGAAAATTAAATTCTTATAAGTCGTTCTGATGTTTGTCAGGACGATTTTTGTTGTATAGCAAAACCCGCTGGAAGTAGAGAGCCAGCGGGTTTTTCTGTTTGAAGAGGTTGGCAATCTGAAATTGATGACCTCTTGTAGACAGAACAACTACACTGACTGCGTTGAAAGATATAGCTCAATCCGACTCAATAGCGAGAATTATAGGAGTGACGGAGATTAGCTAGAACACTCAAAGCAAATATGTCAGAAAGTGATCTTTAACAATTAGGGCATCAATAAACTATTAGCGGCTGTGTCGGTGGGTGCGTCTCGTGAGTATCTATAAATTTAAGAAAAGCCGCCACCCACTAACTCAGTCGCTAAGCGAACAATAAAGGAGAAATAAAATGAAAAATAATACAAAAAATATCAACGAATCAAAAAAGAATAATATCAACTGGAAGCGATTGCTTGAAAAAGCTAAATCAATCTTATTAATTATCATGATTACTGCCGCTATAGCATTTTACGCGGGTATTCAATATCAGATCAATAAGACAGAGGAAGTGGATAATAAGGTCCGTCAAGCAACATTACAGTTAAAAAAGTAACTCGGAAGTCCGCAGCTATTTCCGAGATAGATAAAAGCGCTGCAAAGACAGATCCGAAAGTCGAACCAACCGTGCCGCAACCAAAACCAGTTGCGGTATCGGGCTGCGAATTGGTTCGACGGGAGCTGTCAAAATATTCAGGATGGGATGTTAGTCTAATGCTAGCTATCGCTAAGGCTGAGAATAGAAGCTGTAATCCGCTTAATCATAATCTTACCAACTCTGAAAATCACGGAGTATGTGTTGGTAGCTATGGTGTATTGCAGGTTGGCTGTCTGCATT
>UNSN01000008.1 GCA_900555675.1 Candidatus Saccharimonadota bacterium | reverse complement strand
GTTATGAAAAGCAGTATTCACCCACAAAACTATCGCCCTGTCGTATTTAGCGACGAACAAGCGGGCTTCGCGTTCTTGACTCAGTCAACAGCGCAAACAACCGAAACTATCAAATGGGAAGACGGCAACGAATATCCATTAGTTAAGGTTCACATTTCATCAGCTTCACACCCATTCTTTACTGGTGAAGAAAAGATTATCGACACCGAGGGTCGTGTTGATCGCTTTAAGGCTCGTCAAGCTGCCGCTGAAGCTCGCCGAGCAGCTTTGGCAAACAAAGCAAAGAAAGCTAACGCTAAAAAAGCAGCTAAAACTGATTCTCCAAAATCAGACAAAAAGATTAAATAATCTGACAAATTAGTCCGACAATCCAAAAACCGCTCAATCACTGGGCGGTTTTATTTTACATTAGTTCAATCTGACAATATTTACCTCACGACATAATATTTCACGGTCTCCCCGCATCTTTGCGGCACATAAGCGGTGAGCGCCGTCCCCTTGTAGAGCCAAAAACACTTCGCCATCAGAATCCACAACAACGTCTACACTGCGTATTGAAGGACTAGTTTTCGGGTCCATTCCTGCGTATTGCCTAATAATATCGCGGCTACTTTTTCCACCTTTCGATTCCGACACTCGCCCTTCTCGCCAATCTTTAATCATCGGTGCAGCCACAAATAATTCAACCGGCAACGGAATATCAGATCCCGGAATCGCTCTCATGTCAGGCCACTCACCCTCATATATAGATATTTTCGTTTCACTGGCAATATTATCTTTAATTGATTCATTCAAATCACGTAGTGAAACTGGCTTCTCTATTGGATTGGTATCAATCTCAAACAAACTCTCCACAATCAAATCAACTCTCGGATCGTTTGCTGGTATATCCTCTGGAAGATCTTCAATACACTGCACCAGTTCAGGCGACTTTCCAACATCACAAAGCGCCAACTTATCAGTATTTTCGTAAACCAAATCACGCGATTCAACCTTGCATTCTCTCATTACGACCATATAATACAATACTAGGAAACATTTGTCAATGTATGATATAATTTTATAGATATGGCGAAGATTTCTTTAGATATGGATTCTCTGAAAAATGAACGAGCTGATTTGAGCAATTTTTTAGCGCAACCTGATGCCTACAGCTCACCAGATTTTACGGTAAAAAACAAACGATTTTCAGAATTAGAAACGCTTATCTCCAAAGGCGAAGAGCGAGAAAACCTGGAAAAAAACTTAATAGAAGCCAAAGAATTAGCAAACGAAGGCGGTGAATTGGCTGCCCTGGCGAAGCTTGAGATTACTGAAACCGAAGCTCGATTGACCGAATTAGAAGAAGAATTATTCATCCTACTTACCCCGAAAGACCCCAACGACGAGAAAAATATCATCATGGAAATCCGTGCCGGTGCGGGTGGCGATGAAGCGTCATTGTTTGCGGCGGAACTGTACCGCATGTATTTACGTTGGTGCGAATCTAACGGCTATAAAGTAGAATTAATCAGCGAATCAGCCAATGATTCTGGCGGCTATAAAGAAGTTATTTTCATGATCAAGGGCGACGCGCCATACTCTAAATTGAAGTTCGAAGGTGGCGTACACCGAGTTCAGCGAGTTCCAGTCACTGAAAGCCAAGGTCGCGTCCACACTTCAACTGTAACAGTGGCGGTTTTGCCAGAAGCAGAAGAGGCCGACATTGAGATAAATCCGAACGATTTGCGCGTCGACATTTACCGCTCCAGCGGACACGGCGGACAGAGTGTGAATACCACAGACTCGGCGGTGCGAATTACCCACTTGCCGACTGGAATGATCGTCACAAACCAGGACGAAAAGTCACAAATTAAAAACCGCGAGAAAGCTATGAGTGTGCTTCGTTCGCGATTGTTACAGATGAAAATTGACGAGGAAAACGCCAAATTAAGTGCCGAGCGACGCTCGTTGGTTGGAACTGGTGACCGCTCGGAAAAAATCCGAACGTACAACTTCCCGCAAGACCGAATCACCGACCACCGCATTCACTACAGCCGCAGCAATATCCCCGCTGCAATGAACGGGGATATCGACGATTTGATTGAAAATCTACAGAGATATGAGCGTGAACTGAAAGCTCAGAATGCTAGTAATTAGTACAGCTTACGCGGCTCAGCAGACTCCAATAGTTTTGCCAACTTATTTATCTCTTTCACACCGACTGGTTGACGATTTAGCCCCATTTGTTGCTCTAATTTATCATTCTCTATTTCATTGTTACACTTATCAACCATACGCATTATGATGATACCTTCGGAGCGCAGTACTCTCTTTAACTCTCTCGACCGCTCAGCAATATTGTCATCGTACCTCAAAACCTGATCATCTTCTATATAATAATCATGCGTCTCTTTACGTCCCTCATCCCACTCCATAATTGATATGGATCGTTCTTTATCTCCATTATCAAGCAGGGCGGATTCCACACTGACCAATATATAAGATCCGTCTTTTTGAGGAATTTCTAATAAAACTTGCGATTCTACCCGATCCATCGATTCAGTATGATCGTAAGTTTTCGCATCTCCCGCGAATCTAAGTAATGTCAACCAAACCAGATCATCAAATTCCGCTGCCGCCTGCAACTTTTCTTTGGTCGTCAGTTCAGAATTAAATCCTTCTGCAAACTCCATTTGTTTTGCGGCTTCACTACTATGCGTATTATTTGGCAATTCTATTATATATTCATCTCTTTCGCTAATGATATGAAGCCTATAATACTCTCTATCTCTTGATTTATCAATACTTTTTACCATTTTTCTCAGTTTTTGCAAGCATTTTACTTTTTACATTCCATAGATATATGTTATAATTAGCCACATGATTATCTCTGACTGGTTAAAAACAGCGACCAAATCCCTGAAAAATATTGGAATTTCATCCGCCAGATTAGACGCCGAATTGATATTAGCCAACACTTTGCGAAAAAACCGTACTTACCTACACGCTCATCTGGACGAAGAAATTGACCCCAGAAGATTTGATATCGCAAATGCCAGACTAGACCTAAGATTAGACCGCGTACCAATCGCCTATATTCTGGGCTATAAAGAATTTTACGGGCGTAGATTTACCGTATCCCCCTCCGTTTTAATTCCTCGCCCCGAATCCGAAGATCTAATTTCATTGTTCTTAGAACTGACCGCCAGCGAAATTGCCGAAAAAGTTTTAATTGACGTTGGCACAGGGTCTGGCTGTCTGGGAATTACTGCCAAATTAGAGAGAAGCAACTTGTCGGTAATCTTATCCGATGTTAGCAAACCAGCCTTAAATATTGCAGAAAAAAATGCGGACGCCTTAAATGCGGACGTCCATATTCAACAGCAATCATTACTTAATGGTCAACTCAAACCAGTCGACTATATATTTGCTAATTTGCCCTACGTCGATAAGAATTGGGACGTGTCACCAGAACTTCAATACGAGCCAGATATTGCGCTTTTTGCCGAAGATGAAGGATTGAAATTAATATTGCAATTGATCTCACAAGCACCACGATGTCTCACTTCAGAAGGTTTATTGTTTATCGAGGCGGACCCCCAGCAGCACAATAGAATACTTGACGAAGCCGTGAAAAATGGTTTCATAAAAGAGAGAGTTCTCAATTACATCCTGGTCCTACGTTTCACTGGCGCCCAAGATTAAATCACTACCGAATTCAAGAACACTAGCATCACTAAGATAATTCCGATAGTAAGAATCACCGGAGCGGATATGTCTGAAAATCGAATAGCTTTGTGCTTGTTGTAAGATTGATAAGCTTTACTGGCGACGAGCGAGAATAGCAATAAGATTATTGTAACCTGTGAAACGCCGCCAAATAACGATTTTCCGTAACTGTAAGTCCAATAATATGACAGCCAACCCAGCTCAGCAAAGACGAGTCCCCAGATTGCCGAAAGTAAAACCGTTTGTTCTTCGTCATAGCTGTGTAGGAAATGGCGCGCAGAACTATAGCCGATCAAGAACATCATAATAACAACTACAGAAACTGGCCACTCGTATGACACCACCATCAACGCAGTTACGCCAACGAAAATAGCGATCAACGACTGCATGGCAACCTGCCAGCGCTTAGACATCGGCTTAATCACAACTAGCCAAATTGCATATAGTATCGCCAACGCTACACGGAAATAAAACACCGACGTAGGTAGATACATCAAACCAACAACACCAATTCCGACCGTTAAGTCAACTAAATTAGCCTGAATGTTTGCCCACCAAAAACGCGGACGAACGGCAATTATGCGCCATTTGCTCAGCACAACAAGCGCTAACGCTGGAAATGGGGTCTGAAATGCTTGAGCAATGACAAGCAATGCAGCCGCCAAGCCAATATTTAAGACATAGTAAACTAATTCGCTCCAAAACGTTCTTCGCTTAACAGTTTTCAGTAACTCCATAACTTACTCTATTATACCAAATTATGAGCCACTTCCCACAACAACGATAAATTGTGCATCAACATTCAAATTATACTTCGAGGAATCTGATGAAACCGAGCCGTACAACTCCTTAAATTTATCTTTCGTGGCAGTTTTTTCTTTACCAGCTGGCAATTGATAAACTTGAGTCTTCCCTAGCTTTTCATTACCTGGAGCATTGCCGACATGAACAACTTTCATTCCTAATTCTGTCAATTTGTCCGCTTCTTTCTGCGCTGCACCAGCCACGCCAGAACCGTTCAAGACAGCAACTGTGGCTTTTTCCTTAGATAGCGGCGTTGCATAAATCTCAGACTTTATATAAGCGCGAATGTCGTCATAATCATACAATCCCGCAGCTGGCTGAACTATGCTTGCGCCACCCGCCGTGCCAGTAGTCATAAGTACGTTGTTTTCCTCGACAAAACTCAATCTGTGAATATCAGATTCTTTTATCTCCGAGCCAAGGTTCATAATTGTGCGGATTTCTTTCGTGTCAATGTTTGTGCGCAAGTTTTTGCCCATGGCATCCATCAGAGACGTCACCTTACCAAAGTCAGTTAGCGTTCCCGTGGAAGTAGCTTTGTTTTTCAGTGCCATAAGTACCAATTGCTGGTTTTTCTCTCGATCAAAGTTGGATTGTTCCAATCCGTAAGTTGGTGCCACCAAACCACGCGCTCGAGAAAACCACATCGCTTTTTCGCCGTCCATTTCGTGCTTGCCATTAGTTAATTGCATATAGTGACCTGTTGGACATCGTTCGCGACGTTGCTGATAATTCAACTCCTTCGCTCGACACATCCAGTCCATGCTTGGATCAAGGATTCCTCGCGGATCACGACTCTGTACATCAACAGTAACTCCGCCGACCGCATTGACAGCATCACGAATCACCGCAGTATTAATATGCGCCACGTACTGAATATCCATACCGAATATATCGCCGATGAATTTCTTCGTTTTATCCATTCGTTCGGCTTCCGCCTGCGCACTATCGCCATTATTCACGCAGCCAAAATATTCATTGATTTTACCAGCGTAGCCAGAATTACACGCCATACCAAATTTTACATACAAGTCACGTGGAATGCTGAACATATATGCATCCTTCTTTGTCTGATTGACGCTAAGAATCATCATCGAGTCGGTCAATGTCGCACCTGGATGGTCTGGATCGTCATCTGTTGTACCTAAAATCAGCACATTGCTTCGACCATAGGCATCCTCTTTCAGCTTTTGCTGTGAAAATAGTCCTAAGATTCCGCCATTATGGAACACCGAATTCATCGTCTGCCATAATTTTAATAGCAGCCAGCCCGCCACAATTGCAATAATAATTCCGATAATCGCAAGAATGATCCTGGTAATTAACTTTTTCTTACGCTTCTGCTTACGCTCCTGCCGATGAGAAGGTTTAGTATTTTCATCAATCGCCGCCAACGATTCGCTAATATTCTGCTTTAATTTATTAGCAGAAGTTGGTTGCTGAATATTCCTTGTCGCATTATTCGACACTTGCGGACTATCTTCGTTACTACGAGGATGCCCGAGCGTAGTCGTTTTTTTGCTAGTAATTTCCCCCAACGAAGTTCGCTGTGGTCGCTTGGCGACAAATCCGTCCATCGACTGTTTGCGTGGTTTCATATCTATTGATTATAACACACAAAACGCTTATAATTGAAACAATGGACGCTACTTTTATGGATCGTCATCCAAAATTACAAGATGGCCTGGGAATGGTCATTTTCGTTGTTGGCGTGGTGATTGGTACACTTTTATTGAACACTTTTGTATTTCAAACTTTCAATGTTGAAGGTGCCAGTATGGAAACAACAATGTACACCGGCGATCGTCTGATCGTCAATCGATTGCCTGTCACTGGTTCAAAATTGCAGAATAAAAATTACATCCCAAAGCGCGGACAAGTAATTGTGTTTAAGAATCCGAATTTTAACGCCTCGACAGGCAAAGACGAATATATTGTTAAGCGTGTAATCGCCTTTGCCGGCGAACGAGTTACCGTAAAAAACGGCAACGTAACCGTTTACAATACAGAAAATCCCGACGGATTCAACCCTGATACCTCAGTCAATAAAAATGAGCCAGGACAGCCTACTTCTGGAGATGTCGATACGACCGTACCAGAAGGCACGATATTCGTTATGGGCGACCATCGCCAAGGAAGTTATTCTTGCGACTCTCGAAACTGCATGGGACCGATCCCCCTTTATGACATCGTTGGGCCAGTTAGCCTACGAATATTTCCTTTCAATAAAATTCGCTCGTTCTAATAAAAATTATTTTTCGAGCAATTCTCTTATTCGTTCAAATTCAAGATTATCCTTAAACTTGATACTAATCTGACCAGCTCCACGACCGTTTGTACGGATTTTTACCCCTGTTCCAAATCGCTTTGAAAGACTTTCAATAGCATCTGCGTGAGGCATATCTGCTGGGCGGCGTTTGTTCTCGATTGGACTAGCCTTCGCTTGCTTCCACAAAGTAACAACCTGCTCAATCCGTCGCGCAGACCACTCCTCACGAATAGCTCGCTCCATAATATCTTCCGCGGCGTCATCAGGCAAACCGATTAGAGGCCTTGCTTGCCCTTCATTTAATCGCCCCTCAAACAACGCCTGCTGCACAGACTTCGGCAATTTCAGTAGCCTCAACGTATTACTGACCGCACTTATAGATTTGCCGCCCAAACGCTTGCCAATTTCCTCCAGCGTCATATTGAATTGATCGCGCAATTTTTGATAAGCAGTCGCAGTTTCAAGCGCATTCAAATCATGTCGTTGCAAGTTTTCAATCAAAGAGACCTCCAGGCGATTTTGATCGCTCATACTCCTGACGATACACGGCACCTCTGTTAAATTCGCCCTATTCGCCGCACGCCAGCGTCGCTCGCCCGCCACTATCAGATATTTATCGCCTTTTGGCGTCACAACAATCGGCTGAACCACGCCGTGCTCGCGCACCGATTCCGTCAACTCATTCAAAGCATTCTCATCAAAAAAACGACGCGGCTGATCTGGATCTGGGACAACTTGATCAATAGCAATATCTCTCAAATGAGAAACTTTCACGTCCTGTTGCGCTGTCGGATCGAACGTTTCATCGATCAAATTGGTTGGAATCAATGACCCAAAACCTCTACCTAAACCTTTTTTCATCGTTCCACCCTCTCTATAATTTCTTTCGTTAGCGCCTTATAAGCCCGAGAACCTTTTGAGAAACGATCGTATGCTCCAACTGGCGCGCCATGGCTAGGGGCTTCAGCCAAGCGAATATTTCGCGGAATGCTATTCTTGAAAATCTTATCTGGAAAATATTTTTTAACCTCAGCGTGAACTTGCCCAGATAATGTAGTCCTGGAATCCATCATCGTCAATAAAACGCCCAATAATTCCAGAGGTGGATTAAGCCCCTTCTTTATCAATTTCATACTTTCCAAAAGCTGCCCCAACCCTTCCAGAGCATAAAATTCCGCCTGAACTGGAAGCAATACGTAATTAGCGGCAATCATACCGTTGACCGTCAACAAACTCAAGCTCGGCGGACTGTCAATAATAATATAGTCGTAATCCGTCGCCTTTTGTAAAGCTTCTCGTAAGCGAACAAACCTTCCCTGCGCCTGCGCCAACTCCACTTCTGTATTCGCCAAATGAGGTGTGGCTGGAGCGATTGATAAGTTTTTATATTCCGTCGGCAATATGATATTCGCCAGGTCAATTTGTCGCATAATCACCTCTGATATTGTTGCGCCCAAATTCTGTTTATCTATTCCAAGTCCACTGGTAGCATTACCCTGTGGATCAAAATCCACCAACAATGTTTTCTTGCCAGCTTTTGCCAAAAAATACGCCACGTTAATCGACGTCGTTGTTTTGCCGACGCCACCTTTTTGATTTGTCACCGCAATGATTTTTGTCATTCGTTCCCCTTTTTACCTGCCTTAATTATAGCATGAGCAGAACATAAATAACAGACATCAAAAAACCGCTTCCTTTGCGAAAGCGGCTCTTCAGATTATTTAATTGACGTAATTTCAATCTTCGTGTACTTCTGGCGATGACCAGTTTCTTTATGTACACGCTTCTTACTCTTGTAGCGGATAACGCGAAGCTTGTCGCCCTTAACTTCCGCTTCTACGACCTTAGCTTTAACGCTAGATCCTTTTACAGTTGGCGTACCAACCTTGATTTTATCACCATCAATCACTAAAAGTGCGTCGAGAGTGAGTTCTTTTGTGCCTTCAGGGAGGAGATCCACCAAGAGGGACTCTTTTTCGCTGACAAGATATTGTTTGCCAGAGATTTTTACGACTGCTTTCATTTCGTTCCTTAATTATTATGAATTAACTCTAATAATTCTATCAAAAACTAGCAATAAAATCAAGTACACATCAGTAGCAATTACTTATAAAGCGGAGCTTGACCAAAAGGACCAGTATACAACCTGTCATCTTTATGTTCGGACGACAGCAGACTTTCTAAATACGCAATGACGTCTTCTGGATTTGACTGGGATTTGCCTTCGGGCAGATATGGAATATAGCCATTAATCATAAAACCGCCGCGCGCCCTTGCGACATCTCGAGATTCAGAAACTATACCGTAATTATTCTCCCATCCATCATCATCATATTCCTTGTGGAATATGGAACCTACAATTCGAGCCGTCCTGCCATTTCCATCCTGAAATGGATGAAGCAGCACAATACCAAGTGCAGCCACATCACCAAGCCGCTCTGGATTAACATCATCAGAAGATTCTTTTATCAATCTTATCAATTCGTTCATCACCTCGTAGCGGTACTCAACAGGTATAGTTTCCTTGTCGCCTATTTTCATAACGCCATCTTCTAAAATCAATGAATCAGCAGACCCCTGAACTCCCCTATTAATATTATCAATAAGCCCAGCAAAATCCTCAAGGCTAACATTCTTAAATTGATCTGCCCGCTCTTTTGGCGTAGAGCCATCAATACCAGCCTCAGCTACAAGATTCTTAAGACCCTCCGCAGACAACACTTCGCCAGGATTCTTAATTTCGACTCCGTTCATAGTTGTTTGTTTTGGATGTTTTTCCATGTATAGACTATATAATAGCACAAAAAATCGATATAGTCAAGTTAGCAGGTAGCGTTTTTCGCCATAGCGTTATTCGCCTTCAGCCAACCGCTCGGTGAGCCGCATTCCATATATTCACCCTTGGCCTCGCCAACAACAATCACACCGCCGCTATCGATGTACGCATTAATCGCGTCCGTTAGCTCAAACTCACCTCTCTTAGGGTTTGCCGGCAAAGTTCGCGCCAACTCAAAAATCTCTTTGTTCAGGACGTAAAAACTTGAATTGCTGAGGTTACTTGGAGCTTCTTCCAATTTTGGCTTTTCAATTATTCGCACAAAATTGCCCTGATTGTCAGTTTCAATAATCCCTGTTTGCGGAATAAATTCCTCTTCGACAGGATTTCCTAATAGCCCAGCCGACAATCCGCGTGATTCCACTAGCTCCGCCAAATCAGCCGCGTTCGAACCGCCGTCGCCGCGCCAAAAGAATTGATCGCCCATAATCACAAAAGCCGACTCACCCTGTTCGATAAATTCGCTCGCCAGACCAACTGGAATACTTGTGCCATAACCACCAGTTCCCGGTTGGGTTAAAAAATGTATTCGGACGTCGCGAAGTGGCGCCACCAGAGGAAGCTTGTCCTGCTTGCCCGCTCGACGTAAATAATCGTTCAATTGAATATTCGATCGATAATAGCTCTGTACCTGCGTACTCTGCTCACCAACTACGAAGTAAATATCCTTCACGCCCGCTCGCACAACATCTTGCACAATATAATCAATCACTGGACGAGTACCAACTGGCAACATACACTTTTCGATAGATTTGGTAATCGGCAGCATTCGCGTTCCCCAACCAGCGACCGGAATAATAGCTTTAGTAATCATAGCACCTCCTACATTTTCAGCTCTTTGTGAGCTCTTCTTAAAATCTCCAACATTTCCGCATAGCGTTTTTCATCAGAAGAAACCCGGGCATATAGAATAACTATATTATCCATCACTTCAATGTTAGCTTTTATATCCTGGTCATATAGCCATGCCATAAAACTCGGATTTAATAACTCAAAGCTCGCCGCCTGATCTTCGTTTGTGGCAAAAATGGTATAGCGTTTATTAAAATCACCCCACTCCATTTTGACTTTTTTGTATCCAAACGGAGCTATCACGCGCTTCCTAAAAATGCTATTATCATCCCTGTCGACCAAAATTCCACCGTAAGATTTGGGCAGCATAATCTGACCGATAAGATAGTTAACCTCATCTTTGTTTTTACCCTCGTCCGTAAATCCATTGCCATTTTTAAGCACACAAGTATAAAGCTGAACAAGAATGCCACCATCCCAAACACCAATAACGTGGTTATTTACGTCAGCAGAGTTAAAATAGCGCGGCAAAAATAAGTTACCACCCTTCGGAAGAAGTAGCCTACCCCAATCCAGGCTAAAATACATACCGTTATCTTCGGCAAACTTATTGAGTGAGCCAATCAACGTACTTACATCTTCAGTTGGCTGATTTATGCCATCTAATTTCCACTCATTGCCTTCACGAACAAAGTTCCACTTCTCTGCAAATTCTTCGTTAGCACTTCGGATTTTCTTACCTGTAGCAACCTCCTCCAGCCTATCGTCTGCTTCCGCCAAAAATGCTACACTCACCCGATCGCTTTGATTATTAGCATCGTCATGCGCGTCAGCAAAAATGGCCTCATTTATCCGCACGTTATCGACGACATTCCTACGACCCATTTGACGCAAAGCCTGCATTACTAGTCCAATGTGATTTGAATATCTCTGTGTCGTGTACTTATGAATTGACTCATAATCTAAGTTACTCCAATCATACTGAAACCTCTCGAAAACTTGCCTAGCGTAATTAGTAAGATTATCTGGCTGCCATAACGAATCAGCGGAGGAAGCTTGGTGAACTGTATTAGTAGCCGCCTCACTATTTTGGCGAAATACTTTGAGCTTATCAACAAATACAGAGATAGCGGCCCCCACAAAAGTAGAAATAACTGCACATATGAACCACATTAAGTCGGCTAAATACAGTAAGCTAAAAACTAGTCCAACAGCAACGCCCACCAAGAAGCCTGCTATTTTTGATCTAGTCTTCCTTTTTACAAAGCCTGCCACACCGCCCGATACAGCTGCGGGTAGCATCAAAATTAAGGATCCCCCAGAAGAGCCCGACCCTCCTCCGCCGGCTCGAGCAAAAAACATTAAAGACTCAATTAACATGAGCTAATTATACACTATTATCTGTCAAAATCGCCATCCGCACGAGACCAAAACTTACGAATATCCTCTATATCGTCGGCATCCAGACGAATCGCCTGCGGCTCCCGCTGCTCTTTAATAATTTCCTCAGCAAGCCCATCCGCCAGCGGGTCGATTGGCGAAAACCCTATTTTACTACCGAATAATTTGTTGAATAAATTTTGCATAACTTTTTTTATTTTTATCAATTAACAGTGATATATTAGCATAAGTACGGTTAAAAGTCAATAGAATATCCTCCCCATGAAGAGGAGGATATTTTTTACTGAAATTCTTATGAGAATCTACAAAATTACGATCGCTTAATAATTGCAGCACCGCCAGCGGTAATTGCCGTAATAGCAGCGGCAATAACTGAGTATACACTCGCGCCAGTTTCAGCTAAAGTCTCGGTAGGCTTAGCTTCTTTGCGTGGAGAAGCTGGAACTGAGGTTGATTCTACTAGAACTGGAGTAGTCGCTATATTAACGTTTTCCGATTCAGTTGAAGCTTCAGGGTTTACTGGATTTTCTGGAGTAGCTGGATCTGGATTAGCAGGAGCTTCCGGCAAACTTTCTGGGTTTTTCAATGTTGCCGATGTCTGGCTCAACTTCACAGCCTTTGTCAGATTACCACCAACAGTCAATGCGACAGTTTGGCGCAATGAGTTATCGTAATTACCTTCTTTGTCGAACCAGTATGTGTCAATTGAAATAGGAGTATCGTATGGGATTGAATCGGCAGAACTTGAGTAATACTTCTTCACCAAATCCTCAATCGACAGTTCACTGCCCTGCATCAATTCTTGACGAATAGGACTTTTCAGCTGAATCTTATTTGTGCCATTCGTTAGCACGAATCGATAGTGGTCGTTCGCAACGCCCTCGAACTTAATTATATTTTTCTCACCTTTATACTGAGCGGTGGAAATTGTTATTTTTGGTGCAGCTGGCGGATTAGCTTCTAATGCAGATGCGGTTACGTTGCCGAATATTACGCCAACGGTAGCCAATGCAGCGATAGCTCCAACCTTAATTAAGTTAGTCATAGCTTATCCTTTCAAATTATTATGCTATGAACTTGTTATACTAGCTGCCCTTGACTTTTGCAAGCATAGACGTTATAACTTGGTTTTTTAAGCTTTTTTCAGGGAAATTTTTACCAATTTACCCTCGATTTTGGCGTCATATTTTTCCGATTCATTGATCACAAAATTCAATTCCACGGCGAGCGTTTCAGATTTAATGACGTCAGCGAAAGCGTTAACAGCTTGAGATATTTCAGAATCGTCACTAGAAATACTCAATACAATTCGATCATCTATCTGCAGACCAGCCTGCTTGCGCGCGCTTTGGACATGGCGAACGATTTCACGCATCAAACCTTCGCGCTTTAGCTCAGGAGTGATTGTTAAGTCATAAACAACGCTCGGTTGCGCCGACTCAGACTCTGAATCTGTAACAATTTCAACCGATTTCACGTTCAATTCATCTTTAGCGATATCAATCAAGAATTGCGCAACTTCCGCCGGCGTATCCTGAGAAATAGTGTTGATAAGTTTCACAGACGCCAACGGCTGACGCACCTTAATCCCCTCTGATGCACGCTTCGACAAGCCGTCATTCACCGCAGTGCGCAGTGCATTCATGTCGCGAAGCATTGAATTGTCTATTTCACCAGCCGGCAACCAATCTTTAAGATGAATCGACTCGTTATCGCCAGTCAAATTATGATACAATTCTTCCGCTAAGAATGGCGTAAACGGCGCTAGCATATAACTGAGTCGCACCAAAACGTAATGGAGCGTGCGGTAAGCGTCATTTTTATCACCGTCATCTTCAGATTTCCAGAAGCGACGGCGACTGCGTCGGACATACCAGTTACTTGCATCATCTAAGAACGGCAAGATCGGCTTGGTTGCGTCCTGCAAATTATAGTTATTAAGACCTCGCTCGACCTCTGTTATCAATTGATGCAACCTCGACACAATCCAAATATCCAACGGATTTGTTAAATCGTGAAGTGGATCTGATATATCGCCGTTAAACTCCCAGCCATCAACTTCAGCATACATCGTGAAGAAATCGTACATATTCCAGATCATACCAAGCTTACGCGCTACATCCATCACGTCCTTATCCGCCAAGGCAAAATTTTCGCCGTTTGTTAGCGGACTTGAAAGCATCAAGAATCGGAAGCTGTCGGCCGAAGTCTTATTCATAAGTTCCATCGGGTCGGTATAATTCTTCAGCTTCTTGCTCATTTTTTTACCGTCGGCGGCATTGATAAATCCAGTACAAATCAAATTCTTCCATGGAGATTTACCAAACAAAGCCACGTTTACCGCTGTTAAGCTATAAAACCAACCGCGAGTCTGGTCAATCGCTTCAATGATAAAGTCAGCCGGAAAACTTGCTTCAAATTTTTCCTTATTCTCAAATGGATAATGGAATTGAGCAAACGGCATCGAACCAGATTCAAACCAACAATCCAAAACCTTACCGATGTGATGCATTTCTGCGCCGTCGCACTCAAACGTAACGTCCATAACTTGCGGCAAATGATAATCGTCCAACTTGCGGCCCGTAACTTCTTCAAATTCCGCAAAACTGCCGATCACCTTCACTACTTCCGTGCCGTCATTCTTCACGCCCTTCCACACTGGAATTGGTGTTGCCCAATAACGATCGCGGCTCAAATTCCAATCCGGCGCCTGCTCGATGATGTTATGGAATCGTCCAGTCCTCAGATTGTCTGGCGTCCAGCTTGTCTGCTCGTTCGCCTCCAACATTTCCTTTTTCTGGCTCTGAATATCCATAAACCAACTTGGGTGAGCACGGTACATCAATTTCGTGCCACATCGATGACAATGCGGATATTCGTGGCGAATATATTCAATTTTCAGCGCCCGACCCTCTTCCAGTAAAGTCTTCGCTATTTCCTTATTCACCTCCCAGATGTTGCGACCCAGCCACCTGCCCTCTGTGTAATTTCCATCGCCATCGACCAACGACAGTACTGGAACGTCATTTTTTCGACACAATTCATAATCGTCCTCCCCGTAAGCTGGCGCAATATGAACAATTCCCGTACCATCCTCAGTCGTCACAAAATCGGCGTGAAGAATCTTATGCGCAGCCGGACCGCGATTTTCAAATAGCGGCTCAAATCGCTTGCCCACCAATTCAGAACCCTTAATCGTCTTAACAATTGAATATTCCAGCGGCTGATGCTTTTCGTCCGCCATAACTTTCTCAACGCGGTCGCTTGCAACGTAAAACTTTTTATCGCCATACGCCACCAAAGAATAATCGACATCCTGATTTACCGCCAAGACCATATTTGCCGGCAAAGTCCACGGCGTCGTCGT
This sequence comes from Candidatus Saccharimonadota bacterium, assembly GCA_900555675.1. Lineage (GTDB taxonomy): Bacteria > Patescibacteriota > Saccharimonadia > Saccharimonadales > Saccharimonadaceae > Nanosynbacter. The sequence goes on along the minus strand of UNSN01000008.1, from coordinate 5,068 downwards.
CCACGCAAGCAAATATTCATCCTCATCCTCCAGCTTAAAGTAAACGAACAAGCTCGGGTCGGTGTCCATTTGATAGCTATTTTCCATAGCCACTTCACTCTTAGAAATCGGTGTTGCGTCCTTCGTGCAATAGACCAAAATCTTTTCGCCTTCATAGATTTTACCTTCTTCGTAAAGTCTCTTGAACGCCCACCAAACAGATTCCATGTAATTATTATCCATGGTTTTATAAGCGCCCTTAAACTCGACCCAACGACCAATTCGCTCTATCGTGTCTTCCCATTCGGTGCCAGTTCGAACCATAGCCGCTCGACATTCCTTGACATAATCTGAAACGCTAATCTTCGTGCCGATCTCTTTTTTATTAGAAATGCCTAGCGTTTTTTCAACGTAAACCTCCGCTGGCAGCCCGTGACAATCCCAACCCCAACGGCGCTCAACTCGCTGACCTTTCATCGTGTGAAATCGCCCCATCGTATCCTTCACAGTACTGACCAATAAATGTCCGTGGTGTGGCGTTCCCGTCAAAAACGGAGGACCGTCATAAAAAACCCAAGAATTATCAGCAGGACGCTGCGCGATCGACTTGTTAAACGTGTCATCCTCTTTCCATCGCTGCACCCAATCTTTCTCATATTCTGCAGCTCGACGACGTGTTCCGTGTTTGAATTTCATTGTACTACCTCCTTATTTTTAGGCTTTTGATAGCTATTTTTCAATTAAAAATCACCTCTTTTGACTTCGAGAATCCGCTTGGGTGTTTTATGCGGACGGTACCATCTCGATTCCAAAAGAAGTGATTCTTTCAGCTCTTTATTTGCTATTTACGCAAGCTCACGGCAGGTTCTAATCTCGACTTTATGCCAATTTCTTCCCGCAGACTTCACGGCTGATAACCGCTCATTTCACGCCAATTCAACATACGCGAAAACGCCCTACTGTTATTGTAGCGCGTTTTCATCAAAATCCCAAGAACTTTATTTAATTTCCAGACCGCCTAAAATACACTCGCCCTTCAGATATAGAGTCTTTTTGGCAGAATCTTTAGGTAGAGTTTTGTCATCAGTTCCGCCCAAAAATCCGCGCACTTCGTTCTCAATAATCACATCGTCTGGCAAAGTAATATTAACGCCACCGCAAAATGTAAAAATTTCAATCACAGAACCGTCTTTAATCTTTGCTTGACGCAAATCCAAATCCACGCCGCCAAATATTGCAACCAACGAACCGCCAGTATAATCACCTTTTACAGCGTCTTCTTCACCCCAAAAACAAGCAATCTTCTCATTACCTGCATTGTCTTTATTCAACTTTTTAGAACGCTTAACACCCTTAGGGCTAGTGTTGAACATCATTGCCAAACCAGCAGCAATCAAAACCACAGGCCAGAACACCTTCCAGATACTAACGTCAACTATTCCGTAAGAATTGAAGCCAATCAGAACGCCAATCGCGACCAGCAATAATCCCCAAATCCACGCCGTTTTATTTCGATAATTGAATATATTCACCAGCCCAGACAACACAAATCCTGCAGCCCAAACCGTACCCCAGAAAATATCCCAGCTAATGTTGATAATATCGAGGTTCTTCAATAGTAAAACCCCGCCGAGCGCCACGACTACAATGCTCAAAAACGCTCTAATCAGAGAACTTTTCTTCATATAACTATTCTATCACTTTTTTTATAAACTCAACGCTTTTTAAATTGAACAGTTTTTTTGTTCCGCTTTGATTTTATGATAATTATCACTATCAAAATAATGAACAAAAGTATTCCGCCGCCAATCATCATTAACGCTGTAGTTGATGGCCAGAAGAACAATTCTTTTGGCTCGGCGGTTTTTGTGATTAGCTCATTTTTGTCCTGGCTAATTCCCCACTCGCCAGCCTTCTTTTTATAGGAAATCGACAACTCTACTTTATATTTTCCGCCCCAAAACGGCGCCAAATTACTATCATAATTAAACTGCCGCGTTTCATTCGCAATCATCGCATTCACGCCACCGTTTTTATAAACAACATTCCCCATCGGGTCTTTCACAACCAGCTTTACGTCAACATCAGCCGACACATTGCCAGAGTTTTTTAAGGCAATTTCATACAATTGACTACTGTTAGAATTCTTAATATTAAACTTCTCAATCGTCACGTCACGGTGAATATCACCAGGAACGGTTATCGCCATACGAATAGCCTGACGAGTCTGAACTTGAATACCGCCAGCATTATTTGACGCCTGATTAGCCTTCCGCTGAACAACCATGCATGCATTATGCTCGCCAACATCTGCTTTACTTGGAACATTTACCGTAAAATCAACAAGCGCGTTCTCGTTCGCACCAAGAGTCACCTCTTTTTTAGAGACAGAAACCCACTTGCCCGCACCAACTTTATCCTCCGACTTCTCTTTGCAAGTCATATCACCAGTCGTCGTAACCGTACCGTCAACCGAATAAACTTCAATCGTTTCTTCTTTATCAGACCCGTTTTGAACATACAATTGGTCAGATTTCGAAGCGCCACCAAAAAGATTATAGATGAAAATTGAGCTTGTCCTGGGATTATTCGGATCAGGATTTGCTGGTCGACCACCAATACCATTAGCAGACACCGACATAGGCAAAATCAGCCCTGCAATCATCGCCACTCCAATAACTTTACTCCACAACGAATTCTTCATATCCCTCCTTAAAAACCTATTATGCTTATTATATCAATGTCGCACATAAAAGAATAGACACCCATCAGAATGCCTATTCTCGTTTAACAATTTAAGTCCGCTAAAGAGCCGTAATCGTTTGAACCATTGGCAATACGTATGTACCTGCTGCCTGACCAGCTGGGATGGTTTGGGCTAATGAGGTATTAGTTATATATCCAGCCCATACTTTACTAGCAGTCGCTGAAGCGCTCATTAGTGTTACGGGACTAGTACCAGAAAAGGTCGTAGAAGTACCCTTGGTAATACCTGCAGCTGCACCAATTACAGGGGTAACTGTACCGCCAGACGGATTAACTGTTAGGCGACCTTCGTTAATGGTTCCATTGTATTTATACTGCTTTCCGCCGCCTGCAGACCAAACACCAGTTCCTGGGATTGCTACGTTTAGTGTCAACGTCCAGCCATTATCTGCGGCACCTGGGTTTTCTGCATAGATTCGATTATTATTATCTCCAAAAACACCAATTCCCGACCCCAATGAGGATGACACTGTCGTAGCGCCCATAGCGAATGTTGGATTATTAACTAAGGAATTCGTTGAATCACGGATATCAGTGCTCAAAACTCCAGGATTAATTGTCTGAGAGAGTTTAGAGTTAGCAGTAGTTGCGGCATTAGCTAAAGAAGGGTTTGTCATATTATACAATCCCAATAGGCCAATCACGCCTACGCTCGCAACGATCAATAATGTTAACTTTTTCATTTTTCTCCTTACTTAATTGATTTAATCTATTACATTATAACTTATTATGCTTATTTTTTCATTCATCCCTCTTTTTATGTTTTTTAACAATAAATAACATAATGAACGCCGCGACAATTACACCAATACCAGCAGCCATAATCATCCATAAATTAATTCCCGTATTAGCCAAAGCCTTACTTACTTCTTTAACAATCTTTGGAATAACAATAACATCTTCAATGGTCTTTTCTACGGTCTTTTTCGGAGTCGTGAATGAAAAATCAGCAAACTGCACTACTTCTGGGGATGTTGCATTAACCTTTAGTTTAGTCGTAACACGACCGTTATAGGTACGTTCTGGAACTAGCGGCATAAAGTTATCACCTGGATGATTATTCTGCCAATTTGAAAAATCCAACACCCATATATTTCCGTTAACTTTAAGCTCGCTATCACGTCCCAAAACAAAAGTCCGACCATTAAACTCAACCTTCAAATCGTGCTGTCCTGTCGCGGGATCAGCTATTGTATGTACCGCATCATAAACACCATATACCAACAAATCTTTCCCATTTACCAAATCAAATTTAGAGAATTTTGGCAGAAAAATCGGACAAATTGACTCATTCATCTGGCTACCATTTTCCAGAGAATCATGGGTACAATCAGTAATCACCTGTGACAAATTAGAATTAGCCGACGAATTCGCGAAAGCCGAATAAGGACTACTCAAAGTAGCTAGTAGTGTTATGACGATGAATATTTTTTTACTCTATTTTTCATACTCAACCTTATTGCGCTGTTACCGTTAATGTCATTGGCAATTCATAAGTTCCTGGTTTTTGATATGCTGGAATAGTCTGGTTTAATCGAACGTTCTGTAGCAAAAATGCGCACCCCAATTGGTTAGTTGACCCGCTGCTGCTCATCAATGTAACGCCGTTAGCCGTGGCAGTCCCTACCTTAAATTGAGAGTCAACGCCCTTTGATATTCCTGATGTCTGGCAAGTTGACCCGCTCAGTGAATTACCCGAAGCTAAGACGGATGATGTTCCAAAATCGACAGACAAAAATCCCTGATCGCCATTAGTGCCGTTGAACATATACGATTCTGTGCCGGCAGTTCGCTTCCACTTGGCAGTCGCACCGTCAGATGCCGACAATACAACACTCCACCCAGAGCTGGTCTGCGTATTTGTAACTTCAATTTGCTTCGAACTTGAGTTAGATAAGAGGGCGTTGGTAGTTACACTACTGCTACCAATAATGGAATTATCAAAATTCGTGACAGGATTCGCGACCGTAGCGCCAGCATTATCCCTAAAACGAATATCTAACGATCCAGGAGCGGTCTTAAATTCCGGATACATTGTGTAGTTATCAATACTGGACCCAGGAGCAGCAACTGTATCAGTTGCTACGCGGACGCAATAATTTTCGTTCCTATCAAGCCCCTTATCAACAAGCGCCAAGTCCCATACACCCACTTCGCCAGCAGATATTTTTTGTGCATTCGTAAATGTGCCAGCCGCCCCGCTTTTTCTCACCAGACTTTGAGGTCGAGAAGCGGTAGCTCCTGCCGGCAATTCTGGATCGGTTGAATTGCTATTTATATTAGCGCCGTCAGCGGGACCGCTCGCAGAATAAGCAAGTTTTGA
>UNSN01000007.1 GCA_900555675.1 Candidatus Saccharimonadota bacterium | reverse complement strand
AAGCAGCTTTGGCAGAGAAGGCACTAAACAACACTCTAGCTACTGTATGAAAAAAACAATGCCAATATCTATGAATCGTAAATTATGGTATGACGGTCCAAATTATACTGCAGACAGTGTGATAATCAGCCCAATCGCACAAAAAATCCTTTTGATAAAACGGTCTAGCGGAGAATGGGCACTACCTGGAGGATTCGTTAACCCTGAAGAGGATTCCTTTACGGCAGCAATTCGCGAAACAAAAGAAGAAACTGAAACGATAATTAGTGACAATCCAATATTAATATACAAAGGGCTGGTTAACGATCCACGCAACAGCCAGACGTCATGGATCGAAACCAGTGTGTATCTGTTCATAGTCAACGAACTATCAGAGGTGTCAGGACGAGACGATGCCATTGACGCAGCCTGGCTACCACTCAATAATTTGCCTAAATTATACGCATCACATGATGAAATAGTAGCCAGAGCTATTGATTATTTGTCTTGTCGGTCGCTAATTAAGATAGCAGCGTTTTCCGAAAATTATCGCAATATTAACGGCGGTCATATGCAATACGACAAAATTATCGCCACAAAAAATAATCATTCGGTATTTATTAAGCGAACATCGACTAGATACGATGATATTAAGCGAAATAGACTGCGCCAATATATGAGAAAAGAAGCGTTCACGATGTCCTATCTGCGATGTCATGGATATAGTGGAATTCCACACAGATCAATATTGCGAGACGATGACACTTTCATCATGGAGACAATGACGTCCAACGAAGGTTGGCTATGGCGAGCAAAGAACGAAACTCTAGACGCTTATGTCAAATCAGCAAAGGAAAAATTTGACGAGTTGGAAAATATACCATTGCCGCCCGATACTTTTGACATCGAATCGTCACGCGATAGTTTTATCAAAGAAGGGTGGGCTTCGTTAGACGAGCAGAAAATAGCTAAATTGAGAGAGTTGTCATTAGGATTCTTAGACAGATTAACGCCCCATAGCCAAAATATGACTAAGAAATTATTGGCAGACTTACCCGCCTTACTAAATGCCGGAGGTCGACATAGCGATATAAAAAAATTAGTTTTTTGTCATCACGACATTCGACAATCAAATATGGCTTGGCACCCCAAACGCGGCACTAAGTTAATCGACTGGAGTTGGTCTGGACCTGGAGAATCCGGTAGCGACATCACTAGCCTATTAATAGACCTACATAAAAGCGGTCATAATATTTCAAACTACTACAAAGAAATAAATTTAGATCACTGCCTAACCTTAATGGGTTTCTGGCTAAACCATGCAACGTGGCCATATCATGGCGACGACACTCTTAGATTTCAACAATTTTTGTCAGCGTTAAGTGCATACGAAATATATACAACTATTTAAGCATTCACGGCTTCAATCTCAACCGACAGCACTTCTTTTCTGATTGGCAAAGATTGACCGGGCTCGAACGTATAAACCAGCAATTGACCAAACGGCATTTCTACATTCGCCATCTCAGCCTCTGGAACTTGATCAAGATGTTTAATTAAAGCCCGAATAGAATTGCCGTGAGCCACCAATAGAATATTCTCATCATTCTGCAATTTCGGCAAAATCTCTTGCTCAAAATATGGAACAACCCGCGCATAAACATCCTTCAAAGTTTCGCCGCCCGGCACTGGATAATCCCAACCGCGTCGAATGCCATTAAAAGCCTCTTCGCCAATCTCCGCTTTAACTTCCCATTTATTTTTTCCAGTCAAATCACCATAATCACGCTCGTTTAATTCAGCTGCATGCGTTGTTGGTAGATTTTCGACGCCACAACCTTCGAGTAGCGCAGCCAAAGTTTGTTGTGTACGTTTTAATGACGAAGTGTAAGCCTCATTGAACGACAGACCTTTCAATAAAGCACCCAATCGCACGGTGTCATTACGGCCCTTTTCCGTCAAATTAACATCTGTCCAGCCAGTCCACTTGCCGAGCAGATTCCACTCACTCTCACCGTGCCGACTAATAACTAATATTCCCATTATTTCCCTCCAATCATCGGCGCAAAAAAATCTACAACTTCTTTTTTCACGCCATCATTATCAATAATTTTCGTATTTACATAACCGAATTTATCAATTGCCCAAAATCTGATTGCCCAGAGCAGCGACATATCTTCAAAATCAACCTCATTTTTGGCAATAAATTTACTAGCCACAATTTCCGATTCCTGCAACTTTATCTCAGAAAAAGCATCGTTTTCTAACTTCGTAAAAAACACAAATTGATGTGTCAAAAATTCATCAGAATGACGCGAAGCGACCATTGCAAGCTTCAAATTCTTAGGGTCAACTTGAATATCAACTTCTTCTTTCACCTCGCGCACCGCCGCTTCCAGCGGAGATTCTCCAGCGTCAACAATGCCACCAGGCAGCGACCAATGGTCTTTATAACCAGCCTTGACGATCAATAGTTCGCCCTGCTCATTTTCAATCAACACCGCCGCACTAGAAAAACGCCTGTCCAAACTTGCCAACCAAGCGCGTCGCTCTTCATCTGTAAATTTCATTATTTAGCAAACTCAATTGCTCGCGTTTCGCGAATCACGTTAACCTTAATCGTGCCAGGATATTGCATTGTCGACTCAATTTTCGTCGCAATATCTCGCGCCAATTTAATCGCCGACAAATCGTCAATCGTCTGAGGTTTCACAATCACACGAACTTCACGACCAGCAGAAATCGCGTAAGCTTTATCAATTCCCTCAAAGCTCGTAGCGACATTTTCCAAATCGCGCATTCGCTCTGCAAAGTTTTCAGCAGAAACATTACGCGCACCTGGACGTGCAGCCGAAGCCGCGTCGCAGACTCGAACAATAATTGCCTCTGGAGTTGTCGCTTCGATATCATCGTGGTGTGCTTCGATTGCGTGAACAATTCTCTCATCCATGCCATATTTACGAGCCAATTCCGCCCCAATGTGATGGTGCTTGCCCTCAATTTTATGCGACACCGCCTTACCGACATCATGGAGAAGTGTAGCAATCTTCGTAATGCGCACATCCGCGCCGATTTCTTCAGCAATCATTCCAGCAATTTGTGCCATCTCAGTCGAATGCTTCAAAACGTTCTGCCCAAAACTGGTACGGAATTTCAGCTCACCAAGAAGCAGCAACATCTCCTTCGGAATCCCAACCACGCCAGTTTCGCGCATAGCATCTTCACCAGCTTGTCGAACCTCTTTTTCAATCTGTTTCTTAGCCTTGGCAACAACCTCTTCAATGCGCGCAGGATGAATACGACCGTCTTTCATTAGCATTTCAAGACTCAAGCGAGCCACTTGTCGGCGAACAGGATCAAAACTCGACAAAATAATCATGCCAGGTGTGTCGTCAACTAAAATATCGACGCCAGTTTCACGCTGTAGCGCCTGAATATTACGCCCCTCCTTACCAATAATTCGACCCTTCATCTCATCATCTGTCAACTTAACGGCAGTCACGGTGCGCTCAGCGGTAACTTCACTACTCATTCGTTCCATTGCAGTCACTAGGATCATTTGCGCCCGTTCTTCAGCATCATCCATTGCGTCATGTTGTAGCTTTGACACCAAACCGACCAAGTCTTGCTTAATGTCACGCTCAGTCATCTGCATCAACTTGTCGGCAGCGTCTTTTTTCTTCAATCCAGCGATTTTTTCCAATTTCTCCTGCTGCCTGGAGCGGATGTCGCGAATTTCATTCTTAAGATTATCAACTTCATCCTCATGTGCGCGCAACTTTTCTGCTCGTCGATCAAGCTCCTCCAATTTATTGTCCAGAGTCTTCTCGCGATCCGCCAAACGATTTTCGGTCTTTTGCCATTCCTTGCGACGCTCGTTTTCAATCTTAAGCGCTTCGTCCTTAGCCTTTAGGACAATGTCGCTCGCCTTAGTTTTCGCATCTGCCAGATCTCGCTCAATCTGATTTTTACCGTTAATTTGACGAGTTCGCTGATATCCAACAAGGCCAGCAACACCCGCGCCAGCTCCAACAGCCGCGGCAATAATTACTTCTATCATTATCATTCCTTTCCGATCAGCCGCCCCTGAGTGTTCGTCTCAAGGAAAAATATCAACAGCCAATCAACTTCAAACTATCTAATTCGGCGAATCAAAAATCACAAACCGCCGTAATTTAATTATACACGGTTTTGACGGTTTGAGCGATAAAAATTATTTTCGCGGCGCAGTGATATTCGCAGTAGCACCGTACTCTGGCATAACAATTTTTTCATTCTCGCCAGAACGTAATTTATCCAAAGCCAAATCACGCCAATTGTCACCCATCGCGCCAACAATAGGAATATTCAAGCTGTCCGCCAGCGTATTCGCAACCGTCAAACCAATTCTCAGCCCCGTAAAACTTCCTGGCCCTTTCATCACGCCAATGCCGCTTATCAGATGTAAATCGCCAGTCTTTTCTTCCAAGAATTTCAACAAATTCCGTGCCAGCGTTCGCCCAGCTTCCCACTCAAAATCCTGACGATTTTCTCCATTGACTATTGTCAAAAAACATGTTGATGTTGAAGTGTCTAATAAAATTATCACGCCATATTCTCCTTTATTTTTCTCAAAAGTTCATCAGATTTTTTGCCGCCAGGATAAAATTCTACAAGCCGCCCTTCTTCGCTAGTCGCGGTAATTTTTATCGCCAATCGATCACTCGGCAATGCATCGTCAACAGCGCCAGCCCATTCAACTACAACCACCAAATTAGAAGCCGCCACTTCGCGAATCTCCTCGCTCATAATTCCAGCATTTCCCAGCCTATAAAAATCGTAATGCGCCAAACTCAGACCGCGAGGTGAATCGTACACGCGCGAAATCGTGAAAGTTGGACTCTGAACTGGCTCGTTGATCTCTAAAGCTTGCGCAATTCCCTTCGTCAATGTAGTTTTCCCCGCGCCAATATCACCGACCAATTCCAGGACTTCCCCACCAGAAACAGCCCGACCAATTGCCGCGCCCAATTCTCGCATTTTCTCTTCACCAGAAATATTCACTCTTTTATTATACTATGCTAGCTTTTTTTTGGCGATAATAGTACAATAAACATAAGAGTTATGCGTGTTTCAGACCAGACAATTGAGATCATTCTGAAACAAGGTGGGGTTGTTGATGAGCCGCAGCTTGCTGATTTGAAATTGATCGCTGAACGGTCGAAGCAAACATTGCAAGAAACCGCTATTGAGCAAAAAGTCATTTCTGAGGAAGATTTGACAAAGTTGATCGGCGATTATATCGGCGTGCCTTTCGTGCGAATTGAGCCAAAGGATATTCCCGAAGATGTGTTGAAACGAATTCCTGAACATATCGCGCGTCAATATAATGTTGTGCTTTTTGAGAAAAATGAGGACGACAGCTTATCGCTTGCGATGGAAGATCCAGACGACGTGCAGGCGTTGAACTTTATTCAGAAAGAAATTGGCTACAACACCAAGGTTTTCCTGGCGACAAAAAGCAACATTTTGGACTGTTTGGAAAATTATCGCGGTAATATCAATGCCGAGCTTGACGAAGTCATTGCGGTGCAGAAAGACGCTTCTGCCGAAGACCAAAACGTTAGTCAGGATGATTTTGCGGAGAACTCACCAATTGCTCAAACTGTTAATTTACTACTGGAGTACGCCATAAAATCCAACGCTTCTGACATTCACATTGAGCCGCGCGAAGACTATGTTCAGGTTCGCTATCGAATTGACGGTGTCTTGAAGGAAGTTAACAAATTGCCAAGAAACGTTCACGGTGCTTTAGTAAGCCGCATTAAAATTCTCTCCAACCTAAAAATCGACGAACGCCGCGTGCCGCAAGACGGCCGATTTAAGATACAGGTTTCAGGAAAAAAATACGCCTTTCGAGTTTCAACTCTACCAATTGCCGATGGCGAAAAAGTAGTTATGCGTATTTTGGATGAGTCAAATCAAGCCGTAAAATTGGATCAGCTGGGCTATTGGGGGCTATCTCTTACGACAGTAAAAGATGCTATGGCGCAGCCTAACGGTATGATTTTGGTTACTGGGCCAACTGGATCGGGAAAATCAACCAGTTTGTTTAGTGTCTTGTCGGAACTCAACACCCCAGACGTCAATATCTCTACGATTGAAGACCCAGTAGAATATAAAATCCCAGGAGTCAATCAAACTCAGACCAACGCCAAGGCCGGAATGACCTTCGCTTCAGGATTAAGGGCGTTACTTCGCCAAGATCCAAACATCATTATGGTTGGAGAAATTCGCGACGGCGAAACCGCAAACCTTGGCGTTCAAGCGGCTCTTACTGGACACTTGGTATTTTCCACTCTGCACACAAACAACGCTGCGACATGTTTGCCACGTCTGCTGGATATGGGAATTGAACCATTTTTGATCGCTTCAACAGTGAAGGCGGTGATCGGACAGCGACTAGTTAGGCGACTTTGCATGAACTGTCGACAAGAATATACTCCAAACGAAGAAGAAATAAAGTATATTGCCGAAATGTTTAAGATAAACACCGAGTCGATTAAAAAAATTCACAACCTCGAAGAGCAGGCTTTTGAGGATAAAATTGGTGGCGACACGCCCATGGGGTCAACAGATTCAGGAATTGAACGATTATGGCGACCGAATCCAGAAGGCTGTGACGAGTGTGGACATAACGGATTCAAGGGTCGCGTTGGCATTTACGAGGTTCTTGGCATATCCATCCCTATCCAAAAAATGATTACCGCCAACGCCACCAGCAACGATATTCAAGATCAAGCGATTTCCGAAGGCATGGTGACAATGCAGATGGACGGACTTATTAAATCACTGCGCGGGATCACCACCGTGGACGAAGTTTTGAGGGCAACAAGGGAGTAACATTATGCCAATTTTTGAATATTTACTTGTCAACAAAAAGAAAGAAACCGTCTCTTCAACGATTGAAGCAGCCGACAAACTTTCTGCTATTAACAATTTGAGATCACGCGGACAATTGATAAAAATTGAAGAAAAAGGCGCAAAAAAAGAGCTCAGTTTTTCTTTCGGCAAGAAAAAGAAAGGTGCCAAAACTGAAGAATTGGTGATGTTTACTCGCCAATTAAGTGCCATGGTTTCAGCTGGCGTTCCTATTCTTCGTTCCCTTAATTCTATGGCAAAACACGCCGAAAGCGCCAACTTTCGAGACACGATCAACGCCGTTATTAAAGATATTGAAGGCGGCATGTCTTTTGCGGATGCTCTGAGTAAACATCCAGAAACCTTCAATGATATTTACGTGAACATGGTCGCTGCGGGTGAGACTGGAGGTATTTTGGACGACATCTTAAAGCGTCTAGCCCTACAGCAAGAGAAGAACTCATCTATGAAGAAAAAAATTAAAGGCGCCATGACATATCCGATCGTCCTTCTAATCATTACGATCATCGCCTTCTTCATCCTGATGATCTTCATTATTCCGGTTATCGGTAAAACCATTAAAGATATGGGCGGACCCGACGCTAAACTACCAATGCTTACTGAGATTATGCTCGGAATTAGCGATTTCGTAGTGTCGTTTTGGTATATAATCATTCCAATATTTGTCGGAGGCATTTGGCTACTAATTCGCTACATTAAAACCCCAAAAGGTCGCGTAAAATTTCACAATATCATCATCAAAGTTCCAGCTGTCGGACCAATTGTTAAGAAGGTAGCAATCGCTCGCTTTACTCGAACCTTTTCTGCTCTTATCGGCGCGGGCGTGGCCGTGCTTGAAGCGCTGGACGTAACTTCGCGTGCCGTCGGAAATGTCGCATACGAAAAATCCCTAAAAGAAGCCACCAGGCGAGTCCAAAACGGTGAAGTCTTGTCAAAAATTATCGCAGAGCAGGACGATTTATATCCGCCAATCGTAGCACAGATGTTGTCTGTCGGTGAAGAAACTGGACAAACAGACAAAGTTCTGGTTAAAGTTGCCGACTTTTACGAGGAAGAAGTTGATACCGCGATTGACGGTGTTAGCTCTATCATCGAGCCAGTGATGATCGTTGCTATGGGTATTGTTATTGCCCTGGTGGCGGTTAGTGTTATGGGTCCAATTACAAGTATGGCGGGTCAAGTTAAGGAATAATAGTTTTTCAAAAAAGCTTATGTTATAATACCGATATATAGGTGGGAAAATAATAACGTGTCGAGCATATTTTATAGAAAAAAACCAATCATCGGTCTAGATATCAGCCGAACAAGCATAAAAGTAATGTCGATTGATAGAAATCGGATGCTAGTTCATGGGTATGGATCGATTAACCTCGATTCTCAAAAAAGCGACGGAAATTCTGCAGACAACACTGAATATTTGGCACAGAATATCAAAACGTTATTGAAGAAAAACGTCGTAGGACAAATTAACAGCAATCGCGTAGCGCTGGGCATACCAACCAACCGAACATTTTCGCGGACATTTAGCCTGCCCGTGAAAGAAGAGAGCAATATTCGCAGTGCGGTAAATTTGGAAGCCGAACAATACATTCCAGCTCCATTAGATTCTCTTTATTTGGACTATCGAATCATCAATCGCACGAAAGATGAACTTAGCGTACTAATGTGTGCTGCACCAAAGAAAATGATCGACAGTATGTTAGACGCCACAAAACAATGCGGCCTGGAAGTTGCAATAATAGAGCCGAACATCAGTGCGATCGCTAGGCTTCTGAAGCGCACGGAAGAAGGAATGCTCCCTACTGTTATTGTCGACATAGGCACATCAACTACAGATATCGCAATTCTAGATTCCGATATACGTGTGACGGGCGGCTTAAATGTTGGCGGCTATTCACTCACCTTAAATTTAGCTAAAAAAATGAATGTACCAATTGAGACAGCTCATCAATTTAAGGTATTAAACGGATTAAATTCCGGCCCAAGGCAAGCCAGAATCGCAGGAGCCTTGCGCCCAAGTTTGGAAAAAATGACCAACGAAGTTAAGCGCGTTATGCGATATTACACAGACCGCTTCCCTGATGAGAAAAAAATTGAACAAGTTCTCATCGTTGGCGGTGGCGGCAACTTACCAGGAATCGGTGATTTTTTCACAAACGAATTATTAATGCCAGCACGCGTGGCAAGTCCGTGGCAAATGCTGAATTTCGATGGACTAGAGCAGCCAGCAAAACAGCTCCGCTCTCAGCTATCGCCAGTCGCGGGATTAGCCTTAATCAAGCAGGAGGATATTTATGATTAACCTTCTCCCTCCTCAAGAAAAAAAGCAAATCAGCGCCGGACGAGTAAACGTCATCTTAAGACGATACTGCATTATATCATTAATATTTGCAGGTTTGCTATTCTTAACTATTGGCGGATTTTATCTATTCTTAGAGAATAGCCGCACTTCAGCTCAAGCTAACATCGACGAAGGAAATGCCAAACTTGCTCAATACCAATCGACGCAAAAAGAAGTTAGCGAGTTTAAGAAAGACCTTGATTCAGCTAAAGTAATCATTAACAGCGAAGCTCATTACTCTACAATTATCCCAAAAATTGCACAATATATACCATCAGGTATGGTTTTAGACTCTCTGACGCTAGACACTTCAGCATTAGATAAACCATTGTCATTAACAGCTCTCGGAAAGAACAAGGATGACGCTATCCGAATAAAAACTAGCTTAGAAAAATCAGAGATATTTAGTGACGTTCACTTAGAGACCGTCGTTTATAGCGATGGAAACCAATCATCAGACAAGCCTGCGGATTATCCAATTACTATAACAATTAGCGTTACACCAAAGCCAGAGGTCTTAAAACAATGAAAAAAGTTCTAAATGCCAGTATCGCACGAATTGTCCTGTCGTTATTATTGCTCATAATATTGTCAGCAATGGTAGGACTAGTTATTTTCGCCTATTCATTCCTAAGTAAAACATCAGAAGAAGTCGGAAAAATGCAGACCGAAGCAACTGCAGTTGATGCAAAAATACAAAGTTTGCTAGCGTCAAAATCTCAGCTCGACCGCAATTCCGACACAGTTAAAAAAGCAAAGAATATCGTCTCAGAATCGAAACTTTATCAATATCAGAATCAGATTATTAAGGATTTAAATACCTACGCTGACCGCGCTGGCATTCCGATTAAAGCTTTCTCTTTCCAAAACGAACCAACAACTTCCGCTAAGACAACGAAACCTAGCAAGCAAACATCCGCCAGCCCCGCTGGAGTGAAAAGTACTTTCGTATCAATTCAATTGGGAGATCCTATAGATTACACGAAATTCCTGCATTTCCTTAGTCTTATTGAAAAAAATGTCACTCGAATGCAGCTTTCAGGCGTGTCAATTTCCAGAGGCGCAAATAATCATGAAATATCAATCCAATCACTTGAAGTAAAGGTTTATACACGATGAGTCCATCAATATCAGAACAGCTCGAGCCAATCGTAAAATCACTGTCCAAATTCCTGTGGCGATTTCATGTGATAATATATAGCGTTGTCGTAATCGGAGGCGTAGCAATCGCGATATTTCTTTTGAGCGGACTTTTAGCAGTTCCTACCGAAGAGCCACAAACTGCATCAATAAGTTTTGATAAAAAAACTATGCAAATTATTAAAGACTTCCGACCGTCAACTTCAGCAAACGACTCATTTAGTCTGCCGGCTGGTCGCTCCAATCCATTTGCCGAATAGAACGTAACCGTTTATAATATAGTTATGCTTATATCCGCAGATCGCTTCCTTGATATTCCCGTCATGAGTCTTCAGACGGGCTCCGAACTGGCGCGAACATCGCGGGAAATCATCAATCCGAAGAATCTATCTATAATAGCATATGAACTTGAAGGGCGACTTTTGGACCAGCACCCTAGCCTGCTTCGCATCGATGACGTCAGAGAAATCGGACCACTCGGTATGATTATCGATTCAACCGACGAGATTATCGGCATTGATGATGTGATTACTATAAAAGAAATTTATGACATCAATTTTACACTAAAAGACAAGTTGGTTATTGATGAAAAAAATAAGAAAATCGGAAAAGTTATCGGCTACACTTTGGCAGCTGGGAATTTTATTATACAGCAGCTTCGAATTCGGCGACCGTTCTTGAAAAGCTTTGGTGATACAGAGCTACTTATTCATCGTTCTCAGATTATAAAAGTAACCGATGATAAAATCGTTGTAAAATCAGCAACCATCTCGCACATAGCCGAAAAAACACCTATTCCGCAGATAAATTCATACGAAAATCCATTCCGCAAGCAGCCTCGTCCGCAACCAGAATCTACAAAAGTCGATTAATCATTTGGGTTTTCAAGAGCCTTCTTAATATCGTCGTAAGAAAAACCCTGCCTAGCCAAATATTGCATTAACTTCTGCTGGTCGTTATATCGATAACGTTTTTTAGCAATAACCTTCCGCAATTCCTCGTCATCAGAGCGAATATTCTCTTTAACTAACGACTCAATCGTTGTATTATCAATTCCCTTTTGCGCCAGTTCCAATTTCAAACGACGAATACTGGCGCCTTTTTTCATGAACCGCTGCTCAAACCAAAATCGAGCAAATTTTTCATCATCCAAATATTTCTTCTCAATGAGACGATCCAAGACGCGCTCAGTAATCTCCGGCTTCACTCCAGGACGCTCAATAATTTTTCCAGTTTTCGCTGAACGTCGACGAGTGGCTAGTGTTTTCCGACGCAGATAATCGCGCACTTCTTTGATGGCTCGCGGACGCATTAAACAGTATTCTATAGACCTGGCATACAACTTGCCAAACTGGCTATCGTCTTCTAGTTTCGAAATTTCCTCTTCCGTATATTCGCGACCAATCTTAATACCTAGTTCGCCGACCTGGAATACGTCCAAGCTAAAACGATATTTCCCGTCAACGCTTACATTGACACGATTTTTATCACGAGCCTGAAGAGAAATATCGGTGATTTTCATAAAACTATTATAGCGCTAAAACTATATGCTAACTACTGGTGGACTATTCGACCACCTCAACCACTTTGCCATGCATGCCGTTATAGCAAGCAGCAGCACGCGGCTTAGTAATAACCGGCAGTTGACGCGGAATGGCACTCATATCGACATCGCCAAGCGTACCAGCCTCGACAATGCCAAGCGTAATGTGTGGACGAAATCCATCGATATCCAGCCCTGGATGAATGTCGTCCAGTATTTCAAGCAACTTCCGACGTACTTCAACCATCCAGGAAGTTTTCTGTACACGCAATTCAACACAAACACAGTTACCGGCTTCATCTGGCAAGAAATTGACACCGTCAAGCACCAGTTTGTCTAGGGACGGCAACGCAGCGGCAGCTAACTTGAGACGCGGTATATCCTGCTCAGTTACATTAATCAGCGTTGCGTGTGGAATAAACTCACCGAAATCAAGATTCATTTTTTCCGACAGTTCTCGAATGTAAGCAGTCTGCTCGTTATCAAAAATAAGATTAACTGACGCCATGTGGTGTTCGGCTGAATATCTGGACTCTACTGCTCGCATTACTTTTCCTCCCCCTTCACTTTATCGCGCACTTTCTGATCAATTTCCGCCAAAACCTCAGGATTTTCCTTCAAGTAAGTCTTCGTTTTATCGCGCCCTTGACCAATCGTTTCGCCGTTATATTTATAAAACGCACCCGACTTTTCAACTATACCGTGCGTTGCCGCCAAGTCCAGAATATCGCCAGTTTTACTAATTCCCTCGTTGTACATAATGTCAAATTCAGCCACGCGGAACGGCGGTGCAATCTTATTCTTCACGACCTTAATTTTTGTGCGGTTACCAATAATATCATCGCCAACTTTAATCTGACCAATTCGACGAATATCAATTCGCTGCGACGCGTAAAATTTCAACGCATTGCCGCCAGTTGTCGTTTCAGGATTACCAAACATCACGCCAATTTTCATACGAATCTGATTGATAAAGATCACCGTGGCTTTTGATTTATTGATAATTCCCGTCAATTTACGTAGCGCCTGACTCATTAATCGAGCCTGAAGACCCATATGAGAATCGCCCATATCGCCATCAATTTCAGCCTGTGGCGTCAAGGCAGCCACCGAGTCGACTATCACCAAATCCACCGCGTTCGAACGAACTAGCGTCTCTGTAATCTCCAATGCTTGCTCGCCGTTATCTGGCTGAGAAACCAACAAATTTTCCGTGTCCACACCCAGACGCTTGGCGTATGCTGGATCAAGAGCGTGCTCGGCATCAATAAACGCTGCCGTTCCACCCTGCTTCTGAATTTCTGCAATAGCGTGAAGCGTCAATGTTGTCTTACCTGAGCTTTCCGGACCATAAATTTCTATGATACGACCTTTTGGATATCCGCCACCAAGCGCCAAATCCAGGCTCAAAGCACCAGAAGGAATTACTTCAACATCAACTTTATGAGCCTCGCCCAATTTCATAATCGATCCGTCGCCAAACTGCTTAGTAATTTGATCCATTGCTAGACCAAGCGCCTTAAGTTTGCCTTCATCAACTTTTTTATCCGATGCCTGACTTGACTTTTCTGGATTTACTGTTTTACTGTCTGATTTTGCCATAGCATTCCCTCCTTAGTTACTTCCTTTATTATACCGATTTGTTGCAAGATTTGCTATAATTACATTCATGAATAAGCGAAACGGTTTCACTATTATTGAACTTTTGGTTGTAGCGACTTTCTTGATTATCATCGCAATCTTAGGTTTCTCACAATATACAAAATTGACCAACGAATCAAACAATGCCAAAAAACGCACCGCGATTAACGCCATGCATTATAGCCTGGAAGAAGGTTTTTACGTTAAAAATGGCTATTACCCAGAGAAGTTAGAAGAAGGCACGCTTCCGACTATGGATCCCGCGTTGCTGAAAGACCCGCAAGGTAAGAAAATTGGCGAAAAAGACAGCAGTTACCGCTATGAATCTTCAAATTGTAATGACGGAAAATGTAAGTCATACAAACTTGTTGCGACGCTTGTCAATGAAGATGACTACGTAAAAGAAAGTCGCCATAAATAATTAGCTAATCATCACAAACAGGACGGCCATTCTTAAAGTCTTCAATGGCATTATTGATTATCGCAATTTGCTTGCGTGGATTTGCCACAAAATGAAATATATATGTTGTTTCCTCGCCTTCGGTACTGAGACGAATCGTGCCATAATTGAAAAGAGTCTGAATAATTCCAGATTGGAGGAAGCTTGCATCTTCAATACTGCCTAAGCTCACCGTTTGCTCGTGCCTATAAAATAAGCTACCCTGGATTTCCTGAATTACACTTTCGTTGGTCATGTAAAAATGATTTTGCAAATATATCCACAAGGACACCGCACCGCCAAGCGCCACCAACCCAATAAGCAACATCGCCACGCCAAACACATCGGTCAGCGAAGGCATCGGCGAAATAATTGCGTCACGAGCAATTGACGGATAAAACATCACAAACACCATGATCATCACCACCAAGAAAACCGAAATTCCTGTCGGGATTAGCATGCCAATCGGATGGCGTTTAATATCCAAAATAATATATTCACCTTCACTCAAATTGAGATTCGGGTATTGCTGAACTGATTTTTCGTGTTTTTGTTTCAGGTCGTCACTAATAGTAAACGGCTTCGGGTCAATATCTCGCGCAACATGTACGACTTGCGGTTCATTAGCATACTGACTACGCAATCGCGGATCAAAATTCTCCCCATCAATAATTTTCGGTCTTGCCGTCACATAAGAATTCGTCTGCGCCACAACCGGAGCTGGACGACCAGTCTGTGGCGGATGATGATATAGTGGTCGACCATCAGCATCATACGCAACAGGCTGCGTTAAATCTTCTGACGAGGATGTTTGTGGATTCATGCCTATATTATAACACGACAGAACTTAAGATAGCCTTGTTTTTTGCCCATGACTGCTCCTAGTTAAGTTTGTCTGGTTTTGTTAAAACACAAAAAGCCGAAGAATACGATAACTATTTTCCCAAATGTCGCTTTGCCTTAATTGTTACTCGACGACCACGCGGCGTGCGCTCAATAAAACCAATTTGTAGCAAATATGGTTCATAAAAATCCTCAATTGTTGTCGCCTCGTCACCAGTCAACGCCGCAATTGTTGTTAATCCAACAGGATTATCGCCATAATTTTCCAGAATCGATTGCAATAAATTACGATCAGCCGGATCCAATCCCAGTTCATCTACTTCCAGCATCTCCAAAGCGTTGGTTGTAGTTTTTACATCAATTATTCCGTCGCCATTAACATCGGCGTAATCACGAACTCGCTTAAGAAGCCTATTGGCAATACGTGGCGTCAAGCGCGCCCGCGTCGACAATAAATCCGCCGCCTCACTTCGAATTGACGACTCTAAAATCTTCGCACTACGCGTCACAATTTTCGCAATATCCTCTGGCGTGTAAAATTCCAAACGATAAATATGCCCGAACCTATCACGCAAAGGTGCCGCCAAACTTCCGGTTCGTGTCGTTGCGCCAATCACCGTAAACCGCGGTAAATCTAATCGAATTGATCGCGCTGCCGGACCTTTTCCAATCACAATATCCAGCTTAAAATCTTCCATTGCGGAGTACAAAATTTCCTCCACTGATCTCCCCAACCGATGAATCTCATCGATAAACAGAATATCACCGTCCGACAAATTAGTCAGAATTGACGCCAAATCGCCAGCTTTTTCAATAGCCGGACCGCTAGTAATCCGCAGATTCGTACCCATTTCATTAGCAATCACCGTCGCCATAGTTGTTTTACCAAGCCCCGGCGGACCATATAATAATACGTGATCCAACGGCTCGCCGCGCTTTTTAGCCGCATCAATCGCCAAGCGCAAATTACGTTTTAATCTTTCCTGACCAACATACTCAGCAAAACTCTGCGGACGCAAACTAACTTCAATTCGCTGCTCTTCAGAGTCGTCATCATGCGAACTTGTATCAACTATTCTTTCAATTGCCATAAACTAATTATAACATTTACAAGCAATAACTTAATTTAGGGTCAATAATTAAATATTGGAACACAAAGATCTATTTCTTCAGCGCCTCAGTTAATCGCTGAGATGTCGGCAAATTGACATCGACATTTTCAAGCGCCTTAGTGGCATCTGCTAATGTATAACCCAAAGCCATCAACGCCTCCAAAGCTTCATCGGAAGTGTTCAATTCAGTCTGCAATGGAGTTTCCGTTCGGCCGTAATGAGTCGGTAAACCAACTTTATCACTTAGATCAACCACCACTCGCTCGGCAGTTTTTTTGCCAACGCCAGTAGCCTTTTGCACAAAACCGCTGTCAGCATTAGCAATAGCGTTACGCACCTGCTCGGCATCACCCAAGCTCAAGATAGCCAGCGCAGCCTTCGGGCCAACCCCCTGAACCGTGATTAGCATTTCAAATAACTTTTTCGCCGCTAAACTAGAAAACCCGAACAACTCCTCCGACTGTTCGCGCACGTGATGATAAGTATAAAATTTTACTTCTTGATCTAATGTCACTGCATCAAAATCATTAGTCGCCACGCTGACTTCATATCCAACACCATGAACATCAATGACTAACGAGCCATTAAACTTCTCAGCAACTTTTCCAAAAACATGTGCAATCATATTTCAATTATACCCGATTCATCGCTGCGTGTGTAATTGCTGCAGCCAAAGCATCTGCGCAGTCATCCGGCTTCGGAACATCCTTCAAACCCAAATTAAGTCGCACCATTTCTTGAACTTGCTTTTTGTCAGCCTTGCCATAGCCGGTCAAAGTTTGTTTTATTTGCAACGGCGTATATTCAGCAATCGGCATTCCGGCTTTTCGCCCAGTCAACATCGCCACGCCGCGCGCTTCCGCCACAGAAATCGCCGTCGTAACATTGCGCGCAAAAAATAGCTTTTCAATCGACATAACATCAGGATTTGTTTCGGCAATAATCTCTGTCAGGCTATCGAAAATATCTTCAAGCCTTTCGTCAATTGGCGTATGTGCCGGCGTCGTCACAACTCCCGCCGTAACCATTTTAAACTTGCCACGAGAAAAATCAATCACACCAAACCCCAAAATCCCCGTTCCCGGGTCAATCCCGATAATTCTCATATCTTTATTATAGCAATTATTTACCGCTTGCAGACCTAACGCGTTCACGGATTTTTCGTACAAATTGTGAGATTTCCCATCGCCATTGCCATACGCCGTAACCGACAGCCAGTAAACTCACGCCACCAAACACCCACCAGCCCCAAGTAGCGCCAGCGACTTGTTTAACTTCAGCTGCCGCCAAACCAACAGTTGGCATATTTGCAGATTTTATCTTTCGACACCGCTTAGTTTGCGGATTACGCTCAAATCCTTCTGGACATTCTTTTGCTATATCGTCAGTGGAGGCAATTTTCTTACATCGACCCGTAGCTGAATTGCGGAATTGACCTTCTGGGCAAGGCTTCAAAGTTTTTGCTGCAGCCGATGCGATAGATCGACATCTGCCAGTTTCTTCACTACGATAATAGCCATCTTTACAAGGCGTAATAGTTTTTGTTGCTTCAATTTTTCGACAACGGTGAGTTTCTGGATGACGATATTGACCGACAGGACAAAGGCTTTCAACGGGCGGGGTGGCAATTTTCACACATCTACCTAACACATTCCTCTCATAACCACTCTGACAGTCTGGATATTCCTTAAAGATATTCTCAGAATTTTCAGTTATCATAAACGTTTGCATCCACTCATCATCAATCAAACTCCACGAAGAGCTTTTCGCTAACTTCTCATATTCAGCGGAATCAATTTTCGAGCCAGCCTCGTCTAATAAATAAACTTTTCCTTTTGTTTTTGGCAATTTCAGATTCGTACTTTTTATTTTGATCACTAAAAATTCGCCAGGATTTAATTCGATATCACCAATATTTTCACGAACGCCAGAATCGCCAATCGTCAATTTACAGCCTGTCGTAATGACGGTTTTTTCGCCAGAATTGACAATTTCAATGAATTGTTCATCAATATTCGACGCGATTTCACTTAGCTTCAGACCTTCACATTTATTCAACTCCTTTGGAGATTCAGGTTTGTGCTCTGAACTCTTACAATTCGGACGTGAATAAGGCACAATTTCCTGATTATCAGAACCTTTACTCGATAAAAAATCAGTGGAATTATTTTTCGAATCAATAATATTTTCACCAATAAAACAGCGCCAAACAATTTTCACACTGCCTTTAATTGGCGAGCCTGCAGACTTTGAATTACTCCCCCAGCCAACAGTATCTGAAACCGACCCGTCCGAGCGCGACAGCACGACCGATCCATCATTTTGAGCCAAACCTAAATTATTATCAAACTTTATGGCGCCCGCCAACATCTTATCGTTCGACAAAACCAAAAATTCGTTCGCCGATATTACTTCATCCTTGAAAATTTTTCCAACAGTTTTAGCTTCAGGTCCAGTGTGATACTCTATTTTCCAACCAGCCAAATTAACATTCTGATTCGTCGGATTATACATCTCAACGTATTTTTTGCCCTGACTAATCTTTGAAATTAATATCGGAGCATTTTCTTCTGTTCTTCCATCTGGATTATCTATTTTTGGCGGCTCAGATTCGAGATTTGGCTCGGACTTTGAAGACTCATTAGTGGCGGGATTTTCACTCGGACTATCCGTAGACGAATTCTCCGTTGGAGCCTCGGGATTTTCACTTGGTTGAGAAGGTGAATTGCTATCGATCTGTTTCTTATCAACAACTGGATCTTTCGCTTCCTCAGCCGATTTAAGACTATTATCAACAGTCTGAACGTCATCAACTTTCGACTCTTGAGTAGCACCTGAAACGCCTTCCGCCAAAACCAACGGCGACGGCATTATTAGTGCCACGGCTAGTATCATAAGTAGTGTGTTGCGCAAATACTTCATGCTCGCTCCTTGCTTATGGTTAATCATCTTTAGTTTAGCGTACTTTTTGTCAAATTAAAAATCGCCCCAAAAAAGGAGCGATTACTTAAAGCGATGATTTTATTCCGCTGTGATATCCGCGTTCGTATGAACATTCACAACATCATCCAAATCGTCCAGCGCATCAATCATTTTCATCAATTTCTGCGCAGTTTCCATATCGGCAATTTCTATCGGTGCATTGGCAATGTATCGCAGTTCCGCATCTTTAACCTTCAAGCCTTGTTCAACCAATTTATTTCGCACGATCGCCAAATCTTTCAACTCTGTATACACGATAATCTCGCCATCTTCCTCGACAGCATCTTCGGCGCCAGCGTCCAAAACTGCCAGCAACAAATCTTCCCCGCTGCCTTCGATAGTAATGACGCCTTTGCGCGTAAATTGGAACATCACACTACCAGCATCAGCAATTCGCCCGCCATTTTTAACCAACGCAGTTTTTACCTCTGGCAATGTTCGATTGCGATTATCTGTCGCCGTTTCAATAATAACGCCTACGCCGCCAGGACCATAACCTTCGTAAGCAATTTCCTCCAAAGCCGCCGCGCTCTTATCCGCCACTCGGTCAATTGCTCGCTGGATGTTTGCACTAGGCATATTCGCAGCCTTAGCTTTTTCAATTGCCATCGCCAAACTTGAGTTCAGCGCTGGATCTGTACCGCCACGTGCCGCAATAGCAATTTGATTACCCAATTTCGTAAAAATCGCGCCGCGCTTAGCGTCAACAATCGCTTTTTGTCGGTGAGTTGTAGCCCATTTACTGTGTCCTGACATAATTTCTCCTAAAGTTATTTGCTATTTCAATCTGTTACTATTATACACTACTCCACAATATTTATCTTGGCGGGGTCCAATTTAGTTTGCTTTTTCATCCAAATCATTGCCAAAATTAGCACCACATATAAAACCACACATTGCCACAAATTAATGCTAACTTCCATTTGAGCCCATTCAAATCCAGCTGTCCAATTGGTGACTTGGATCATATAACCAAGTAGCCACGTCGTCGGAATTGCAATCAACGCGCCAATCATCGGCACAAAAACCAGCACGCCCGACATAAATGTCAGCAGCATCGCTAGCGGCACAAACGGCAAAATCAACATATTCGCGATTAACGCCACATTACTAATAACACCAAAACTCATCATAAGTAGCGGCAACGTCATAATTTGCGCCGACAAAGTTTCAATTAAAATTTGTCGAAACGCGCCCGGCTCTTTATTGCCAAAAAAGTAAGAATGTAGAAGCGGCGCCAACATAATTACGCCCGCAAACGAAGCAAAGCTTAATTGCCAGCCCAAATCGCCCCAACCAAATTGCGGATTTATCAATAGCGTAATTGCCGCCGACACAGGAAGTAGGACCAGCGGATGAATTGTCCGGCCGTAATACCACGCCGCCAAACTCAGCCCCGCCACCAAACCAGCTCTCGACATGCTAGGACTTAATCCAGTCACCGCCATAAAACCAATTATCATAACAGCCGCGCTGAGCATCGCTAAATATTTTGATCGCTTGGCGAATAATCGTCGCGCTAAACGAACTAAAATTGTTAAATTATAGCCGCTCGCCACCACGATATGCGTTAGTCCAGCAATTTTCAAATTGTCACTTAATTCAGTTGGCATAGCACGCCTTAAACCCAATAAAAATCCCAATCCCAACGCGGACTCTGATTCCGGAACATACTCACGGACCCGCCCCGCAAACCAATCACGAACTCCCACCGCCACATCACCCGGAACTGGTCTTTCGGCGCTAATAATTTTCGCCCGATATACGCTTGCTGAAAAAGCCCCAAATCCCGCCGTCATTTTACCCTTAACCTTCACGATATCACTACGCTTAATTGAGTTTTTATCTGGTGTCGTCACCCAAATTTGTCCCGACAATTTTCATTATTCATCTGCAGATTGCCCAATCTAAGAACCGTCTGACTATTTTTATCAAGATCAGAATCTTCCAAAACTTGACCTTGGACAATTGCGACTTTTCCGATTAACGAATCATAAACCTCCACGCCTTTTCTGCCGATTTCACCGCGCCAAAGACCGACCAAAACTCCAGAAATAATTGCTAAAATCACAAAAAATCGCCAGCGCCAAATTGCCACGATTACAAAAATAACCAGCCCGACCAATAAAAATAATGGGTTCGTCGCAAACGACCGCGGTATGTAATGGATGGAAATTACGCCAATTGTCAGACCGAGGCACCACACCGCCACCAACCAAGAAATATGCAACTTCTTAAATAGCCAACTATTCATACTTAAAGTATATCTGGATCCGAAGCCATAAAAAAGACTCCGCCAAGGGAGTCGATTTCAAATTTGGAGGGTCCACCGGGGCTTGAACCCGGGACACCCTGCTTAAAAGGCAGGTGCTCTAACCAGCTGAGCTATGGACCCATTCGGAATATCCGCTTCCTTCATCCTAGCACAAACCAACACAAAGGTCAATGCTTAGCGAGTTTATGTCCACCAGTATGTAGTGAAAAAATGTCAATTAGACCGCACACCAGACCAAACGTAGCCACATATCGCCAATTATCTGCGAAAATCTTATATAGCTCCAGCGCCTGTCCGTCTAATGATATATATTTTCCCAGAGGGACAACCAATAGCGCTGCCGTCAAGAACGCGATTCCCACCGCCGAGACAATTCTCTCATGTTTTTTCTGATATCTCGGACCACTTAGAAGAAGCATAATTAATGGAATCAACGTTAAGACTAATCCTGAAATTACACCATTTGGTAATAAACCAGTTTCCAATTTCAAGCCGTCCAACACCCCCGTCAACCAGCCACCCCACCATTCTGATAGTAAAAATCCCGTCGCCAACGACAACGCCAATGGACCGAATCTTCGAGATGAAACAAATGCAACCGCAAAAACCGCTACTAAAATTGCTCCAAATAGAATTATCACGCTCATTTATCCTCCTCCAAATCAAATTTTACCTGTGACCCAACTGTAGCGCTCGCCCGCTTAGCAACTCCCGCCTTCACCTCCAATACGTACTTCGCGGGAACTGGTGGCGCATATTTTTCATGCGGCTCAGCATCCGGCTTGACGTTATGTTTTACATAGACAACACGCTTTTTATCATTGATCCAAATCATATCGACCGAAAACTTCATATCTTTCATCCACATTTTATGACGATCGTTATGGTCAAACACGAACAGCATGGCATAATTCTCATCAATTCCCAACCTTCCAGACAAGCCTTTCCGCTGCGATTCTTCATCATTAGCAATTTCCGCCCGAAGCATCGTCTTATTAAGGTAAATCATTTCCGTTTTTGGCGAAACCGTTCGAAAAGCATAAAAAATTGCCCCACCAATAACCATCAGCATTCCGCAGATAAATATCCATTTGATGACAGTTTGAATTACTGTCGAGTGACGAGGCTCGTCCATAAACCTATTATAACAAGTTTATGCTTAAGCGCCGATTTTATCTTTTTTATTGCCACGCTTGGCGTTTCGATCGATGTATTCGATTATCTTTCCAGCCACATTTCGGCGAGTAATTTTCTCAATTCCAAATCCTGGACTAGCATTAACTTCCAGCACCAAAGCTCCACGGCTTGATCTCATGAAGTCAACTCCAGCAACCGTTAGCCCCATTGCCTTAGCGGCTTTCACACACATTTTACGCTCAGAATCTGTCAATTTTATACTGGTTCCCTCGCCGCCCTTGTGTAAATTGCTACGAAAATCATCGTCCAAACTCTGACGCTTCATACTAGCCACCACTTGACTACCAACCACAAACGCACGAATATCGACACCAGCCGACTCTCTAATAAACTCCTGAAGCAGCACGTTCGTACCATCCGAGTTGGTCAAATAAAACGCCTGTAAAACCGACTTGGCAGCCTTTTTAGTTTCCGCCAGAACCACACCATTTCCGTGCGTACCGCGCGCCAGCTTAATAATCGCCGGCATACCACCAATCTCTTCAATGAGCGAATCAATGTCAGTTGCGTTTCGAGAAAAGACCGTCTTCGGAATCGATACTCCCGCTTTAACTAATAACTGCGTTGAGCGCAATTTATCTCGCGCCCTAGTAATTGCAATCGAGCGATTCATAAAAAACGCCTTCGGATACATCATCTCCAATTGACGCAAAACCGCCGTTCCATACTTTGTCATATGACTCGCGATTCGCGGAATTACTACGTCAAATTCACCAATCTCTTTCCCCTTGTAAATGACCGTTGGATGCTTTTCATCAATTGAAACGTAGCAGTTTTTATACTTAATAACCTTAACTTGATGACCGCGCTTTTCAGCCTCTTCTTTCAGGCGAAGCGTCGAATAATTAATGTTGCCGTTGGATAAGATTGCAATTCGCATTATTTTTCTTCACCTTTCTGATGATATTTTTTATAAAATTCGTATGGATTCAATTTTACTTCTTCGTTAAGACTAGCAGTTACGGACGGTTTTTTCCTGCGAACATTTTTTCTTGAGACATCCACTAGGAATTTTCCAGAAATCGACCGTCTGCCAATTAACACCGGAAATTCATTCTTCGACCGATCAGATAGATTCATCAACATTTTAATTTTTCGCCCACTAATTTTTACCCAAAAGTGCGTTCGATAACGAATCTGATTTTGACCCATTGCGGAGCGCACGCTGGCTACAGAATAATCAGTTCTCTTAAATACCCTACCATTATAATACGGCGAACCCTTACCAAATAGAGAAAATTTCAATACACCATCTTTATTAATGCGAATATTGCTCGCCCAAACCGCACTGGAATCGGCGCCCGTATCAATTTTAGCTGGGACTTTTTGTGCTCGCTTGCCAAAATCCACAAGCTCAGTCGACCCAATAATGGCTTTTTCTTTCATACGTCAATATTATGGCATAAAAACTATCTTTTTGCAATATCTTGCCTTTTGCTTCTTTGAACTCTCGCTACCACAATTATCACCGCTACAATGATAGATATACCAGCCAAAATAGCTAATACATAAGTGTATCCCGACAATAGATATATCAAAGCTAATGTCACACATACAGCACCCCAGGTCGTAATCATTCGTTTGTTAAGTACCAGCCCCACAACGACCATCAATGAATGCTCTATTAGGAATAATATTTCCATAACGCTGTCTCCCGCGAACGCCAGGATGAGAGTCGGCAGGCTAAACACAGAGAGAGCCAGTACTAGGTGTATTATCGTAGACT
Source organism: Candidatus Saccharimonadota bacterium (assembly GCA_900555675.1). Classification (GTDB taxonomy): domain Bacteria; phylum Patescibacteriota; class Saccharimonadia; order Saccharimonadales; family Saccharimonadaceae; genus Nanosynbacter. The sequence continues at coordinate 6,982 of UNSN01000007.1, read as the reverse complement.
TATGAATATACCCCAACCAACGCCACGACATCACCGCTCCCGAAAGAATTGCCGCTGACCACAAATATGGTATTGTGATATCGTGAACGGGTAGGGCTAGGTTTTTAATAGTAAATAAAACGCCGCACAAAATCAGGATCACACCTGAATCAAAATATAAAATATTCTTTTTAGGAATACCTTCGAACATCAAGGCGATACCATTAATTATCCACACTAGCGCCGCCAGAATCACTGACGCCGCCGTAGCGCTAACTGATGTAGCAATAGACAATAAGGCTACCGACCAGCCGATGGCGCTATAGAACGAAGAGTAATACCAACGACTCGACATCTTTCTGATTCGCGCAGCAATAGCCAGACCGTAAAATACCGCAAAAACAATCAGGGCAACGACTGACATGAATTCGAGTGGAATGGTAAGCCGTTGCGCTATAAGGTAAAGCAACAACACTAGACTCGGGTGTGCAGCTATTGTCATTATTCGCCAATCTCGTTTAGCAAGTACCGCCATATAAAGAGCCGCTACAGCTGCTAGCCATCCCGATACCTTGAACGACAAATCATATGTTGCCAGTAGATTAATCATTGGAAGCACTGTCGCTGGAACTACGGCAGCACACAGCGTCATATCACCAATAATTGACGATTGCCTATTCATTCGCAACAGCCAGTACAAAGACCCAAAACCAACTAGACTCACCCATGCAGCAATTGCAAGATTGTCATTAAACGGTATATTCAACCAATGCAGGGATAATAAAACAAAGATGATTGTCGTAAAATATGCCCCACCCAAATAAACCTCTCTACGACATCGGTAAAATGCATAGTATAGCGACACCACTAGTGGCAACCAAACTATCGGATGAATTGACGACAATACAACAATGATAGCTACGCCAATAATAGAATATAGAAACAACTCACGACTTTTGACGGCTGTGTTGTCATGACGATGATAAAGCCATTCTACTATTAATAGCGACGACACATTTATCCACGCCATTAAAATAGAGATATTTTCACTAGACACCGAAAAACCTAAAGCTAGCAAAAATACTGACAACATTAAAGAAGTATGTACTCCAACTACAAACTCATAAACTTTTTCGCGCCATACAACCACACTCATAATGCCAGCGCCGATAGCTATCGCGCCCGATAGACACATCAGGGCTTCCTCTGTCGCATAAGTGGCTATTATAGCCGAAGTAAACATTGCCATTAATAGCCAAGTTGACGCAGCGCCATACACTAAAGCAGCCTGACTTTTACTAATATTCGGACGCTTCAAAATTAGCAATCGGCAAATAACTGGTAGCGGCGTCATAAATAGAAAAATTAGATACTGTACACGTGGTGCTATAGCTATATCGATATTGAATAGTGTTATACCAATCGGCACCAATAGAATCCCAGATATCACAACTATAACACCGAAGCGGACACGACGTAACAAAAAAAGGATTGCAAGACTAATCGCTGAAATAACACTAATAAAGGTAAAGGCAACCGTCATTCGTAGCGAATCTCCAGAGCCGATCACACCAAACAAAGCACTTAATGACACAACAAAACTAGCCCACAATACTATTTCATGATGTCTATCGTACTGTTTCTGAACGTACATTGATACAGCGGACCAGATTATATTTCCAAGCGCCACTAACCCTAGAATTACGCTTACAACCAACTGATTATCGTCAGATAAATACATTGCAAAACTAGTAGCCATCACCATTAACAATAAGCGAGCTGTTGTCAATTCATAAGTACGCATCTTTTTAGACTTCTCAACAAGAGCAACCGTAAAGTAATATGCAACGCTAGCAAATAACAATACGCTAATATCTAATGTGCCCATATATACCGACGAGCTAAGCGCGATAAACATCGTCATCGGCACGATAAACGGATTTACAACGTTTAACGGTTCAACAAACTGACGAGGAAGGCGACTAGAAAAATACGCAGCCACAGTCATCAAACATCCAAATAGCAGCATTACAACGTAATACCAGACCAGCTGCGCATGCACGACAGCCGGCAAACTAGTCGTCATCGTAAACATCGATAGTAGCGATACATAAGCAAGAGGTCGACTATTCAATCTCACTGTAGCATCAACACACAAGACAGCACCAAGTACAGAGGTAATAAGCCAGCACCATGCGGGGTCAATACCTAAAAGTAAATTCATAGTCCAGCCACCAATTGGCACAGCTACCAAAGCCGTACCAATAAGTGCTGTCGACGCAGATTTCAATATTGGCAAGCGAGCATACAATATCTGACCAATAATATAATAAATAAAAATAAACAGCCACACCAATCCAAACCTAAGTTGGATAGATAGATTAATTGCCTGAGCCAGAAGCAATATTCCCGCAGTCAGAAGTAGCGATGCCGTATATAGTGCTATATTAATTGTAGTCTTACGGCCCCTCTCCTTTTCCTTGTCATCAATATGTGGTGCTTGTTCAATTGGTAAAGTCAGCATAAACACCGCAAACAACTTTTCCTTGTCATCAATATGTGATGTCCGTTCAATATTATTCTCAACAGGCACAGCAACCGTATTTACTCTCTCTTCAGCCGTGGAAACACTAGCAGGAATTATATTATCTAGATTCTCATTTTTACTGATATTTAACGGCGTATTCGCAAACCGCGAAGCGGCGCTTTGATTCTCGGTGATAAGCCTCACTTGACCGTTATCATTCTCAATTTTGGCGCATCCATTTTGTGCATCACGCACGCCATCCCAATATCCCTGCCGATAATCTTCGGAATAATTAGACGGCTGACTATTACCTCTCTGTAATAATTTTATTAGCTTAATTACTACAATAATAACTATTATCAGAAAAATTAATCCCATGCCTTCAATCCCTCTTATGCTAGCTTCAGTATAACACAGGATTTTTTCTCGACAAATATACTAAGAGAACAGTCCTCGTTTTTTCGCGTCCTTAAATTGTTCCAAAAGTTCCTTCTGCTTTTTGGTCAATTTAGTTGGCGTATCAACAATAACACCCACAATATGCGGACCACGAGATTCACTATGTAAGTGCGGCACGCCATGACCTGACAACTTGAAGTCAGTGCCACTCTGAGTGCCCGCTGGAATTTTCATCGTTATTACGCCATCCACAGTCTCCACGTCAATCTCCGTTCCCAGTGCCGCATCAACCATAGAAATATGCTCTTCGCTAAGAATAATATTGCCTTCACGAGTGAATTTTTTATGCGCCTTAACACGAATGTGAACATACAAATCGCCTCTACTGCCACCAGCAACTGCTTCGCCACGATCACGTAGACGAATTGTCGCGCCATCATCAATCCCCGCCGGAATTTTAATAGTGATATCCTGATTCTGTCGGGTCGTGCCTTTTCCTCGACAAACCGAACATTCTTTTTCAGGAACTTTCCCCTTACCATGACAAGTTTCGCAAACAACCGCCTGCTGGATTTGCCCAAACAGCGAATTCATCGTTCGAGTTTGCTGACCCGCACCCTTACAAGTTGGGCACGTTTTCATTCCAAATCCAGGCTCGGCGCCATCGCCATGGCAATGTTCACATTCAACATCCAGCATTAAACTAATTTTCTTTTCTACACCAAATACCGCGTCCTCGAAACTTAGTGTTACGCTAGTTTCAACATCACGCCCACGCGAACGACCATTCCCAGCGCCGCCAGAAGCACCACCGAAGAATTGGCTAAAAATATCACCTAGTCCACCATCACCAAAATCAAAGTGAACATTTTGACCGCCAAATCCACCAAATCCCTCAAACGGATTACCGGAAAAACCGCCGCCAGAAGCACCACCCACGCCAGCATGACCAAATTGATCATAACGCTGTCGCTTCTGCTTGTCTTTCAAAACTTCATAGGCCTCATTAATTTCCTTAAACTTAGCCTCATCGCCGCCCTGCTTATCAGGGTGATATTTAATTGCTAATTTACGAAAAGCCTTTTTTATCTCATCTTCAGAAGCGGTCTTTGGAACGCCCAATATTTCATAATAATCACGCTTACTCATACCTTATATATTATACGCGTTTAGCACTCTCAGTGCAAGAGTGCTAAGTTCAAAAAAGGCCACTCTTTTTATCGAGCAGCCTTCTTTGTAAATACGTTAGGTTTATTTTTCGTCGACAATTTCGCCTTCGACCGGCTCGTCTTTATCAGACTTTTTGTCGCCAGATTCGTCGGCTTTTTTATCGTCGGCTGGTTGTTGATACATCTTGGACCCAATTGGCATAATCGCGTCGTTCAAGGCTTTAATTGCAGCATCCAATTCGTCCTTATCCTCAGAATCTTTGTGCTTTTCAGCCTCTTCGACAGCCTTTTCAATCGCTTGCTTGTCGTCGTCAGAAATCTTATCTTTGAATTCGTCCGGCATTTTCTTTGCCTGATAAATAGCGTTTTCAAGCTGATTCTTCGTATCGACAGTTTCGCGCTTTTTCCTGTCTTCGTCCGCGTGAAGTTCGGCTTCTTTTTGTGCCTTCTCAATATCTTCCTTGCTCATATTGCCAGAGTTTTGGATAGTGATTGATTGCTCTTTACCTGTTCCCTTGTCTTTGGCCGTAACGTTAAGAATACCGTTGGCATCAATGTTAAAGGTCACTTCAATTTGAGGCACACCGCGTGGTGCTGGCGCAATACCATCAAGCACAAAACGACCCAAACTCTTATTGTCATTAGCAAACTCGCGCTCACCCTGAAGAACGTGAATTTCCACCTGAGGCTGATTGTCCGCAGCTGTCGAGAAAACCTCACTCTTGCTTGTTGGAATCGTCGTATTTCGGTCAATCAACTTCGTCGACACACCGCCCATCGTCTCAATTCCAAGAGAAAGCGGAGTCACATCCAGAAGCAGCACATCCTTAACATCACCAGCCAAGACACCGCCTTGGATTGCGGCACCAACAGCCACAACCTCATCTGGGTTCACGCCTTGCATCGGATCTTTTCCAAAGAAATTCTTTACGCGCTCAACTACAGCTGGCATACGAGTCATTCCACCAACCATAACTACATTGTTAATGTCGGACTTAGAAAGCTTGGCATCCTTCAAAGCCTTTTCTACTGGACCATCCAAGCGATCCAATAGACCCTTAACCAAGTCTTCCAACTTAGCACGACTCAAGCTCATCTCAAAGTGCTTTGGACCATCAGCATCAGCAGTGATAAATGGAATGTTGACTTCATATTCAGTAACCGTCGACAATTCTTTCTTCGCTTTTTCAGCCTCATCCTTCAAGCGCTGCATCGCTGCATTATCTTTACGAAGATCAATTCCCTCCTTTGATTTGAAGTCGTCCAAGAAGTAGTTAACAATAGTGTTGTCGAAATCCTCACCACCAAGGTGTGTATCACCATTAGTTGCCTTAACTTCAAATACGCCGTCACCCAGTTCCAACACCGACACGTCAAACGTACCACCACCAAGGTCGAACACTACGATAGTTTCGTCGTTTTTACCCTTTTCTAGACCATAAGCCAAAGCCGCAGCTGTTGGTTCGTTAATAATACGCTTAACTTCCAATCCAGCAATTTTACCAGCATCCTTAGTCGCTTGGCGCTGTGAATCGTCAAAGTACGCCGGCACCGTAATCACTGCTTCCGTCACTTTTTCACCCAAGAAAGCTTCGGCGTCAGCCTTGATTTTACTAAGAATCATTGCTGAAACTTCTTCTGGTGTATATTCCTTATCACCCATCTCGACCGCCACACCAGTACCTTTTTTAACAATCTTGTACGGCATGATATCTAAGTCTTTTTGCACTTCCTTATCATCAAACTTACGACCAATCAAACGCTTAACACCGTAAATCGTGTTTTTTGGATTTGTTACGCGCTGACGCTGAGCAACTTGACCAACAAGTCGTTCACCCTTTTTATTAACCGCAACCACAGATGGCGTAGTACGATTACCTTCGGCGTTAGAAATTACCTCTGGTTTTCCAGCTAACATATACGCAAATGCGCTGTTGGTTGTACCAAGGTCAATACCAATAATTTTACCCATATGATTCCCCTTTCTGTTATGATCACATCTGGCCTATATCTTATATTCATTCTAGCACTCTTTCGTGGCGAGTGCCAACTATCTCAGTATAAATAATTAGCACTCTCATGTCAAGAGTGCTAATAGCTGTTTTTTACAATTTAATTGCCAGAACGACGATACGGCCAATAAGTTCCTGGTCTTGTCCAAAAATCTATTTCAGGCCTTCCCCAATCAACTTCCGCCCATTCGGTTTTTCGCCACGGAAAATCTGATACGTCAAATGTTCTAGAGCCATATTCTCCTTTTGGATCAAGTACCGAGAACAACTCACCAGTCTCCCACGGATCAGTACCAAAAACTGCCTTTTCTTGATAGCCGCATTCTGCATTAAATGCGTGACACCAAGCGTTTGTGTCTGTAGCAACAAGACCATATTTCTTAGCAGCCTTAATTAATAGGCGCGTCATCGGGTTGTATGGCTGAGATGTATTAGGGTCATAATCAGGATCAACATCAGCAGATAATCTTGCCCATTGTCCGTGTCTTGGCGAGAAAGGAGCTTGATCTTCCGGAGCCTTGCCATCTGATAATTGTGCTGGCCACGAAGGTTCTAATCCACGTGCAAAATTCGCCGTAGTAAATGCTAAGGCATGATCAATATAACCCCGACGTATTTCCGATATGCCAATAAAACCAAGCGAGTTGTGCATACAAACTACAGCAGAACCGCCACCCTGGCATTGCGTAGCATAATTCGTCTTAGCCAAATCGACTAAGCCGGGTTTTGCCAGAGAAAATCCTCCGGTAGCAGCAGTCCAGTGCTTTGGTGTACCATCTTTTGCGGGTTCCACAAAAAAATACTCGCGCATAATACCTGTAGCTATGTCATAAATCGCCATACCAAGGTCACCATTCTGAGCAGGTTTTGCAAAATGTGGCCAAGGAATTTTACCT
>UNSN01000006.1 GCA_900555675.1 Candidatus Saccharimonadota bacterium | reverse complement strand
CGAACTCGTCTAAAAGGTTTTGCAGACCTCTGCGTAACCGCTCCGCCAACGCGCCACCGCCTTTATTATATCAGATTTTGCAAAACATATCACAAACAATTCATCTAATAATTGCAATATGTTTGGTGCGAGCGAGAAGACTTGAACTTCCACGAGCGCAATGCTCACTAGCCCCTCAAGCTAGCGCGTCTACCAATTCCGCCACGCCCGCATAACCACTTACCATTATACCCGATTACGGGGTTTTGTAAACGGACTTTTTCTCTGTCGCCCAATATTGAACATCAACATAGCGATCGACGGGATTGACAACTTCGGTACTTGCGTCGAGAGCCTTAACGTTCCGAATATGGATATAGTCGAACTTCGGCTGATACAAGGCAATCGCTGGGGCGTCCGCTTGCCAAACAGCAGTGAACTTCGCGTAACGATCAGCGCGTTGCTTCGCTGAGATTTTAGATCGACCACTTTCCAAAGCATCGTCCGCTATCGCATTATTGTAATTGGAGAAATTCAAACCATTGTTGGTTGCCTGTGAAGAATGCCAATAGGCGTAAACATCAGGGTCGCCGCCCAAGGAGAGCTCATAAACCAACACATCAAAATTGCGCGGCTGCAAAACTGTCTGAAGGATATTTTGAGTGGCGTCGTTCGGATCGACAACTTTAATATCCGATTCTATGTTTAGCTCGTCATACCAAACTTGAGCCAAGTACCTGGCGACCTTTTCGTAATTACTATTCTTCAAAACAACCACGTTGAGCTTTAATTTATCATTTCCCTTCTGGCGAACATTATTTACACTCTTCCAGCCCTCAGCGTCGAGTAGAGATTTCGCTTTCTTGACGTCATAACTAGACGAATTTGAATTCTTTCCCAGGAATTTGTTAAGCGTTGGGCCAGATAATTCTTCCGTAGACAATGACAAAGATTGGCGTAACTTGGACGTATCAACACTGAGCGACAAAGCTTGACGAACAGCTTTTGATCGCAAGAACTGACTATTGTTATTAAACAGCGCGTAAACTCCATTATTCAAAGAATGTGCTTCTGCGGCGTACATAGATTTCACCTCGGCGGATTGATCGTTATAGATCAATTCTGGAGTTCCTGTAATTTCTCGCGTACGCAAACTTTTCGCAATATCATCCTGCGTCGGATACGCGTACAACTGGAATCGCTCCAACTTAGGCGTGCCGCCATAATAATTGCTATTCGACTGCAAATATAGCACTTTTTTAATGCCATCGCTCGTTACATTCTGCAGCAACCTAAAGGCGAATGGACCACTGGATATAGGCGATTTATTAAAATCATGTTCACGTAAATTCGACGGCTTAACGTCTTTTAATATATGCTTAGGTATAATCGGGAATGTCAAAGCGTGGACAAACGGCGAATATGACGACGGCAAGATGAACTTCACCGAATCGTCAGACACTTTCTCGAATTTTATGGATTTCCAGCCAGATATCTCAGCTCCAACTTCTGGATTCGCCAATAACTTCAACGTAAAAATTACATCGTCCACAGTTAAATCTTGCCCGTCTGACCACTTCAAGCCCTTCTTCAACTTAACCGTATATTCAGTTTCTTTATCGTTCACGCTGACGCTATCCGCCACGTCAGCCTTTATATTGCCCGTTGAGTCATATCGATACAAACTTGAAAATAGCAATTTCGCGGCGGATTTTTCAGCATTGGTTTTTGCGAAAATCGGATTTAAGTTTTCCAAAGGACCCAGCACACCCTCAGAATACGATCCGCCAGAAGTGTATGCCATTGTCGTGAAAGAATTGCGAGAAATATGCCACTGCACCGCGCTGGCGCCAATCATCACCAATACTAAGATAATCCAGACAGAAACCCGACGTCGCACATTAGACAAACGATCCAACCTGGATGTCACGAATTTATGCGCATGACGCAAACTTCCCTTTTCAATCTTGCGCAGACGCTTATTGACATCTTTACTGGAAACTTTTAGCCGCGCAAAACGATTCCATGACGAATTATCCGAGCTCAAATCTATTCTCCTATTTTTGCAATCCCGGCAAAATCATACTTGCCAAAATCGATAGCACAAAAATCACCGCAAAAACAATAGTTACATCAAACAAGTTTTTATCAAATCCGCGACGAGTAGTGAATAATTCCCCAGACGAGCCGAATCCTGCGCCCAAACTTGCGCCTCGTTGCTGCAACAAAATTGCGATAATCATCAGTACGGCAGATCCAAGTGTCACGTACGGTAAAATTGTATCAATTGACATATTACTCCTTTTCTTCCCGCTGCAAAACCAGCGCGCTACTTATAATATAGTTTACCAAACTCAATATAATCCCGGCAATAATTGAATGCGCAAAAGTCATAGAAATTCCTGGCGCCAAAGCTAATGAAATGTAAACCATAAAGCCGTTCACAATTAAAGTAAACAGTCCTAAGGTCAATAGAATTGCTGGCAGGGCTAGAATTGTAACGATTGGCTTCAACACGCTATTCACTACCGAAAATATCAACCCCGCCACCATAAACGTCCACGCAGAAGTTGCGCCCGGAGTTTCATTTCCAAGCAGCCGCACTGCAACCCAAATACCTACCGAGTTAAGAATCAGCCGAATCAAAAACGTTGCAAATTGTCTTTTCATTAGTCTTATTATATATAATTTATGCTTTATTGTCGATTGGTCGCCCAAACTTAAGATAAGCGCTTAATCAAATTCGCCTTTTTCGTGCCAACTTCCGCCTGCAATTCCGCATAATCCGCCTCAATAATTTTTTTCACACTGCCAAACTTCCTCAGCAATTTCGCACGCGTCTTTGGGCCAATTCCCGGAATTTCCTCAAGTTGGTTTTTCGTCTGATTTTGACGCTTCAGCGCTGTATGATAACTCACAGCAAATCGATGCGATTCGTCACGAATCCGCTGAAAAAGTTTGACAATGTCTGTCGTCGCAATAGAACTTTTTGTAAAACTGTCCCGGCTGGAATCGACATCGGTAGCAGAGCCTCGTAAATTCTTTGAGTGCGAGCCTGCGTTGCGCTGAGTAGGATGTAAATTTACCACATACGCATCATTATCTTCGTGAATAGCGATGTCCTGATGAATAGATTTTTGCAACTCTTCAATGCGCGTTACGTCAATTTGTGAGCCAGTTTTATGAATAATAATTTCTTCCTCGCGCTTAGCGATGCTAATAATTGGCAATTTTATTCCGCGCTCATCCCTTGCTTTAATCGCCGCCGAAAGTTGACCTTTTCCGCCGTCAATCAATAACAGATCTGGACAGCCCCAGCTTTTGATATTTCGCTCGCCAAGTCGCCTAAAAATCACCTCATACATATTTCCAGTATCGTCGTTTTTTTCGCTCACCTTAAATTTGCGGTATTCCGCACGATCGCTCGCACCATTCGTAAAGACCACCATACTCGCCACAACTTGACGTCCGCTCATATGCGAAATATCATAGCCCTCAATTCGCACTGGAATATTTTTTAAGCCAAGTAGTTTTGCTAAATCAGCCAGCGCCTTGTCTTTTGAAATATCCAAAAATTCCTTATCGCCAAACATAACGCGTCGCTGAAGCTCTTGCATGGCACGCAACTTATTTCTCAAACTTGCCGCCCGCTCAAAATCGTGAAGTCCTGCAGCCGTTTTCATGTCACGCTCCAACTCCACAACAATAGCCCTGCGATTTCCCTTAATATAACTTATCAATTTACGCAAACTAGTTTTATACGCGTCCGAACCATCACTTATTTTTGGACTTAAGCCCAAATCCTCATCCAACTTTGATTGTCCGGGGCGTCTTTGGTGAGTGAGATACGGAAAAATTCGCCTCAAATAACGCAACGCTTTTTTCAGCGCAAAACTATTGTAAAATGGACCAAAATAATCTGCACCGTCATCGGCAGGATTCCGCGTAAAACTAACCGTCGGCCAATCGCTTTTCATATCAATCCGAACATACATCTGAGACTTGTCGTCGCGCAACAGAACGTTATATCGCGGCATATACCGCTTGATCATCTCGCTTTCCAAAAACAGCGCATCAACCTCACTCTCAGTTTCAATCCAATCAGTATCAAAAATCTCCGCCACCAGCGCCATAGTTTTATTATCTCGCCCGCGCGAATCTTGAAAATACTGACGTACGCGATTTTTAAGAACCGCCGCCTTGCCAACATAAATTACCTCGCCGCTCGCCGACTTGTGAAAATAAACGCCGGGCGTTCGCGGCAAAGTTTTTAGCTTGGCTTGCAATGCTTGATTCATTAAATATATTACAATCTAAATACGCCAATTATGCAAGCGTTCTTCTAACGATTGACATAATCTTCCAACCACTTTTTGAGAACTATCGCCTGATTATGTTCCGTATCCTTAGCGCCATATAACAACGTAACTGCAGATTGTTTACTCCAATTATTCTTCGCCTCGGCTGCCGCGGGATTATTATCCAGTTCCTTCATATAACGGCGAGAAAATTCCGGGAATTTTTCTGGATCATGATTAAACCATTTACGTAATTCATCGGTCGGGGCAATTTCTTTATTCCACTCGTCCAATGCAGCTCGTTCTTTGCTAATTCCGCGTGGCCACAATCGATCGACCAACACACGATAACTATCGTCTGACGCGGTCGATCCATAAATCCGTTCAATTTTATACTTTGTCATAATTTCATATAACTACAAAGCGCTGATCAGGTCAATAAAACGCTCTTTTGAGCTAACATATTCGCCTAATTCTATACTCGTTACTGGCAATTTAACATCGTGTTTGTGCAATAACTTTCGCACTTCATCTTGCTTGTCATACGGTACTTCCACATGTGAAATATTTACAATATTTATCAGTTTATTAGCACGAACTTCGTATTGAGACATTGGCTTATCTAGTTTTATCTGTGAATCAATATTTTTCACACCAATTAATATCGGATAATTTCCAGATATGTCACTACCTAAGCAAAAAACGTCCCATACATTTCGTGCTTGGCTATTTACTTTTTTGCCCCAAGTATTATCACCATTATTATCGTGAGACAATGCTCGCCATGCTTTCCAGCGACACATCATTTTAAAACCTCTAGTTATGAATAGACGAGCATAAAACATGCCATAATAATACGATACCCACATAAGCGCATCACCGTAACGATTTTCTTCTTTCCACCCAAGCCTATGCATATCAGCATACGATCGCGCGATCATTCTGCTCCGACACAGTGAAACCGAATACACAACACGTTGATTGCTCCCGCCAAAGACTGCATACACATCACGCGCTGGCTTAAGTCCGGCAGCATCACAAAAACTTTTCAGGACATCAGTTATACCGTGCTCACCATGCTGCCAGCGGCCGGTACCATGCCAAAACTGAGTGCCTTTCGTCAGTTTTTGATATTCTTTTATTTCGGACTCTTTAAACTGGCGTATTGATTTTGGCTTGATTATATATTTTCTGGCAAATTTGTCTAATATTTTTTCAGCCCATCGCAATCGCATTCTATGGGAAACCGCTAATAATAGATGATGCGGTAAATATTGTAATGATTTCTTTACAAATAGTCTTTGATATTTATCACCTTCAGCTTTATCGCCTCGTCTTAGCGAGTTTCGAGAATATCGGTGTGTGCGCTTCTCGGTGGCACTATTTTTAGCTAACTTACAAAACCGAGTATTAAGTATCTTCAAAATCTTTTCCATACTAGACTATAATATTCAATATACTAAGTTTAGTCTATTCTAGACACTGACGCTACGTAAATATTCCTCCAAAAAATCACTCCACTCGGGCGCATTCTTTTCGTGAAAATAGGCGCGAAGAAAATCAACCATAATTTGATGACGATTCTCCGCTTCTATTCGCCCCGGCTCAGTCAACATCAAACCTTTCAATTTCAGCAGCTTCTCAAAGAAGTGATTGATAAATCCGTCAGTGTCATGCGTATTGCCATCAGTGTTATATTTGTGCGCCGCCAGATTGACATTCGGCCAGGCTTTAGGATCAAAAATCCGCCCGCCGTGATGACAAGCATAAACCAACGCCCGCTCAATGCCGACCGCGCCAATAGCATCACACATATCAGCGTCAGACGCCAATTTCCCCGCCAACCACTACGACTGCTTGCCGTTCAGCCGTTTGTTATAACCAATCGCCGCAATATTCTCTAACACAGCCTGACTTAAATCATCATTCGCCTCTGCCTGCGCCATAATATCTACTGCGTTCGTCAATTTTTCCGCCTGCGTTTTACCGACTAACTTATAATCATCGACATCATGTAGCCAAGCCGTCAATAGCACTTCTTGCAGGTTCACCGATTCGCTACATTCATTAGCGAAACACTCTGCCAGCAACGCCACTCACTCAACATGATCATCAGCATGCCCCGAGGTGTCGCCGCCCAGCAACTGACGAACTTTAGCCTTTACTATTTCAAGCTGGGAAATTTGTTGATCGTTCATACTCATATTATACATAAAAGCAGAGTCGCCTACTGGCGCTTATTAGCATACAAAGCGTAATATTCTTCGGGAAGATAGTCCATATTAAATTAATGTATTACAACAACGATTCCCTAACTATAGACTGCAAAACCGGCACAACATCTATTTCAAACCACGGATTACGCTTACGCCAACCAATGTTAAGTGGCGATGGATGAACCAACGGAAAATAATCTGGTAAATATGCGTCAAAATTAGATACTGTTGCCGTTAAGTTACGTTCAACGCGATGGTTCAAATAGTATTTCTGAGCATAAGACCCAACCAATATAATCAATCGCACATTCGGCATTTGCGCCAACAAACGCGGATGCCATTTTCTAGCAAAGTCCAGGCGTGGCGGCAAATCACCATGCGTACCCTTGCCTGGATAATAAAAATCCATCGGCATCAGCGCAAAAAGATTGGGGTCATAAAATTGCTCGTCTGTTACGTCCAACCACTGACGGAGTAAACGTCCACTTGCATCGTTCCAAGGCTTCAATGTTTGTTGAGCAATCCGCCCCGGAGCTTGTCCAACTAACACAATTTTTGAATTTGGTGAAGCGGAATATACAGGCAACCATCCTTTTTCTGTAAAATCAGCGTTAGCTGGATCGGATACTATCTGATCATACAAAAGTGGATTGCCGGTTTTACAAATAGTCATTCTATTTCGCAGCTTTTTCCAAAGCGTCAATCAACGTCTGCTTTGGCTTCATGCCGATCATTTCAGCAACTTCCTCGCCGCCAACAAAAATCTTCATGTTTGGAATTCCCTGCACGCGATATTCCATAGCCAATTGCGCATTTTCCTGACTCGCTTCAGTGTCAACCTTAACAATATCAAACTCTGTTTCTTCAGCAATTTGATGCAAGAGCGGAGCCATTGCTCGACATGGCGGACACCACGGCGCCCAAAAATCAACTAGTACAGGACCGTCGCTTTTTAGCACCTTATCTTCGAATTCTTGCTTTGTTGTAGTTTCATATAAAGCCATTATTTCCTCCTTTTCTGGCATTTTTTACAAACTCCCGTCACAACCAACGGGCCGTCAATATAACAATCGCTAATTTCATGCGCAATTTGCTTTCTCATCTCATCGGCAATTTTAATATCCATCAAACCATCGCAGTCACTACACACAAAATGATCGTGATCGTCCTTACGAATATCATATCGCAAGCAACCTTTTTTGGTCGGCGGCGCCAAACCAATTATCCCGTCGCCGCACAGGCGCTGAGTTATTCGATGCACCGTCGTGTCGCTGACTTCAGGATGAATGTTCCGCAATTCCTGAGCAATTTCCGCATTCGTCGCGTGATGCTTGCTCTTTAAAATCGCCATCACATCATTCGTGTGTTTTGTTGATCGCCTAACAATTTGCGTCATGTTACTATTGTAAAGTATTTACAATAAATAAACAAGGGCTTTACTTCATAAATTGACTTATATCTATATATTACATATAATAGTCAAAGTCTATGAACTCCCGACGGCGAGTTCCTCTAATATACACTTTGAATAATTAAGAACGCTCAGTTTTCTGTGCAGTTTATAAATATTAA
This sequence comes from Candidatus Saccharimonadota bacterium, assembly GCA_900555675.1. Taxonomy (GTDB): domain Bacteria; phylum Patescibacteriota; class Saccharimonadia; order Saccharimonadales; family Saccharimonadaceae; genus Nanosynbacter. Next base: position 23,418 of record UNSN01000006.1, on the reverse strand, counting down.
TTTATCATCGAAAGGAATTGATTTGAAGAACAAACCGAACAGCAAAGAAATATTTCGTCTATTTTGGAAAACGTCAGTACCATACAAACACCGCCGAAACTTGGCAATATTTTTTGCAATGCTGACTCTTGTGGTTACTATTTTTGTCGGTCCACTTATAATTGCTCAACTTCTTAGTATTATCCAACATAATCAGCTGCACGACTCAAAAAACCTATGGACGCTAATCGCTTTATACGGCGCCAGTGAATTATGGTCAAGCGTCATCGGCTGGCGATTAGTTTTATATCTCGCCTGGACATTCGAAACCGCCATGCAACGAGATTTGTACGCTCAATGTTTCAGCAAATTAACCAACCAAACATTATTCTTTCATTCAAATAAATTCGGCGGGTCGCTCGTTAGTCAAACAAATAAATTAGTCGGCGCGGTAGAAAGTTTTTGGGACACGATAATTTGGTCAGTTTTGCCACTAGTTGTTTCGCTAGTCGGTTCAATAATTGTCCTATCAACTCTCCTCTGGCAATACGCGTTATTCTTGCTCATCTTCTCAATCGTTTTCAGCCTCGTCGTTTATTACGGATCCAAGCCAATGGCGAAATTGACAAAAAAAGAAGCCAAAGCCAGCAATAAATTAAACGGCCAATTAGCCGACGTAATTTCAAACGTCCTAGCAGTCAAGTCATCCGGCGCCGAAGCTACGGAACAGAAATTTTTCGCAAAAACCGTCAGTTCTTGGCGAAATTCAAGTCTCGACGTAATGCACGGATTCTTAAAAGTCAGCACTATATATTCGTCAATCAACATGGTTATTAAAATTGGAGCAATCGCCTTCGCAGTGTACGCAGCTCAAAATGATTTAGTGTCAGTGGCATCTGTTTATCTTATTATCACTTACACTGGAAGTGTCGCACATGAATTGTGGAACATGAACGGAATTATGCGCAATTACAACCGAATTATCGGTAACGCAAATGACATGGTAGAAATCTTACAAACACCAACGACATTGATTGATAAAAGCGATTCAAAGCTAAAAGTTACAAACGGCGAAATTTCCATGGATAAAATAACTTTCACGCACGACGAGGGTCAAGGCGACACTCTATTCCACGACTTTTCTCTGGATATTAAACCAGGAGAAAAAATAGGTTTAGTCGGAGCGAGCGGTTCTGGAAAAACTACGCTCACCAAATTGCTATTACGTTTTGCTGATATTGACTCGGGAAAAATTACCATCGACGGACAAGATATTTCCGAAGTCACCCAAGCAAGTTTGCGCGCCAAAATCGCTTACGTGCCGCAAGAGCCATTACTATTCCACCGCTCCGTACGCGAAAACATCGCTTACGGTCGACCTGATGCAACTGACGCAGAAATTGAAGAAGCCGCCAAAAAAGCTGGCGCTTACGATTTTATCGTCGGACTTAAAGACGGTTTTGACACAATGGTTGGCGAGCGCGGAACTAAATTATCTGGCGGACAGCGACAACGAGTTGCAATTGCTAGGGCAATCCTAAAAGATGCGCCAATTCTAGTCCTCGACGAGGCGACTTCAGCACTAGATTCTGAGTCGGAAGCGTTGATCCAAAAATCTCTGGAAACGTTGATGGAGAATCGAACCTCAATTGTCATTGCCCATCGCTTATCTACAATTGCCAAGTTGGACCGTATAATTGTTTTGAAGGATGGAAAAATTGTCGAGGACGGATCGCATGATGAGCTCATCAATAAAAAACGCGGCGTTTACGCAAAATTATGGGCGCGGCAATCTGGCGGATTTATTGAAGAATAGCTGATTCTACACATGCCAATCATGCTATAATTGAGGCATGGAATCTTTTATTCACTTGATAACTAGCTTCGGCGTATTGGCAATTTTATTAGTAATTTTCGCAGAATCCGGTCTACTAATCGGCTTCGTCTTACCCGGCGACAGCCTGCTTTTCACCGCTGGATATATGGTTCAGCAAAACATTCTACACATTGACATCCACATTTTTGCACTTTTGGTTTTTGCAGCAGCAGTGCTGGGCGACAATGTTGGTTATAGTTTTGGCCACAAAGTTGGACGCAAGCTGTTTGAAAAAGAAAATTCCCGATTCTTCAAGAAAAAATATTTGGAGCAAACAGAAAAGTTTTACGACAAGCACGGCTCAGCGACAATCGTCCTGGCTCGATTCGTACCAATTGTAAGAACCTTCGCCCCAATCGTTGCCGGCGCTAGTAAAATGCACTATAAAACGTTCTTAACTTTCAATCTTATCGGTGGATTTCTTTGGTCGTCAGCATTCGTTTATTTAGGCTTCTACGCTGGCGAGTTTTTGACCAAAGCAGGCGTAAATATTGAAGTTGCAGCAATCCTCATCATCTTCCTGTCTGTCTCACCAATGATTATTCATGCTTTGAAACAACCAAATACTCGCGCTTTATTAAGAAAACAATTGTCGGTTCTTCTCTCAAAAACCAAGCGTAAAAAGTAGTGTTAAAGCATCTTTTTCAGATATTTGCCAGTGAACGAATTTGGCACTTTGGCGATATCTTCAGGCGTACCACAAGCCACAACGGTACCACCACCAATTCCGCCTTCTGGACCCATATCAATTATCCAGTCAGCCGACTTTATGACATCCAAATTATGCTCAATGATAATCATACTATTGCCACCTTCAACCAATTGCTGTAAAATCCCCAACAATCGTTTTACGTCAGCAGAATGAAGCCCAGTGGTCGGCTCATCCAGAATGTACATAGTTTTTCCAGTGGAACGCTTGGAAAGCTCCGTTGCCAATTTAATTCGCTGTGCCTCACCGCCTGAAAAGGTAGTTGCTGGCTGACCAAGTTTAATATAGCCAAGCCCAACCTCAACCAACGTCTGAAGTTTACGCGCAATATTCGGCACGCTGTCAAAAAATTCCGCCGCTTGATCGATTGTCATATCCAGAACATCAGCAATCGTCTTGTCCTTATACTTAATCTCCAACGCCTCGCGATTATAGCGCCTGCCGTGGCACTCGTCACATTGAACGTAAACGTCCGGCAAAAAGTGCATTTCAATTTTTATTACGCCATCACCCTGACAATTTTCACAGCGGCCGCCCTTAACATTAAAGCTAAAGCGCCCAGATTTGTAGCCTCGAACGTTGGCCTCGGGCGTGCTGGCGAAAAGTTCGCGAATCGGCGTAAAAATTCCAGTGTAAGTTGCTGGATTAGAGCGCGGCGTTCGACCAATTGGCGACTGATCTATGACAATCGTCTTATCAAGCAAATTCACGCCTTCTATGGCGTCGTGCAATCCTGGCGCTGTCGTTGCGCGATTCAATTCCGCCGCTAATTCTCGCGCCACAATGTCATTCACCAGCGTCGACTTTCCGCTACCAGAAACGCCAGACACTACAGTCATCAACCCCAAAGGAAATTCCACATCAATGTTTTTAAGATTATTTTCGCGAGCACCACGAACAATCAGCTTTCTATCTTTCACGACTTTGCGGCGTTTTTTCGGAACGGCAATTTTTTCCGCACCAGATAGATAGCGACCTGTTATGCTGTTCTCATTTTTCGCAACAATTTCAGGTGTCCCCATCGCCACTACTTGACCGCCATTCACACCAGCTCCCGGTCCCATATCAACCAGAAAATCACTCTGGCGAATCGTGTCCTCGTCGTGCTCGACCACTAGCACAGAATTTCCTAAATCACGAAGGCGCTTCAACATATCAATCAGCTTATCGTTGTCACGTTGATGAAGTCCAATTGACGGCTCGTCCAGCACATAAAGCACACCCTGAAGTCCAGCGCCAATTTGCGTCGCCAAGCGAATTCGCTGCGCCTCGCCACCGCTCAATGTATTAGCCGCTCGACTTAGCTCCAAATAATTCAGCCCAACATTACTCATAAACGCCAAACGAGATTTAATTTCCTTCACAATCAAGCGAGCAATCGTCATTTCTTGCTCGGTCAATTGAAGCTTATTGTCAAACAAATCCAACGCGTCATCAACACTCAAATCGCACACATCAACGATATTCAATTCATGAACCGTCACCGCCAAAACCACAGGTTTCAGGCGCGCACCTTTACAAGCATAACAATCCCTCTCGCGCATAAATCGCTCAATATCTCGTCGCATAAAATCGCTATCAGTTTCTTTCCAGCGTCGCTCTAGATTAGGGATAACACCCTCATAAGTCGTATCGTAATGTCGACCGCCGCCCAAATCAACGCGATATTTTTGGTCGCCAGTTCCGTATAATATTTTATGCTTAACATCATCAGAAAGTTTGCCTACGGGAATTTTCAAACTGAATCCGTGAGCTTCAGCAACAGACGCCAATCGCTTCATATTCCAAGCGTCAGAATTCATTCGATTATAAGGTCGAATCGCGCCTTCGGAAATTGTCAAATTGTTATTAAAGACCAATTCTGGATCAACCTCCAACCTCGACCCCAAACCCGTACACACGGGACAAGCTCCCTGCGGCGCGTTAAAACTAAACAATCGCGGCTCCAGTTCTGGAATATCGACATCGGGATGATCAACACAAGCATATCTCTGCGAAAACGTCTTCACTTCGTCGCTATCCGCATCCAAAACCTCGATAACTCCCTGACCCAGATCCAGTGCTTGCTCAACGCTCTGACTCAGCCGAGATCGCATTTCCGCCGTCAACGCCAACCTGTCAACCACCAACTCGATGTTATGCTTGTAACTTTTTTGCAGCTCCGGAAATTCATCTAGCGCGTACACCACGCCATCCACACGAACCCTGGCATAACCAAGTCGCTGATATTGCTCCGGAATGTGCGCAAACTCACCTTTTTTGTTCTTCACAATTGGCGCCAATAGCAAAATTCGCTTATCAACAAATTGTCGCAGAATCTCATCAATAATCACCTCGGTCGTGCGACGTGTCACTTCATTGCCACAAATCGGACAATGCGGCACGCCAATTCGCGCAAACAAAAGCCTCAGATAATCATAAATTTCTGTCACCGTAGCCACAGTCGAACGCGGATTGCGGCTGGTCGACTTCTGGTCAATTGAAATCGCTGGACTAAGCCCTTCAATCGAATCAACATCAGGCTTATCCATTGTGCCCAAAAATTGACGCGCATACGAATTAAGACTCTCCATATAACGGCGCTGACCCTCGGCATAAATCGTGTCAAATGCCAAACTAGATTTTCCAGATCCACTAAGACCCGTAACCACCACCAGCTGATCTCGCGGAATCTCAATATCTACATTTTTCAAATTGTGCTCACGAGCACCTTTAACACGAATTACCTCTGTCATAACCGCTATATTATACAGGTTTTTAACTATTTTTTCCAGTCCAACCGTCGGCATAAATCAGAGTTAAAACACATTACGCTTATGATTGCAAGTCAATATCTTATTTGCTACAGTTAAATCTATGAGAAAGCTGGGCATTTACTTAGTTATAACACTCGGAGCAATATTACTCGCACCTTTTGTGATTGACCAACTTTTTTTCTTCTTTTTCCTAGGAAAAATCCCCTTCACGAACATCAGCCTGCCTGCAATTTTAATGGTTATTTTCTGGGCAATTATCGTACCGTTGGCAATCATCCTCAGACAATCACTTTCTGTCCTGTTTTGGAAGTCCATTGACATTGCTAGCGAAATCGCACAACGACGAATCAATAGGAAAATCCGCTACTTTACACCAAACCAAAAAAGCGAACTTATTTTATTATCAATTTATCTACTTTCCAGTATGAAAAAGAGCGAGTCTCATGATGAGATTGAATCTCAAAAGCTCGCTCCGTCTATGAGTTAATTTTACGGTCGTTTTCTTAGCGCTAATCCGCCAGCTACAATGGCGATAACAGCTAACCCACTAACTAGCCAAATAGAGTTTCCTGTTTCCGCAAGAATTCTTGAGGGTTTTTCTGGTTTTTTACTGGAAGTGGATGATGATGTAGTGACTGAAGCGCCCGAAGGCGCAGAGCCTATGGATGGAGCTGTTGGAGTGGTAGTTCCGCCTGCACCTGTACCGGTGCCACCGGGAGTTACGGGCTGAGGCCTTGGTAGGGTTGCTAGGCGATATACGGGCTTAATATCCGGGTATGTAACTTGCGATGTTGCGAATATCTTAGACCCATCAGCAGACATAGAGACAGATGAGGAAGAAATACCCTCATCCCCCCATTTTTGCCAAGTTTTACCTCCATTTGAAGATACAAAAACCGGCAAAAGCGGATCGTCTATAGAGTCATCCCTAAACGTAATAAACAGTTTTTTACCATCATTACTAATACCGCCAAGTTCGGCAGTGCGTATAGTGTCTATAGGATACTCGGGCAACTGAACCCAGTTGGCGCCGCCGTCTATAGACGTGCGAAAACCGTCAAACACGCTTTTACCGTCAGAACTGAAGCTAACACGACCAGCAGAGCCCCCAATCGTAGACCAAGTCATGCCATAGTCGGTAGATTGTCGTAACGTACCGTCATTACTCCGGCGAGCCATCTTTCCGCCATTAAAGACATAGTCGGGATATTCATCTCCCTTTGGAATCCAAGTATTGCCGTCATCAGTAGATACTGCCATAGGATCATTATAGAGACTATGTTCCCAGTATGTAACCAGCGTGGAGCCGTCTGGGCTCATCAATACACGCGCAGTATCAGGAACAAACGAATTACGCTTAACCCAAGTTCGACCACCATCAGTAGAAACATAGATGGCATTTTCACCATACTTCCCCTTTACGACCAACTTAGAACCATCGGAGCTAACTAGTAGTCCATTCGCACCCTCTGGTGCAGCGAAAGTACTCCAGCTTGCGCCATCATTCGCAGAAACAAGAAGATTAACACTGCCGCTAGCTAAATCTCTACGCAAGACAAAAAGTTTTGATCCGTCCAGACTAACCCGTGACTCCGAAATATCACCATGCCCAGGTATAGTTATGTCCTTCCAAGTATACAGCGGTGCATCTTCCGCCCTGACTAACGGCGCTAATATTGCAGACAAAGAAAGTGTAAACACGGAAATAAACGCCATCACACTTACATATAATTTACGACCCCTACTCTTAAATGACATCAGAGCCACCCTCCTTAAATTGCCTAATAATATTCCACTTTTTATCTAATTGCTTCAATTTTAGCATAACCGCATTTCAGGCGTCAACAGAAGGCAAGACCGATTCCAGCCATAACTGCAATTCTTGCAAAATAAACTGCTGTTCGTCAGTCGCACTAGGCGCCAATCGCTGCAGAGATTTCATAAATTGCGGCATTTGCGCCTGTAAACGCCCAGTTCGCCATTCTTCCCATTGTCGCAATTCATCTTCACTAAGCAAATTAGGAAAACTTCGCGCTTTATAATGCAGCAATAGTGATGACAATCGCTCATCCTGAAAATCTGGATGAAAATCAGCCAACTCGCGCTCGCCAGCATTACGCACGGCTTCAACACGAACTCGATCGCTATTATCTAAAAACCCATCATATAATTGCGCTTCTGGATCGGTCATTTTCTTAAACTCTGGCTTATTCTCAAATATACTACGCAACCTTTCAGCAAAGTCTGGATGAGAAAGTAAAATATCTTGGTGCTTCTGCACAGTTTCCGCATCCAGAGAAATTTTCTTCCAGCCATCGCCCTGAGTCAACACGCCAAGTGGCGAAACTGCCGGGCAACGATTATATTGCAATTCCTTAACTGGCAATTTAACGAAATCCTCAGCTTGCCTTTCTTCCCACGTTGCAAATATCTTCGCCGACAATTCCTCAACGCCCAGATCAACAAACGGCGTCGGATCATATCGCAAATCATAAACAATCACGCCACCATTTCGGCTCGTAGTTAGCGGAAAAGCCACGGTTGTTTTAGCGAATTCTTTATCATAACGACCACTCGCGTAAACAAAAGGTTTTTTATCATCGACATTCACCAGTTTCTGCACCAATTTCTTATCGCGCATTTTCAGCAAATAGTCGTACATTTGCAGCTGATTCTGCTTAATCAATTTAGCCACAGCAATCAACGCGGTCACGTCCGCCAGCGCGTCATGTGCATTTTCATGCTCTATTCCGTTAGCTTTCGTGATGAGTTCCAAACGGTTACTCGGCTCACCTTTGTCATCAATTGGCCATTCAATTCCCTCGGGTCGAAGCGCCCTGGTCAAGCGCACCACATCCAATAAATCCCACCTGGATCGACCGTCTTTCCAAGTCCACTCGTATGGATCGTAAAAATTCCGCCAAAACAAATGACGAATAAACTCGTCGTCAAAACGAATATTATTAAAACCAACAGCAATCGTATCAGGCGTAAATATTTCCTCGCTTAATATACGCGCAAATTGAGCCTCGGTATAACCTTCTTCGACAGTTTTTTGCGGCGTTATGCCCGTCACCATCAACGCATCAGGACTCGGCAGCGTATCGTCATTTAGCGTCACGAGAATATTGTACGGTTCACCAATCGGTTGCAAATCCATATCGGTTCGCTGACCGGCAAATTGCATAATTCGATCTTGTCGAGGATTAAGACCGCTAGTTTCAAGGTCGTAGAAGAAAAATGTTTGCGCCATATTCATATTATATCATCAAGCTCACGCTAATTTACGCAATTAAAAATCTATTGCTCGACCAATGTAAACGGCATAGATTCGCCAATCTGAATCAGACTTTCACCAGTCGCTCCTTGGCGCAACAATTCGTGAGTAATTCCCATTTTTCGCATAATATCTCGCAAGCGATTAACAGATTCAAACTGATCAAAGTTAGTCCGACGAGCAAATTTTTCAATCTTAGCGCCCGTAACAATAAACTCAATCTTCTCATCTTCATCGTCAGTCTCATTAGGCTCAGTATCAGAAACTCGCCTTACAGACCAAGCATCAGAAATAACCTGATCGTCCAACGAAATTGTCGGCAAATCTTCCTCTTTTTCATCGACAATCTCAGCTTCACGCTCTCGATATTTAGCAACCTCATCACGCAACATTCGTAGAAGCTCAGTTACTCCGTCGTGCGTTTGAGAAGAAATCGCCACGACCGGCGCGCCATTAGCTACTTTTTGAAGGACAGTCGACTGCATAGCAATAATCTCATCACCCAAACCTTCGCATTTGGTCAGTGCTATTACTTCTGGACGCTCCGCCAATGATTCAGAATATTTTTCCAGCTCGCGACGAATTGCCTGATATTTCTCTGCCGGGTCATCGCTATATACGTCAATCATATGAAGCAGCACGGCCGTTCGCTCGACATGACGCAAAAATTGATCACCCAAACCTTTACCTTCTGATGCGCCTTCAATCAACCCCGGAATATCAGCGATCAAAACCGATCCATCGTCAACATCGGCAACCCCCAAATTCGGCGTCAAAGTCGTAAACTCATAATTGGCAATCTCTGGGCGCGCATTAGAAACCACACTCAGGAACGTCGACTTACCAGCGTTCGGAAAGCCAACCAAACCAACATCAGCCAATAATTTCAATTCCAACTCTGCCTCGAATTCCTCGCCAGCCTCACCAAGTTCAGCAATTTTAGGCGTTTGACGCGTACTAGACGTAAAGTGTGCATTTCCAAATCCACCATCTCCACCGCGAGCCACCACCGCTTGTTGTTGGTCTTCAGTCAAATCTGCGATCACCATACCGTCGCGCTTCACTAGGGTGCCCATTGGCACTTTAACAATTAGCGGCGCACCGCTTTTTCCTCGTTTATTACGTTTTCCGCCATCGCCGCCTTTTTCAGCCTTAAGTTCCGGTTTATATCTAAAATTCAAAAGCGTATTAAGATCCTTCGTCGCCAAAAAAACAATATCACCACCACGACCGCCATCACCGCCATCAGGACCACCCTTATCGACGTATTTCTCATGACGAAAACTTACTACGCCATTACCGCCTCTACCGGCGCGCACTAAAACTTTTGCAATATCTACAAACATATCTTTAGTATACCAAAAAGCACCCCCGATAGATAGCGGAGGTGCTAATATTAACTAGTTCTAGTGGATATATAGATAACCGCCTGCACCGTTGAGTGTACGGTGAGTAATGATTCCATAACCTGCGTAGTTCATGTCACTAACGTAAACCACACCGTTTTCAACTCGCTCAACAATACCGACGTGACCATAATATCCGGCAGTAGTCTGGAATATCGCACCAGGTGCTGGCGTATTATTAACTACGAATCCAGCGGCACGAGCACTTGTAGCCCAAGTATTAGCATTACCCCAGAAACTACCAATCGGACGACCAAGCTGCAAACGACGCTCGTATGCATACCATGTACAGTTACCTGCTGCATAGCGGTTACCGACAGAAGCGGTCAACCAGCTTCGACTCGCGCTCGTAGTAGTAGATGATGCCGAAGAGTATCGATTTCCGTACGACCTGCTTCGCGGAGCAACATAACCAGGTCGCTCATTTTCTGGAAGTTCACCTCCAGGCAACACAATTCTAGAGCCAGTAGACAGCTTGGCGCCGTCATCGATGTCATTGTATAGAACAACACGCTCAGCGCTCGTCTTATACTTTTCTGCCAGAGATTGGGCAGTATCGCCGTCTTTAACGGTATAAACAACACCGTCAACGAGAGGCACAACTAGAGTCTTATTCGGCTCTACAGCGTCCGAAGTTGTATTATTAGCCCAACGAAGTGTCTGAGACGAAATCTTAAATTTCTTAGCAATAGACTCCATCGTATCACCCTCTTTAGTTACGTAAGATGAAATACCACGCGCCGCCGAAGTGTCTGGCTTAATAATGTCAGGTTTTGTTATGACTTCTGCATCATTCTGAGAAAGATTCTTCTTAATTGTTAGTGAAGTTTCAGACTCGCGTAAATCACCGGCCGAAGGCAATTCCGCCGTTTCCGCCAAGTTAGTTACAGCATTAGCTGCTGCTAATTCATCTACTGAAGCTGTTTTAGACTTAGCAGACTTAGATGCCGACGAAACACCAGTAGTTTCAGATGATGCCAAAGTTTTTGATCTTTCAGCGGATACATTACTACCGCTATTACCGTAGATCAAAAATGATATAGTCAATAAAAATATTCCACCGTAGATTGCAAATGATTGCAGTTTACGTTTTTTACTCCGAAGAGATGTAAAATGGTTACGAATAATCGTTCTCCTTGCGCCAATGTTACCACTAGCACCTCTACCAAATTGTCTTTCTTCTCGCAACAGAACAGGATATGTTGTCGACCTAATTGATTATTATTATTCTACATTAGTTTTGCTATATCCGTAGCGACAATTTTGGCAGGTCATTTATCGTAATTCACCCCTGTTGATAAATTAGACAAATGATCTAACATCTATTTTACACAACATTGACAATAAAGTCAATAAATTTTATAAAATGCGTTTTTGTCAAGAAATCTGGCACTTCTTTTGACAATGAGCCTTGACGTTAGTCTCGTGCTCTTCGTTGGTTTTCGCGAAATACGTAATATCATCGTCGCCACTCAGGAAATATAGATAATCAGAGTTTATTGGGTCGGCAGCGGCGTTTAACGCGCTCAAACTAGGCGAAGCGATTGGTCCAGGAGTTAAGCCTTTTTGAACGCGTGTATTATACGGCGATTTAAGGTTTGGCGAACGCTCTACCCCTGTTTTGTCAGCAATATATTGATACGTTACATCAGAACCCAACGGCATATTGGCTTTCAGGCGATTGTAAAATACACTAGCAATCTTACGCTGATCTTCGCAAGTTTCCACGCCAGACCCACAGCCAATCGATTCGCGCTGAATAATCGACGCTACTGTTATCCCTTGATATAAGGTCAGCCCACGAGCTTTAAATTTCTCCTCCAGATTATACTTCTTAACAATTTTCTCCAGATGATCAATTGACCGCTGTAAAACCTGTTCTGCGGTTTCATCCGGGGAAATATAGAATGTTTCACCGTAAATATACCCCTCAAGCCCAGCATTTTCCGGTCTACCCGCAAAAACTAGACTGTCATACTTAGCAGCAAATGCCTTTTTTATCTGATCGTCCGAGAATCCCGCCTTAAGCAGCACAGATTCAACCTCTCTGCCATCAGAATTCTTTATTTTTTTATTCAAAGTCGATCCAGGATAAAATGTTATAGCAATCTCATCAGTTTTACCACTGGTCAAATGATTAATTATTTCATCGACAGATTGTGAAGCTTTTACAGAATAAACACCAGCCTTGAATTTGCTTGCCGAATTATGAATCCTTATGTAAATAGAAAACGCTAAAGAGTTTTTGATAATTTTATTATCCTCTAAAGTTTTGGCGATATCGCTAGACCCCATACCTTCTTTAATATTAATTCTGAAGGTTTGCTGACTATTTACGTCGACAGGAGAAAGCATCTGCTTGTACCACACTGTTGCCCCAAGGGCGCCGATTCCAGCGATAGCCACAACTATTGACAGCACCAATAGCCAAATACGTCGTTTACGAATTTTCATAATTTTCCTCCAAAAAATCCTGCAAAATTATGCTAGCAGCCTCCGCATCAATCTCGCCCTTATCTTTAATTTTATTCCCCAATCTCTGCTCAGCCTGCACACTTGTTAAAGATTCGTCTTGAAAAACAATCTCCGTATCAAGCTCAATGTCTTCAAATTGCTTAACAAATTCTTCTACAAATTCCGTCTGCTTCGTTGGTTCACCGGATTGATTTCGTGGATAGCCCACTACGATCGTATCGATATCATGCCTCAATACCAGCTCTGTTATTTCCTGGACAATATTTTCATTATTCTCCAACCAGCCAAACGGCACAGCGATCTTCACTTGCGAATCCGCCATAGCCAAACCGATTCGCCGCGATCCAACATCCAGCGCTAAAAAATTTTTACTTGACATCTTTTATCTTAAATTCGACATTAATCTTATTGATATCTTTTGGAACAGATTTAACCCAGAATGGTGAGAATTTAACATCGACATCCTCAACACCTTCGATAGATTCAATAGCAGACTGAACCTCTCCGTAGCTCTTGCCTTTGGCTTGATCCTTTACGTTCGCTTCTTTAATATCCGGACCAACCTTGCCATTCGTAGTTAAGCGCACAGTCTGCGTATTATGCGCCCTAGAAAATTGCGAGAACACAACCTTATTTACTCCATTGTCATAAATTCTCTGCGACTTCTTACCAGAAATCTCCTCTTTAAGTTTTGCTTCCACAAAGTTCTTTAGCTCATTCTTATCAATAGCCAATGCACTGGCGGTAATTGTCGATTTTAGAGTTACAGCTCCAGTCGCTTCGCCGTCTACCGCTATACTTGAATTAGGATCTGATCGATTTTCAACGTAGCTTTCCGTTATAACCGTTGCCGAATCGCCGAATGATGACAACAATTGCTCTTTTAATCCATCAATCTTCTTTTCGCTCAGCTTGCTTTTTGCCGATTCTATATCGCTAGCCGTCACAACCGTCGCAGTTTTATCGGTGCCGCCACTAGTAGCAGACCGTAGCGACGCAGAAATATCATCAACCGAAATACTCATACTGCCAGTTGCTGCATTATACTGAGCCCCGCCCTCACTGGCGGTAATTACGCCAGAAGCAGATCCCGGACATTTATATCCTGGACAGCTCCAACCCAACGTAGCCCCCGGAACAGTCACAGAAGAATTTAAAGTATAAGATAGTCCGCTATTTTTCAAAATTGTACCAGCTGAAATAGTCACACTACTTGACGACGAGTTGCTGAAGACAACTACTCCGGTCGCTTTTTCTCCGACATTCTTCTTGCCCGTAGCAGAAAATTCAACACTAACTTCCTTTGCTAATTCTTTCTTTACAGACTTAATGACATTAGATTTTGCGCTTGTAGTGGCTGTTTCATTCAAGCTGACAGTATCACTGACTGTCACACTGGTCGTCTTTGCTGAAATAATAACCGTAGCGTGTGGCGCAAACCAAATTGCCCAAACCAAAAATACAACGAAAAGTAATACACTACCGCCTATCAGTAAGAACTTTTTACGAAATGTATTAAAATCAGGGACCTTCGGTTTTTTAACTATCTTTTTCAGAGAGTCCAACCCCTTAGACTCCTTCTTATTTGCGTCAGCTATAACATTATCTACGGCAGAATCTTCATCAGATTTCTTTGATCTTTTCGCGGAATCCGCCATATCTCCAACCGCCAGTTTGCCGCCATCAATCACATCATTGTCGTCATCGACTTTCAGAACCGGAATCTCCGCAATTTCTGGCTTGCTCTGAAGCGTTTTTGCAATAGGAATTTTCGCCGTTGCCGCCAATCCAGCCAAAACCGAATCATTCGTAATTAACACAATTCTCTTATCCGCCGAAGTCGCCGCCCGAGCCAGCAATCGAATATTGACAGCACTCTGTAAAACGCCAATTCTTCGAGGCGGCACTAACGCAATAATCCTCTCTTTCGATGCTTTAATCTTACTAATTATCGTCGTAATGTCGTCTTCTACATCGATATAAATAACGTCTTTATTCATTTTAAATCTTTAACAACCTATTTACTTTTTCAACTAAACTATTACCGTCTTGACTACCGATAATTGTATCATATCCAACTCGCAACAAGCCCATTGCGGTTACAAATGTGTGATCGCTAATATCTCCAGTTTCATCAATTATCCCTGTAATATCACTTGGATTGATATATTGAACTACTGGCTTCTTAGTAAAAGGCAGGTCTTCTGGCCAGCGTCGAGTTTTCAGAGCTTCAGTAATTTTCTTTAGGCTCGATCCACCACCGCACAGTAAAATCCTATTTGGCAAATAATCAACATTATCAAAATCGCTCAGCGCCAATTCAACACCTGATAACCAAACTTCCAAAGTCTTGTCAATCGCTGCGTCAACTTTTTTCTTTACACTAGGCTTCAAATTCTCATTATCAATATTCAGCTTCAACTTTTCTGCATCTTTGAAGCTTAAATCCAGGTCAGCCGCAATAGTTCTAGTGAAACTTCGTCCACCAATACCAAACATCTTTGTGCCTTCGACTCCGCCGTCATTAACAACTGCAATATCCGTCGTGCCGCCACCAATGTCTGCTAGAATCGCCGTGAAATTGCTATCCGTGTCCGATCCCAAAACGCTCCTACTCACCGCAAATGGCTCGGCAGCCACAGCCACCAAATCCAGCGCAAGCTCGTCCGCAACCTTCTCCAACGCGCCAATGTGAACCATCGGAGCAAACGCCGTGTAAATCTGTACCGCCACATCTCGCCCCTGAAAACTAATCGGGTTCGAAACTTTATAGCCATCAATATGAATACTCACCAGCGCCGAGTTGACCAATTTCACCTCAACATCTTCATTACCAGTTTCCAGTGCAATTTGAGCCTGAGCCTTTCCTTGAGCTCGCTCCTGAACTTTCTCAATGATAAACTCCATCTCAGCAATGTCTAGTGGCTTATTCGGCTGCGGCCTGCGATAGCGAATAGTGTTCGTCACACCTTTGACTAGTTCACCCGCAATGCCAATAACGACCCGCTTACCCTGAACACCAGCTTGATCTTCAGCCTCAGACAGAGCCTCCTCGCAATTCGCCACAACCCCAGCAATATCAGCAATCGCACCACTGTGCATATCGCCCATTTCCTGCTGCTTTCGACCAACGCCAATAATCTTCAGCTCGTCGTCTTTAACTTCAGCAATCAACGCCTTAACCACTTCCGTACCAATATCTAAGCTAACCAATAGCTCGCGACTATCTTTGTCAGGCTTCTTCAACATGTCTTTCAATGCCATATAAGAAATATTATATAACGCTTGTGATTTTAGAGCAACAGTTAATTATCTATCTTAAAACAGCCTTGATTCGACGAATTCCAGCCGAACTAGATTCTTCTTTGGTGATTTTGAATCGCTTGCCATCTTCAGCCAAAACTCCAGTACGCTCGACGTGCGGACCGCCGCAAACTTCGAAGCTGACGACATTATCATCCTTGCCAATAGAATACACCTTAACTTCGTCGCCGTAACGCTCACCAAACGCGCCAATTGCACCCATATTTAGCGCCTCGCTCGTTGGATAAACAGCAAAACCAACTGGCAAATCTTCATCAATCCAAGCGTTAACTTGATCTTCGACCGCCTGTTTTTCTTCTGGCGTCAATTTATCGTGATTAAAATCAAAGCGCAATCGATCGGCGGTAATATTACTTCCGTGCTGCTGTAAATCTGGCGCATTCAAAACCTTACGTAACGCCGCACCCAACAAATGTGTCGCCGTGTGATATTTCAGATGAATAGAGTCATGGCCTTCCAAGCCACCACTAAATTGCCCTTTGCGAGCCGTCTTAGAGCGCTGTCGTTGCTCATTCATTTTCGCGGTAAATTCCTCGCGCCAATTGTCTGAAAGCTTAATTCCTTGTTTATATGCCTCTTCCGTACTGAGTTCCACTGGAAAACCGAAGGTGTCGTACAAAGTGAACAATTCTTCACCAGTCAAGCCATCGTCAATATAGCGCTGCATTTGTCGCAAACCTTTTCTCAAAGTCTGGCGAAAAGCTTTCTCTTCCTTAACGAGGACAGCAATTATATTGTCGCGATTATTCTTCACCTCTGGAAAATCGGCTTCATACAAATCAGCAATCGTCGGCACAACTTCTTGCAGGAAATTCTGCTCGATTCCCAAATCAAAACTATAACGAATTGCCCGACGGAGCAGACGACGCATCACATAGCCCTGCTCTTTATTACTTGGCACACACCCATCAACCGCCATAAACGCCGCAGCCCTCAAATGGTCAGCAATCACTCGCATACTTTCGGTGTGTGAAGCATAATCCTTACCGCTCAGATCTTGCAGCTTTTCAATAATCGGCCAAAGCAAACTAATCTTAAAGACGTCAGGATCATTATTCACTGCAGCCGCGATTCGCTCAAGTCCAGATCCATGGTCAATATTTGGCTTATCAAGTGGCTCAAATTTTCCCTCGGCAACTTTTTTATATGCCATAAATACGTTATTGCCAATCTCCATAAATCGACCACAATCACAGTTCGGATGACAATTTTCACCAAATTTTGGATCATGCTCAATGAAATCAAACTCATAAAACATCTCACTATCCGGACCACATGGATCACCAACCGGAGTAGTTTCTGGACCACCATTACGACTCCACCAGTTTTTACTGCCGTCATAAAAGAAAATTCTTTCACCTGGATTCACACCACGCGCCGCGCCCTGCTCTTCGCTACCGATGTCGGCCATTTTTGCATCGATGCCCTTTTCTGCAAACTTTTTCTGCCACAGTTTAGCCGCTTCAACATCTTTCTCAATATTATATTCCGGTGCACCAATAAAACATGTTACATACAATCTCTGCGGATCAAGACCAATTTCCTCAGTCAAAAACGTCCACATCCAACCAATTTGCTCTTCCTTAAAATAGTCGCCCAAACTCCAGTTTCCAAGCATCTCAAAAAACGTTGTATGACGATTATCACCAATGTCGTCGATATCCTGCGCTCGCAAGCACGTTTGAGAATCGGCAATTCTCTTACCTTCGGGATGTGCCTCACCAAGCAAGTACGGAATCATCGGCTGCATTCCGGCGCCCGTAAATAAAGTCGTCGGGTCATTAGTTAAAATCAACGGCGCACGCTCAACAACGGCGTGACCTTGTTTTTTATAAAATTCAAGATATTTACTACGTATTTTTTGGGCATTCATGAGTGTAATTATACCATAAAATAACCCCACCTTACAGATGGGGTTTATAAGTCAAATCGCCAATCTCAACAGATTATTCAGCTACTTCTTCAGCTGGTTCTTCTTTTGGTTGATTCTTGCGAAGTTTTTCTGGATTACGGATGGCTTTGTGCTTGTCAGTTGAGACTTCCTTAACCCACTTTGGCAACTTAACGCCAGCTTCTTTCAATAGCTTAACTACGCGTGGTGTTGGCTGTGCGCCATTGTCCAAATATTTCTGAGCCAATTCAACTTGGATATTTGATTCTTTAGTGTGTGGGTTGTAGCTACCGACATAAGCGACTACACGACCGCTTGATGGATGACGATGTGCTTCTTGTACCGCCAAGCGATATACTGGATAACCTTTGCGACCCAAACGTTGCAAACGAATTGCTAGCATAAAATTAATTCTTCCTTTAACTCTACGTTTTATTATTCCTTACTTTAGAACAGTTTACACTATTTTTCCTATAACGTCAATCTGTTTTCACGATTCCGCCGCCCAAACATTCGTCGCCGTCATATATTACCGCAGATTGACCCGCGGCTACGGCACGCTCCGAAACAGAAAGGTGCACAATATCTCCGTCAATTTTCGCGTCAAATAAAGCGCCTCGATGACGCAACCGAACTTGTACGTCCTTATCTTTATGCGGTGCTTGGTTGATCCAATGAATATCCGCCAGCCTAAGTTCTTTTCGCCACAGATTATCATTATCAATCGAGCGCGAAACATAAACTTCATTCTTCTCCATATCCTTGCCCACAACATAATAAGGCAATCCACCGCCGACGTTCAGCCCATGACGCTGACCAAGCGTATAGAAAATTGCGCCATCATGCTTACCAACGACAGATCCCGTCTGCTGGTCAATAATATTTCCTGGCGCAGTTTTAACATATTCCGACAAAAACTCACGAATTCCAACTTGCCCAACAAAACAAATTCCCATCGACTCTTTTTTACTAGCCGTCCACAAACCACGCTCTTTCGCCATTTCGCGAACTTCCGCCTTAGTGAAATCGCCCAATGGAAATATAGTTTTTGACAAAGCTTCCGAAGTCACTCGATATAAGAAGTAGGTTTGGTCTTTATTATCATCACGAGCGCGTAATAATTTGGCTGACGAAGACGATTTATGGGCAACGCGCGCATAATGCCCTGTCGCGATATAATCCGCTCCAGCCGCCAACGAAGCCTCCAAAAATATCTTAAACTTCACTTCTTGATTACACATAATATCTGGGTTTGGCGTGCGACCCGCTTGATATTCGCGAATCATATAATCGACAACGTTTTGCTTGTATTCTTTCTGGAAATCAAAAACTCGAAAATCAATGCCCAAGCCAACCGCCACACGCTTGGCGTCAGCAACATCTTCCGCCCACGGACAATGCATTCCAGGAAGATCTTCCGACCAGTTTTTCATATAAACACCCGTTACGTCATAGCCCTGCTCAACCAAAAGTGCTGCAGCCACAGAGGAATCCACGCCGCCCGACATTCCAACAAAAACTTTCTTACTCATCTGGACAACCCCAGGGCGAATAGCCCAATTCTCATTAATTCACCCATTGCCAGCCACCAGCCCCACGGAGTCAACCACCACAACGAACTCCAGTTTTTATCAGAAGCTACAGGATGACTTCGAATCTTCACATCGTTAAATTGCGCTGAAAATTCGAGTTGCGCCCGACGCATATGATATCCACTCGTCACCAAAATCACATCTTCAATTTTTCGCGAATCGACAATTTTCTTCACCTCGGTGGCGTTTTGTCTAGTCGTCTCGGAAGATTCGTCCA
Organism: Candidatus Saccharimonadota bacterium; assembly: GCA_900555675.1. Lineage (GTDB taxonomy): Bacteria > Patescibacteriota > Saccharimonadia > Saccharimonadales > Saccharimonadaceae > Nanosynbacter. The sequence continues at coordinate 3,916 of UNSN01000006.1, read as the reverse complement.
TAACAATAGCCTTCTCAGGAACGCCGCTATTAATCGCTCGCTGGTACATAGCCTTAGCGTTGGACGGACCAGTCTTATCGGCCGCCGCGCCCGACACAACAATCAACGGCGCCCAGCCTTCTTTATATAGTTTAATAGCCTCGTCGGTTCGCGCATTCGTATCGCCACCACTGACAACAACTATTGCATCAGCCTTACGACAATCGCCTTCGCCCACGCTTTGGCATTTTCCCAAATCATTCGGCGACAAATATGCGCTAAGCCCAAAAATCACCAGAGCAGCAAAAATCATCAAGCCAACTAGTTTATGAATCATCTATGAGTCCTCTTCATTTCCGCTTGCACAGCTTCGATGATAAATTCGCCAGCTCGCTTTATATTCTCATCATCGTTCAACTTGCCTAAGGTAAGCCTTAAACTTCCGTCAATCTCTGCTTCGCTCAGACGAACACTCGCTAGTACGTGAGAACGCGTTCCAGAATTAGCCGCACAAGCACTACCCGTAGCTACTAGAACTCCGCGAGATTCTAATAAAAACACCAATCTTTCAGCATCAACTCCAGGAAATGATATATTCAAAAAACTCACCAAACTTTTTTTCATATCTGATGATATCAACATCTCAGGAAAAGCCTGCTTCAAATCTTTTATCAAATTTTCCCGCAACTTTCGCAGTCGCTTCACTTCAGCAGAACGTCGTTTTTGTGCCAATTCCAAAGCCGTCGCAAAACCAACCACGCCAGCAACGTTTTCAGTTCCGCTGCGCAACCCCAATTCTTGACCGCCACCAAAAATATTAGCTTTCAGCGTAACGCCAGGTCGCACCCACAGTAAACCAACTTGCTTTGGGCCGTAAACTTTCGCCGCAGATAATGTCAATAAATCAACGCCCAGCCTTTTAATCTTCACATCAACTAAAGCCGCCGCCTGCGAAGCGTCTGTATGAAAAATCAACGGTAAAGATTCATCGTTTTCTTGGCGCCTGAGCCGCTCGGCTTTTACAATTTCCGCAATTTCTTCAATTGGCTGAATATAGCCCAGCTCATGATTCACCAGCGCAACACTAACAAATCCAACATCTGGCGTTAACATTTTTTTAACCGTGTTTGGGTCTATTCGTCCATTTTTCATTGGCGGAATAAGCTTCACTTCCGAACGCGCTTTCGCGGAATTAATCACCGCGTCATGCTCAATCGCCGAAATTAAACTTACGCCATTTGCCGCATTGAACGCCAAATTAACAGACTCAGTTGCTCCAGCTGTCATTATCAATTCATCAGCCATCACACCCAAGCAGCGCGCCAATCGAGCCTTCGCGTCTTGATATTCACGCTTTGTAAATATTGCTGGAGCGTACGGACTAGACGGATTGAAAAACTTTTCAGAAAAATATGGCAACATCGCCTCAATCACCAACGGATCCATTGGCGTAGCAGCAGCATGATCAAGATAGATATAGTCTTTATTCACTTTTTTATTATATCAAAGCGGCCGACCGGTTTGCGGATCTTTCTTATATAATTGCCGAGAAACTCGCTCGTAATACTCCTTAGTTGCCAAGACAAAATTCTGAAGCTCGTCGCCCTCCAAATAGCTATAGCGATAATTCGGCTGAATCTTCAAAATTCCCTTTGGTTGCACTTCATAGCGCGTCGTCAATTCTTGCCGACCGCCCTTACCGTCAGCAACTTCTTCGTACCAAATCCAGGTATCTTTATCTAAATTAAAAAATTCTCGTCGCGCAACATACGCCGGCTTCTCGCCAAAAATTGTTGCGCCAATTTCACTTTCCAATTGGATTAACTCACGCTCGGTAAATTTCTTTAATGGACGATCTTTTTTACGGAATTTCAACAAAGACACCGCGTCACTATCATCAGCAAAAACCAAACTTCGTACTTTTTTCAAAAACTTAGTCACTTATTGTACCTCGTTAGCTTTAGTTTTTCGAAGATCTGCTAACATCCAGCCAATTTCTTTCACAGACTCAACAGGATCGGTAGGCTTCTTTTTTTCACCAAGCACTTCCCTGCAGTGATTAAGCGCTTCATCACTGCCACCTTTAACTGCGACCTCGCCTAAATTGGGATTTAGTTTAGAGCCAAAGCTATCCTTCTCGGTATTAGGATAAATTCTATAAACCTCTTTAAGAGCTTCAATTTCAGGTGTTTTTGTAACACATTCCGGCGTACTACTCATTTTCTCCACTTTCAAATGCCAAAAAGTTCTTTTGTGTTGTGAAGAGTAGCTTGGCTTAAAACATCAAAATCAATATTTCTCTGCTTTGCCCAATGTTCAGCCACTAATCTCACATATTCTGGCTTGTTTATATTACCACGAAACGGCGCTGGTGTCAAGAATGGTGCGTCAGTTTCTAGTAATAATCGCTCCAGCGGGATTGAAGCGAACAATTCTTTCTGCAATTGATCCTTTGTGAATGTACTAATTCCATTAAGTCCAACGTACAAATTTCGCGAAAAACCCTTTTCCAAATTATCACGCGTGTCCGTAAAACTATGCAACACGCCGCGAAGCCCGTGAAAATTGTCAAAAATTGGCCAAAAATCATCCCAAACTGACGGCTGATCCTTCGCACCATCGCGAACATGAAAGCTTACTGGCAAATCGCAATCAACCGCCATTTGAAGTTGCGCTTCCAAGCCCTCAATTTGTGTTTCCCGCGGACTGTTATTGTAATAATAATCAAGCCCAATCTCACCAATTGCCACAATCGGAGAATTTTCCGTCTTGTTCTCCAGCAAAGTTTTGACATCTCCCCAGCCATCTTTCGTATCGTGCGGATGAACACCAATTGCCGCCCAAGTAAACTCATGATTCGCGGCAAATTCCACAGCTTGGCGGCTACTTCGCTGGTCAGTACCGACACAAATCATGCCAATATTCGCCTCGACCGTTTCTTTGTAAAATTGCTCGCGATTGTCCGTAAAAAATTCTGTATCGTGCAAATGACAATGCGAATCTATCAGACGTAAACCCTCAGTCGCACTTTTCTTATCAGCCTCAATCATAAACTATTTAACCTGAGATTCTGTTTTCGGAGCGCGTGGATCTGGCGTGTGAATATATTTGCGCGGGAACAAAGGCGTCAATTCTGACGGCACGACACCACTAACAAACATATCATGAATTTTCTCGGCAGTTTGCGGCATGAATGGACGCAACATGTCAGACACTTGCAATAATGTGCCACAAGCGTGCGCCAAAATCTCACTCAAATGTGACTCTGCTTCTGGATCTTTATCACGATTTTTAGCAACTTGCCATGGTTGAACTCTCTCAATATATTGATTCAAAGAGCGAACAATTAGCCAAATTTCGTCCATTGCTTGATCGAACGTATAACTTTCCATCGCCTGACGATACGGTCCCATATCGTGCTCTGATTGTGGAGCATCACCAATAACGCCCGCTTGATAACTCTGCACCATTTTAGCGACTCGCTGAACCAAATTGCCCAAATCATTACCGAGCTCACCATTATACGCAGCCTCAAACTTTTCCCAAGTAAAGTCGCCGTCATCTTGCGTTGGTACGTGGCGCAAGAAATAATATCGAAACGCCTCGGCGCCGTAATCTGGAATAATGTCAGTCGGACCAACACCATTTCCAAGGCTCTTTGACATTTTCATCCCGCCAGAATTAATAAATCCATGAACAAGTAAAACCTTCGGAAGCGGTAAATCTAGCGCCATGAGCATTGCCGGCCAAATACCAGCGTGGAAGCGGAGAATGTCCTTGCCGATAACTTGCACGTCAGCCGGCCAGAATGATTGCCACTCTTCTGGACGATCAGGATAACCGATAACCGTAATGTAATTACTCAGAGCATCTAGCCAAACGTACATGACTTGATTATCATCGCCAGGAACCGGCACGCCCCAGCTAAGATTTTTAC
>UNSN01000005.1 GCA_900555675.1 Candidatus Saccharimonadota bacterium | reverse complement strand
CTTGGTCAATTTTTGTTACGGTTGCCTCTTTTTTTCCACTGAAGAAGCTATTGAATAATCCCTTAGTCTGTTGCTTGAAGGCGTTTTCCTCGCCGGCTGGATAATATGGAACGACAACATAAAAACTCTTATCCATAATGTTTGCCTCTTGTGCCAGAATATCAATGAAATCCATATAATCGTCCATTAGGACGTTGAGGAGCATATTGTCTTGATTGCGGCGAATTTCAGCCAATCTGTCCAGATATGGGCCAATGTCCACGCGGCGTGAACGGATAAGAACCTGAATTGGGAAATATAGAGAGTTGATGAAGTTTTGATAACTGAACTCAATTCCCTCTCTTTCGCGTGAACTCATCAGGTCAAAGTTGATCGATTCACATTCCACTACCGCCCGAAAACTGCCATCACTCATGATGATCATATTTTCGCGCATCTCAGAGAAAAGCAGCGTATTCTGGGTGCTAATTGGTCCTTTTTGCTTCTTGTTGTCAGGGGTTTTATCTGGAGCTGGTGTGGTTGGATTTGGTCCCGAACCAATTGCCCCTGATGTCTGCTGAGAGATACCAGGAAGAGCCGCATTGGTTTGCGGAACCTGCTGATAAGATTGTTGATTTTGTAACTCTGGTTGCATAAACCCCACCTAACGTAGTGAAATCACCACTTCCTCATCTGATAATTTATTTTCTTGCTGAATTCGATTTGCCTCACGCGCAATCGTTTCAATCGAGAGGTCGCGGTTATTTGCCAGTTCTATTATAGCAGGTGACACCTCGTTTACGCTAGTTTGCGGCGTGGTTGTCGGTTGAGTTTGAGCTGGGGTGTTCGCGGCAGGTCGTCCGGACACTGGATTTAATACAGATTGACGCATCGTTGGGTACGGATTCATTTGCAGTGGTGCGGCTGGAGTAGGATTATTTGGTTGAGATGGTTGAGGTGGTTGCGTAGGAGGCGGCGTAACAGATTGCCCTGTTTGCATCTTTTGGATAACTTCTTGTCGCCTACGAACATCTGACTGATTTATTAAGTGATTGATATTTTGCGCCGTAGTGCTATTTTCATCCAATATGTCGTTAGCTGCTTGCCCTTCGTTGAATAAATCGGCACGCATTGAACTATTTGGATTATTGACGCCACGAATTGACCAACCCTGACTGTCTACCAAATTCGCCAAATACGATAATCTTCGCTGGACTTCGGCTTGATCGTAATTATTACCGTAAGTCTTCTCCTCGACTTTTGGCGCGATAACTTCGACTAATCTTTCAATTCCATCAGGCTGCCATAGACGTTTTTTTGGTTTTAGCATAAAAGAAATGACTGCTGCCAAATAAACTTCCATTGGCTGATCTTTTTTAAGAGGTAAAGCCAGTGCTCCAAAGAATAAAATTATCGGTACAGGAATTATTGCCAAAGGTAGTAAAATTGTACTTAAACCGTACGCAATAGCGATTCCGATAACAGCTATAATTAAGAACACAAACTGTCGGAAGCTAAACGGCCCGAGCAGTTTGTCCTCCGCCTCGACATCTTGAGGGACTTTATACACCGACATACTGCTTATATTATATCAAAATCACAGCTATTATAGTATGTTTCGGAAAATCTCAAATTGCTCTTTGGCGGCATCTGTTACGTTTGCAGATAACCTCCTGTCGGTAAGAATTGTATTGATAACATCCTTGATATCTTGACGTTTCTTATTAGTAATAACAGATGTAGTATTTACAGCTTCTATCAACAACTTAACGGCATCAGCATCCGTAGACGCTAAGGTCTCAGGTTTATATTTACCACCTTGTAGCCATTCAGCGAAGTAGTTCATGAGGTCACCTCTATTTCTAATCTCTCCCTTACCCACATCATCGATAAGCTTACCACCCATGAAGGATGCTCTGTTCTTTATGCCAGATTCCGCTAACGATGAAGCTAAGACAGAGCGGAATTCAAGTGGTAATTCGCTAAGAAGTTCAGCTACTTCTGCCGCAGTGCCATATTTAACCTGTTCTTTGATTGAGGCTTCACGTACAAATATACTGTCTCCACCCAATATTACTCCGCCAGTAAGAGGTATGGTTTTTCTACCTAAAGCTAAATCTTGTCTTTGCTCCGAGCTTAGTCCGTAGTGTTCTATGATTTGACGAGCCTCATCGACTGACTTGGCATATTCGCTACGGCTGGTTGCTATAGCTGACGCCAGTGCCGCGTCTGCTCCGATTAATTTACCGTTCTTATCCTTGAATACGTGACCGCCAGCCTTCTCTTGAAGTTCCTTGCTGTTTATCAATTGCTCTGCAAATTCACTATGCTGCTGGCGTTGAGCGTTATTCTTAATTAGTCCAGACACTGCAATTTCGGTTTCTAAGTCTTTAATGTCTGACATAAATTGAGCTTGTTGCGCGTCTCGCCAATTTGAGTATTTAGTGAACTTAGCTCGTAGAGCACGATCGTACTTTCCATACGTATCAGTTGGTGCGTGACCCAGCGTAGCTTCGGTGTAGCGATTGTCATCTTGTGCGGACAACAGATCTGCACGCCTGGAAGCCTGCCTGGCCTCTAAGTCTAACTTCTTATACCGGGCTGTATTTCTAAATGAATTCTCGGCATTTTTCTGTGAAGTTTCCAGATCTTTTTTGAGTGCTCTACCTTTATGATCTGCCCAACGGCGTAAACGATTTGGGTTGAATCGCGCCATATTGGCATTAGCCAGTTTCTTGTTTTTAATAGTTTCGCGGCGATCTTTAGAATAGTTCTTAGTCCTGTCGTATAAGCCCTTGTTTTTGTCATTAACAAACCCAGCGAATTTACCCAATATTCCGCCGCTAAGTTTCAGGATTATAGGTGTTAAGGCTAATGGTATAACTTGAACTACCATTCCTAAGATTTGCATTATTCCACCATTTGCTCCTGTAGCGTTTTGGATAATTATTATTCCTGCCAATTGCGCCCCACCGAATATTACAGCGAATGCCGGGAAGAATACTAACATCGTGAAGAATAAGTCTCGCCATTTCTTAAACCATTTTTCTGTGCCAGGAAGTAAATAACAAACGAAGGCTAAAGGTGAAATGATAATTAAGATTACAATTAAAGCTTGACGTGCTGCCATAATTAGAAGCACTAAGAGAAGTACTAGACCTATTCCCACTAATGCTGATAGCGCCAACGGTAGCAATTCTGCGCCCATGGCTACTGTTGCGACTACCCCGCCAGCTAAAGCCCCGTTGGACAATATCATCATAATAACTTCCGACCATGTCCAACCTACGCCCGTATTTTCTCCTACAGTGGATATGGTATTTTTAATCCCCATGAAAGCGTCCTGGAAGGCGTAGCCAGTTACGTTTGATAAATCCAGCAATACAGCACAAAACGTGAATGATAAGTTAACCAACACCGCCGCAATTATTAACCTAGGGAGCATTTTTTTAACGCCGTAATTGCTAATTCCTACAGAGGTCAATTGTGAGTAGATGATCACCAAAAACGCCACGATAAACGCCACGTTGCTAATGTTGCGCATAATGACCCACGCCAGATAAATTCCACTATTTTGGTTGGTTGTTTCTAATGGCTTGGTTTTTAAGAACTCCTGAAGTGCGCTGTACATATAATCTATGCCATCAGCCAACCAGTTGGAAACTGGACAGATAATCCACCCTATCCCCTGCACATCACAAGAAGTACCTGTTGAATTTTCTGAGGGAGATTCAATTGAAATAGTTGAGTTACTGGTTTGCTCGTAGGTGTTCGGTGGCGTAAATGAGTAAACTGCGTAAGTTGCGGAACTTAGTGAAGATATTTCGCTTGATGGGAAGTAAATGACTTTAGTTTCTTTTTTATTCTTATCTTCATTAACATAAACAAGCGAATTATCAGGTAGATTAAATTGTTTGATCTTTTTATCATCACTTACCTTTGTATATTTTTCTTTGTTGTAAGTTAAATTATGACCGCTCCATTCTGCGTCTACAGCATAAACAGAAGTCGAGTGTGTTAGAGTATTAAGAAAAATGCCTACTAGCATTCCCGCTATCAGCAATACAAACCATCGCAACGCCACACTAAGAGGTTGCTTACGTGAAATTAACCACTCCATCTGAGGTTATATTAGCATTTTTGATGGAAAAAGTCAAGAGAAGGGGTCATTATGTTTATGGCAATTATCCCATCTAAGCAAGTATTTCCAACGCTATTCTTTAATATCGACGCCGTAAGATTTTAGTGGCTTAAGATCTGGCGTTTCACTAATCAGAGATTTAATTGCGTTTACGCTATCGCTTGTGTTTTTGCAAAAACGTAAATAATTTGCAAACATTTCTCTAATTCTCTCATACTTATTACTCGACAATGTTGCTCTATATTTAAATCTATTTGATTGATCCTCTATTTTTGCTCTTATCTCTTCATATGACAGCACCTCCATATCCTGTGGAAGATATACACTCTGCCCAGATTTTAATACTGGAGAATTGCAAATTTTGTAATCACTTTGGCAGACTTTGATATGATCAACTTTATCGTGCCAGTTTAAATATGAGCAAGAGATTCCAAAAATTTTTCCATCAATAATTTGGTCGACTGTTTCTGATAAACTAATACACAATTTAAATTTTGATTTTTGCTGAGATGTGTTATTGGTGTTTACTGAATGAATGTCATTGTATATATTTTTCTGTTCAACAAGGCTTTCCACTAAATCCTTATCACTAAAGGGACTATATATACCAGATGGTATATTCATTACACCTCCGTTAAGACAAGCTTTTCATTTAGGTGCTCGTTGCCGCCAAGGGTAGCACCTAGTCTGGCCATTGGTTTTGTTTTATATGCAAGTTCAGTAAGACTTTTCGGGGATAAATTACCTAAACTATCTACCAAGTCTCTCACAATCTGTTCATTAGCACCTTCGTAAGTGAGGCTAACAGTTCCACTAGGCATTTTATAGACTAAAAATGGCTCCCCATTAGATAAGTATCTAACGTCAACATCTAATTCTTTTTTTGCTGTCATATCGTCTATTATTATACGTATATCTTTGTCGTATGGACCATAGTAATATCGAATAAATTCAAAATCTGTGGTCTGTTTTCCAGTAGAAGCTACTGATGCCAGATCAATAAGATAAAGCATTTTTGTAATGCTCGTAATTGTAGGTAGATTCATACTAAATACTAAATATTTTATTAATGACTTTGTTTGTTTTGTTGCTTTCATATATTCATTATACACCACATCGACAATCTAACTATGTGCATTATATTACACATGTCATATGTTATAATTATACTGTCTAGACTCACAGCGAGGCTCATTTTTTATCCCGAAAATGGGCAGCCATTTGCTAAAAGCAATAGGGATAAACCCTTGTTGTGGGTCTAGACAGCCAGCGATGGCTGTCCTTTTTAATAGAAAGAATGGAGGCTCTTATGGACAATCAAAAGCAAAATAACGATAACCTACGGGGCAAAGATAAGGCACTTTATACTCGACAACAAAAAGGTCACAGTATAATCAAACATATTTTGCTTTGTTTTGTCGGCGTAGGTTTGTTTACTATTACGTATTACTCACTTAGCCCAAATCACTATTGGCATGCATAGGGTATAATAAAGATAATGGCTAACGTAAAGAAAAAAGAACCAACTAAGAAACAGTTTTTCGATATCCTGAAGCAGGTAGCGCGTAAGAAGCAACCTGCTGCTGCCGCGAAAAAGCGCAAGACCGCGGATAAATAATATCTGCCAGCAAATACCAAAACAACACCTTGTGTTGGCGGTGATTATATCGCCACGCATACTCGTTTGCGTATAACTGAACATACCTAGTCCCGACATGTCGATATACGCCCTTGATACCGCGTTTAATATGTGACCATACGTTTTCAATGTTTTGCGTATAAGAATACTCCGTATAATACTCACCGATTCCGTGGTTAGTAGTGCGATGATCATATCCATACTTAGGTAATGACGTATATGATTTGTGACCATCGCTATGTACTGTAGCTCCGTCTTTAACGTTTGTAAGTATCAAAGGTTGTAATACACGAACGCCAGATGATTTAACATGCCATATCTTCACCTCACCGTTTCGCTCAACAGCACCGAATAGAATTTCTCCCGTGCGCCGTGCATCACGACCATACCGCTTTTGAGCAGACGAACGCTTGAATACGTTAGGATGTATATATGTTTCATCTACTTCTACATCATTGGCTAATTCAGTATCTTTATTACCCATCATTGAACGAATTTGGTGCATCATCCGCCATGCTGTTTTATAGGTTACACCAATCTCACGTTCAATTTGCCTTGCACTCGTACCAGCCTTATTTGTACTCATTATGTAAATAGCGTGAAACCAGTCGGTAAGAGATGTGCGTGACCTATGAAATATAGTATTAGTAAGCGGATACAGATGGTTGCCACATTTTGAGCAACAATATGAACGCCTACCAGATACTCGATAGTGTTTGGTAATTGTATTGCATTTAGGGCAGGTTATCCCGTTTGGGTATAAGTACGCAACTAGCCATTCAAGGCACGCGTTATCATCAGGAAAATCCGCCTGTAATTGTTTTACAGTATATTTCATAAGTCTAGACAGCTTATCGAACTGTATTATATAATTAAACATTATATTTTGCAAGTGATTTATGGACACCACAAACAATCTGACGTATAATAAGAGATACGACAGAAGCGTAAGACCCCTACCCAAGGGGTCTTTACCTTTGTGGGAATATTATTGGTACCCGGGGTGGGATTCGAACCCACGTTATCGCCTTCGACAGAAGCGTACTCTATCCACTAAGTTACCCGAGCTTATTTACATAAAAAACGCGGCGATGTTAATGGACTTATCCATTTCGCCGCGCCGTACGCGTAAGTTTACCGGATTTCGAAATAGGTTATTGATACTATTATAGCATAAGTTATTTATCAGTCACTTGTTTCAATGGGATAATTGCCATGTTTATTTATTGACAAGAGCATTTTTTGTATCCTGACTCATCATAGACCTGAGTCTATTATCTTTCAGTAGCTTAAGAGCGTCATTTCTTTTTATAGCAGAGTGCTTAATGGCGTCAGCGCTCTGTTTGGCGATGGCTTCATTGGATAATTTACTTACGCCATCCTTAGTTAGGCTATTAAACTCGTCCTTTGCTGAATCGCCAACGACATTGCCTGACGAATCTTTATCCCCGAGTGAGAAGCTTGATTTACCACTCTGAAGAGCCTTAAGAGCACTAACTCCTGCCTCAGAAACTCCAGCGTGAGACCCTTTCATTTCGGTTAATGCATTAGCCATACTTACACTATCCACTTCTCCACCATCTCTCAGGTAATCAGCCACTACGTCCGCACCATGAGCGCCTTGTCCCTTAAGTTGGTTAACGGCTGCAATCCTAGTGTACTTGTCGGCTTTTTTGTCCTTTAGGGCTGCCTCAGCATCTCCACCGTATTTATACGTGATTGATCGTTCAGCTTTTTCCATAGCACTTTTATCGTAAGCCTCTTGTGCCGCTCCTACGCCATCACCAAGACCTATCTTTCGACCAACCCAGCTATCATCAAGGGCCGCTGCAGGATTCATTGCCACTCCAAGTCCTCTCTTAAGCATAGAGTTGTTTCTATCTCTGAGATTACTTGCGGTTCGTCCGTACCAGGTATTGCCGGATCTTCTTTCTGCTAGCTTTCTAGCAGATCGAGATTTCCATGCATTCTTAACATCGCTAATTCTGGATTTATTCATTACAGCATTCTTTAAGTTACCATTTGCGGCACTACTAAGTTTCCCTATCTTTGCTCCGATACTACCCAGTGAACTTAAGGAGTTTTGCAATACAAAAGGAGTGGCAATGAGCGGCATAGTAGTGGCTGCTAAAGCAACCAGATGCAGAGTCTCGTCTGGATTATTCGGATCAACTGTCGCACTTGATGCTAACACTGCACCAGCTAATTTTCCCGCGCCGTACAACAAAGATATTATAGGAAATACTAATAGCAGACCCCTGAACATTTTCAACCATTTTTTAAATAAGTCTTCTGTATTAGGCAATAGCCACGCCGCGAAGGCCATAGGAGACATGGATATTAATAGTATGATACCTGCTTGTCTAACTACTAGAATAATAAATACTGTCATAATCGCCAAGAATCCAGCAGCAAGAGTGGGGATTCCAATAGCTAAGGCGGCAAATGCAGCTACTCCGCCAACACCCACTATGGTGGCAGCGATGGCACTACCCCATCCTGCAGCTTCAGATTCAGTACCTATTCCTCCCGCTCCAGCTTCTAAGGCGTCCTTTAATGTATGCCCTAATATATTAGATAAGTCTACAAAAATCTGACAAAGATAATAAGATAAATTAACTAGTAAAGCCCCTATTATTAAGCGAGGCAGGATTTTCTTAATTCCATAATTACTAACGCCAACATTAGAGATTTGAGAAAATATAATCCATAAGAATATTACGGCGAATATGGCGTTGGCTATATTGCGGAAAAAATCCCAACCTTGCTTTGCTCCGGAAGTATTGCTGTTGTCACCAAGTATTGCTGGTTTTATATCTAAAAATCCAGAAATAGCACCGTAGGCTGCGTCATTAATATTAGCTACGAATGTCATTACGGGGCAGATTAGCCAACCTAAACCGCCATCAATACCGCAGGAGTTTTTTGGTTCGCCACCTTCCTCTTCTTCTGCAGCAGTTTCAATCTTAGCGTTCTGACCTTTTTCACAGGCTTCTCTTTCTTTTTCGTCAGTGTATGTTTTGCAGTAGGCGGCGCCTTCGTTCTTGTGTTCTATTCCGGCTTTACAGGCGGCAAGCTCTTTCCCCGCCAGCCCCGCGCAAGCAGTGTCTGTAGCTGACTGTTTTAGAGCTTCTTGATATTTTGGCGCTGATTCCACTAGGCGTTGATATATATTCATACACTGCCATTCAGGAATTTTTGCATCATAACTATCCTGTGGCCATTCACGGTTTCTTGATCCGTCCACATTATAACCTTGTCCGTCGCCAGGCAAATAATAGGATTTAGTTAGGTTTCCATTACCATCCACATCTGGTATTTCCCAGTCTTTTGGATTGAGTCGGCGAGATTGAGGCTTGCCATCTTTTATGCAACCTTTTATCATGGACCTCGAAACCAGATATTTTATACCCGGATCGGAGTTCTCTGAGCCTTTTTTATATCCTGATATTGCAGATAATAATTCAAATATTTTTCCTTCTTTATATCCATCTGGGTGGTAAAGCTCTTCTCCTGTGCCACTTGTACAAGAATCACCTTTCGGTATGTAATCATTAGCACTTTTTTTCTCATTTGGCCCTGTGGTCTGAGAGGCTCTTTTATAGCCCATATAACAGAAAAGAGTTTCTGCAGCAGTAGCCCTCTCGACTGGCTTTATGCCAAATTTATTAACAGCTTCGCTGAGTAGTTCTTTGGAACTGCAGTCAAAAGACCCTTCAGATTCATTATATCCCTGTCCTGTAAATTCTGGAAAAGTTCCTACATACACCTTGCCAGAACTAAATATATTTCCATTATGAACATTTGGGTGATACCCCGGCCATTTAGAAAGACATTTATCTATTACGCGTGCATAAACATAGAACTTGTATTTTTCTTGAATACTGAGACCGTCGAAGTACCCAGCAGCAAATGCAGGTAAAGATGTTAATAGTGTAGAAATTGGTAATATAAATAAGGCGCTCACGCACAAATATAAAACTATATTCTTAAAGACGTTTTTACGATCGTACCCACTCATAAACATAAACACCTTCATTTAATCATATATGAAGGTGTTTATGCAAGGGTCTCTTTTTATCTTATTGAGAACTGTTTACTTATTAGTTCGAGCTTCTTCTATCTTAGCTAGAGCTTCTTTTATTGCAGGCACTTTCCCTAGAGTTGTTTGTTCGCCTTCGTATAATGCTGGAATTTCGCTACCTGGATCAACGGCCCTGTGAGTTAGAATAGTCCAGGTTGCATATTGAGGATCGTTTTTTGCCATACTCTCAGTACTAATATACGGGTTCGCCATTACTTCTGCTTGCTCGCCTGTAGATAGGTTATCAATAGAGTTTTGATTATAGGAGGTATGTACTAAAGTTATTTGTTCTATAATCGGTTTTCCGTCATTTGTTTCGCAGGCTGTTTGTGATGCAAATATGCCGCCTTTCAGGCTTGTATCCTGAAGTGGGTTTCGTTTGTCTATATCTTCTTCTTTTTCTGTTTTAAAAATATCTCTTGCGACGTGAGGTGGCTGTTTTACTCCGTTTATCTCTATGCCTTCAGCAGAATAAAGTACTTCTTTGCAGCTAACTTCATTCTTTTCTGCTTCATTATCCTCAGGAAACTCAATAGCAAAGTCGAAGGCACGTCCTAAGCTCTTGCTGGCTTGACCCAGCGTCGAAGAACTTACAAAGGCATTAGCCATAAACTTTTTGTCATCATCACTAATACATCCGTCAGCAGCTAAATTGAGGGCTGCTTCTAGGGTGGTAGTGGAATCTCGTCCAAGCTGTTCTACAGTGTCAACAAGATTGACTGTAGAGGTGGTTGTTGTGCCCATCGAGTTTGTCTCTGCCATAGGCTTATCTGTTTGCTTTCTTGCAAATTCGACAAAAGCATTTCTTTTCTCTCCGTCAGTTTTTGCTGATTTTAGGTCTTCTATAAGTTCTTGATCTCCGTCAAATTTTATACAGCTAGAAGCGGATACTTCTGGACTAGGCTCGGAAGATGGGGTTGGATTCTGCGTTTCTTGCGCTGTAGATGTTGTTGTATCTGGAGTTGGCTCGCTGTGAGTCTCACCATTACATCCTGCCGCTCCAAGCGCGAATGCTGCCGCACCAAATAGTGCTATTATTTTTTTTGGTAGTTTTGAATCGCTTGGGTTAAATTGTTCACGATTTCGAACCATAACGCTTGGGATCCTTCCTCTGACATTGTCAGATATTTTATTATAAAAACTCCTTAGACCTTCCAGTCCAATTGGCGATATCATAACATAAATTGTACAGAAATGCAATAAAAATGGTATATTTTCCATAAAAAAACACCCTATCAAGGGGTGAATTATCTGTGGCGCGCTCGACCGGATTCGAACCGGCGATCTCCTCCGTGACAGGGAGGCGTGATAGGCCAACTTCACTACGAGCGCATATCAATACTCCTTATATTATCAGATTACTTCTGTCTTTTCAAGGAAAATGTTTGCTTTTTTCGCTTGACTATTTTACAATTTAGGTATAAGAGAAAATTTTATGACAAAAAGAAATATTGTAATCAGTATATTTATCGCAACAGTAATCGCAGGGAGCGTTTTTATACCCAAAGTAGCTTTAGCTGCCGGCAATTGTGGTGGCGCGGAAACCTCTGTTATTTCTTGTGACGGCACGGGTAGCACGGCAATTATCGACATAATCAAACAAGTTATTAAAATCTTAACCGCTGGAGTTTTGGTCGCGGCGGTTGGTGCTGTTATATATGGCGCGTTTTTATATACCACTTCTGAGGGCAGTCCTGATAAGATAAAAAAAGCACGTGAAGTCTGGACGAATACTGTCATTGGAATAATAATGTTTGCGTTTATGGTGGCAATTACTAACTTTATTATTCCAGGAGGAGTTTTCGATTAATGAAAAAGATTATAATAGCGATGTCTTTAATGATTATAGGGTCGTTTGGGGCGAGTTTAACTTTCCCGAATACTTCTTTTGCGGACGATAACGATGCGTGTTCTAATAAGGGAAAAATTTTAACGTTAAAACCATGGTATAGCGGTTTAACTAATAATGACTGTTCCCTTAGAAGTCCAGGCGCAGATGCTAATTCTCAAGCTAACTATATTTGGAAAATCGCACTTAATATCGTTGATGATTTGCTGCAGCTTATCGGCTACACGACTATTGGATATATCATGTACGGTGGTTTCTTGATGATGACCAGTAACGGTGCTCCAGATAAGGCTGCTCATGGACGAAAAACTATTATGAGTGCCGCGATCGGTCTGGTTATTGCCCTAGCTTCTGTTGCGTTAGTCAACTTTATATCATCAAATATAGGAGTATAAAATGAGATATATGGAATTTTTTGCTGGATTGTTGGGGAGTGCTGATAGTCTTGGTGTGCCGAAGAATAATGGCGTAGATATTATGAAGTTTGTTAATTTGGCATTTTGGGTGGCTGGTGTCGTAGCTGTTATTATTGTGATTATTGCTGGGATAAATTATTCCCTATCTGCTGGCGATCCAGCTAAGACGGCCAGCGCAAAGAATACTATTCTATATGCAGTCATTGGTTTGGTTATTATTGCTAACGCGATTGCTATAACAGGTTATATTATAGGAAAGGTTTAAGATGAAGATTTTTACAAAAATCCTGGCGGCTGGAATACTAATGATTGGGCTTCTTGGAGTGTTCACTCCAGCGGTGTCTGCGGCTAACGGTATCAATATTTGCTCAAAGGAAAATGGAAGCGACAACTCTGTCTATTGCCAAAATAAAGATAGCGGCGAAGATCAGGTGAATGGTATTATAAAAACTATTGTTGAAGTTCTACTTATGGCTGTTGGTGCTATTTCGATTATTATGATAGTTATTGGCGGCATTTTGTTTGCACTTTCCAGCGGTGATGCTCAGAAGGCTGCAAAAGCCAGGAGTACTATTTTATATGCTGTCGTTGGCTTAATAGTTTCTGTATTCGCTTCGGCGATTGTCAATTTTGTGTTTGACGGGTTTAATAAGCCTGTTAAGCATGATGAATCTAGTAATCATAGTAAGGAGTAAAAATGAAAAAAATGATATTATCGGCATTAATTGTAGCTTGTTCGGTGTTTGGATTTTCAGCCATATCAGTAGCTTCTCTTTCCACAAATGTTTCCGCGCAAGCTGCTAATAGCGTCGTAAAGAAAGGTATAACAACTGCTACTACGGCGGATATGAAAAATAAAAGCATTGCAGGTGAAGGTGGATTAATAAGTATATTGATTAATTTTCTACTGTGGGCTGTGGGTATTTTATCTGTTGTTATGATTATCTTTAGCGGATTTCGCTATATCACTTCAGCTGGAGATGCCTCAAAAACGAAGTCTGCTCAGACTGCTCTCACTTATTCGATAGTTGGTCTAATTGTGGCTGTTCTTGCATGGGTTATAGTTAAGATGATTTTGAGACAATTCGGAATTGAGGTAAAGACTAATTAGTTTTGCAAATAACAGATAAAAATGTATAATAGTAATATCATTAAACAAGGAGAAAATAACAATGAATAAATTAAAATTAATCTTGGCGGGACTACTGGTAGTACCAACTGTTGCTTTGGCTGTAGCTCCAGCTGCAAGCGCTGAAAGTGATTTTACCTTAACTAATGGTGTAAGCAGTGCAAGAGGAGAAGGTGTGAGTGAAACCGCTTCAGATCCTCAAACTTTGGTTAAGCAATTTGTAAATATATTCTTGTTTGCCGTTGGTGCATTGAGTGTTATTATGCTTATCTGGGGTGGTATCCGCTACACTACTTCAGCTGGTGATAGTAATAAGGTTACAGCCGCTAAGAATACAGTTTTGTACGCAATTGTCGGTTTGGTGATCGCTATTTTGGCATACGCAATCGTCAATATGGTCATCGATAAGTTTAAGGGTTAATCTACCCTACCGGTAAAAAAGAGCCTCGCTAATGAGGTTCTTTTTTTGTGGCTAAAAAATACTGCCAACTTGTGACGGTATTTTCTGTAAAATGGTTTTTTATAGAACTTGAATCTTCTTTGCTTTTTCTTGCTTTATCTTTTCAAAAGTAATTGTCAAAACGCCATCTTTTAATTCTGCCTTAACGCCTTCTTCGTTTACAGCGGTTGGCAATGCTAATGTACGGCTGAATTCTCCCCAGTAGCATTCTTGGATGTGCCATTGGCGAACATCCGCTTCGTCACCGCTAGACAGTGTGCCGCTAATTGTTAAGATGCCGTCAGAAATACTTACGTCTAGGTCATTTCGATCTACGCCGGCAGTACGAGCTTTGATGACTAGGTTGTTTTCTGTCTCAAAAACGTCAACAGCCAATTGACCCATTGCATCATCAGCCTCATCTTCCCAGTTGTCATCGGATCGTGTTGCTGGCGTGCTATTACTCCTACTGTTGTCGTCGTTAAAACCAGGTAGCAGATCGTCGTTATCATCGTCAATAAACGCCGCAGCCAATTCCTGTTCTGTTAGTAATGTATCATCTTGCTTTCGGGCCATAATTTCCTCCACTTTTATAATAGGCTCATTGACAAAGTCTTTATTAGTATAACTGTAATGTGCGTTATAATCAACAGAGAAAGGCTTAAAACGTAAAAATTACAATGTTTGACGCGCTATTATCAATCATCGCTCCTCACCACTGTTATAAGTGTGGTAAAACGGGTGGTATTTTATGCTTAGATTGTAAAAAATACATCATGAGTCGGAAGTATGATATGTGTGTATTATGTGGTGATTTATTGGAGAATGGCAACTTATGTAAAAACATAAGCTCCCCTGTGATATGATCTGGTGCTTTTCACGACGTACAGGTGTTGTCGCAAAGATTATTGATGATTATAAGTTCAGTCGTGTTCAGGCAGCGGCTGGATTGCTAAGTGAGTTCTTAGACGAAGCTCTGCCTGAATTGCCGTCAGAAACAGTAATTATTCCAATTCCTACAATTTCTAAGAATATTCGGCGTCGTGGATTTGATCATATCCGAAAAATTACTATTAAATTATCTCGACGTAGAAAAATAGAATGTCGTTCCCTGCTTCGGCGTAGGAATAACGTAACTCAGCACTTTACGAAGTCTTCCACTCAGAGAAAACGTCAAGCAAAGGAGTTTTTTGAAATTGCGGGTAAAGTTGATAAAAATAAGCGATATATCATTATTGACGATATCTTTACGACTGGCTCAACTGTGTTGGCGGCGGCGGAATGTTTGAGAAAAAATGGCGCTAAACACGTGGAAATTGCGGTTATTGCCAGGCATGGGCGTCCGAAGCTATGAGTGATGATAATGACTGCCGCGATGGATTTCTTGGGCGCGGTATAATTGCTCAGCTAAAATAAGACGAACTAATTGGTGTGGAAATACTAAGTTCGATAACGACCAGACGACGTTGGATTTTTGGCGCAAGTCGCTAGTAACTCCGTAAGCGCCACCAATAATAAAAATAATATGCTTATTGATGTTATCTGTAATTAAATTAGATAATTCTGGTGACGATAAGTTTTTACCGCGCTCATCGAGCAAAATAACGAAGTCATCCGAATTAAGGCGTGAAAAAATACGCTCAGACTCTTCCTGGCGCGCTCTGTCGCCTTCAAAGCTTGAATGTGGTAGAATAATCATTTCCGCAGCAAAAGGTGCTCGTAGGCGCTCTAAAAAACGAGAAACGCCTGGTTGAACCCAGGCTTCATTCTTTTTTCCGATCGTTATAATGGTGATTTTCATAATATCTATGGCGGAGAGAGAGGGATTCGAACCCTCGATGAGTTGCCCCATACCGCTTTTCGAGAGCGGCCAGTTCAACCACTCCTGCACCTCTCCGTATCTAACTAATTCGGGAAATTATTTTTTATCAGTTTTCTTTGAGTCTTTGGCTATTATAGTGCCGATAATACTCCAGACGATACATAGCGCTAGACCGACGCCGCCTAATTGACAAAACTTAACCATCCACTTACTGGCTTCATTCCAAGTTATCAATTCAAAGAACTCTGCGCCAGCTAAAATTGCTATAGCAGTTGAACAGATTGCAACAATTCCTAATCCTGAATATTTTACGTACTTAATAAAATTCATACCCCTCCTTAGGTTAATTGGTACACCCGGCAAGATTCGAACTTACGACCTCTGGCTCCGCAAGCCAGCGCTCTATCCAGCTGAGCTACGGGTGCATACAGCCTTTCGAAAATCGATTGGCCATAATAAAAATGTAAAGTACTTTCATTGCTATAAAGCACTGAACTTTTGTATTCTACCACATAAAATATAGTCAATCAAGCTATAGCTTTATCAGCCGAATAAATTTCTCTAAGGCGTCTGGCTTAATTTCTTGCATTGGTAGGCGCGCTCCGAGCATATCGACAATTCTCTCGCCCTCTGCTTCGGAAAAGTAAATAGTTAAACCTGGCGAAAATCGTTTTACTGGCAATAATAGAATCGAATGTTGGTTGTTTTCGTGAATTAATCCAAATGCACGAAATTCGCTAAAATCGTGTAAAACGTCGGCGATATAAATGCCTTTGGGGCTAATCGCGTAGTTTATTACTTGTGGGGTTTTGTTCGATAATACAAACAAGGCTACAGCCATAATTGGTAGTAAAACTGCGAAAGTCCAGTTCTTAAATACCAAAATCGCCAAAGCCATTAATCCTATCAGCACAATGACAAAAAACACATACCACAATTTACCGCGTTGAACCTGTACGCCTTCTGGTGCGTTCCAGGCTATTGGCTCGGTTAAATCAATCCTGTCGGGTGATAGCGTTTCAAGGTCTTGGTTTTCTGGACTATCGTTCATGACGTTAGTATATCACGATGAGAATTAGTGAACAATTAAACGTTAGTGGTTGATCCGCCGCTTAAAGCTGCGCCAAGGATGAAGTTGATTATGGCGTAAGCAAAGACTGCGATTAGTAGACCGATGATTGCATATAAAATTGTGTTTTTGGCGTTTGTGACGGATTCTTTTTTACCGCCAGATATTACATAGCGGAAACCGCCGAAGATTAGCATAACGACGCTTAAGACGCCGACACCGAATAGCATAATGTTGATGGCTCGCCTTACGATTGATGAATCACCATTAGCTAAGTTGGCTGGCGTATTATCGCCGCGTGCTGCGTTAATTCCGGCTGGCGCACCGCCCTCACCTAATGCGGAAACTGGAGCCGTCACCAAAGCTACGCCGAATCCGATTGTAAGTAATCCTGTTATAATTTTAGAAATATATCCTTTTACCATAATTCTATTATATCCTATTTGCAATAAAGCTGTTAATAATTACACTTCTATGGTACACTAAATAGTGAATTTGGAGGAGTACCCAAGTGGCTGAAGGGGACGGTTTGCTAAATCGTTAGTATGGAGAGATCTGTAGCGGGGGTTCGAATCCCCCCTCCTCCGCCAAAATTCAGAGATAGTACGGAAGGGTGACCGAGTGGTTGAAGGTACCGGTCTTGAAAACCGGCGTGCGGTAAAACGTACCGAGGGTTCGAATCCCTCCCCTTCCGCCAAGATAGTACTATTGAATTTGAAAAATAGGAGATTCATACGGGTCTCCTATTTTTTTATTTCTCTTGTTTGACTTGAATCGTACTTTCGTAACTTGCGTCAGATAGACGATCAAACATAAAACGTCGGTTAAATAACGCTACGACAATTGTAATTAATACGAATAATATGAATGCTAAGAATGCAATTGCGAGCAGACAGAGAAACAATAGCGAATCCGCTTCCTTATTAAATTCATCCGCGAGGTAAAACAAGCCTGCGGGAATGATGCAAAAATATATCGTGAGTAAGATTCCTCTGAAAATTGTGCGAATCCATTTTTTATTTTCAAATGTTAGCCCAAACTTTAATAATGCGCTACCAAAAGTTTTACCGTTTAGTAGAGGAATTAGGCTAAAATAGAGGGCTAAAAATAGCGAAAACGGAAGTTGGGTTTTTGATAAGGTGTAAGGAATACGGATGATAACAGCGTCGATTATTAGAGATAAACTAACGCGGACTGCAGAAACTCGCGAACCCGCCTCAAGGGATTTTTCATCTATTTCCTCCCTGGACGGAAGTAGCCACGTCGCAAACCAGCCCAGAAAGTAACCGACGCATCCGCCTATCGTGTTCTGGATGATATCATCGACATCGGCTAATCGGTAAGGTCCTGAATAGATGAAATAAAGTCCAGACAGTTGAGTTAACTCAAAGAATAAACTTAAAATAGCTGTCAATAACAACGTCTTTTTAAGGCGACATTTGAAATAGTAGCGCAGGTAAATTCCGAACGGAATGAGCATTAAAACGTTGAAAGCAGGAACGTAAAAAGTGGGATGTTTTATCGCCGTAATCCAAGTTGAGCTATCTGTTAATACTAGTGGACTGTTCTTTATAAAATCTACGACGAATGAAAACGGAATTAAATTCAGATTTTCTGCGTAAGTCGTGTGAACGGATTCTGGATTTGGTAACGGTAAAATAACTAAGAAATATACGGTTAATAAATACAGAATAAAGGAATAGAAAATCAAAGTCCGCAGCTTATTGACGGAGCCGTATTTTCGATAGTTCGCAACCATATACGGTAATGTGATAAGAAAAGCCAAGATTGGGAAAAGGATTAGTGCGACCTTAATAGAAATTAGGTATCCCATAAACTCCATTATACTAAACATTTTCTCTGTAAAGTTCAGGATGACTATTTCTATGCTGGGAAATATACTTGACAAAAAACAAAGCTTATGCTAACATTGTAATCAGTATTCTAAAAATAGATACAAAAAGAAAGAATAAAAATGAATTTAGTACAACAGTTTTTCACCGTTACAACTATGTTTATCAGTTTGAATGTAGCGTTTGGTGTGCTGCTGCACGACACCAATGTCGATAAAGCGTTTTTGTCATCTTGGAAAACATATAGCGTTCAGAGTGGCGTTGAGGATGAAATAAAAATGCCAGAAACAAAGCCCCATACTCATCCAGAACACGCTCAATTGTCAAATGTGCTGAAAGAAGGTTCAGCGCGACCGCGAACTACGCCTCGAAATAACGACAAGAAGCGATTACGCCAAAAATATGCCGCCCGTGGTCAACATACTTTTGACGGATATCACCTTGACTTTGAAGGTGTGAGTTAGGCTATTTTAAGCTAATTACTTCCAGTTCCGAAACAAGCCGAGTAATGATTTTTTCTTGCTCGGCTAATTGCTCGCGAGTTTCCTCGACAAGGTGGGCTGGCGCCTTCTCAACGTAAGTCGGATTTTCCAGGCGCTTCTTTAATCCCGCCAATTTCTGACGTGCTTCGGCTAGGCGCATTTCCAGATTTTCCTGATGTTGGTATAAAGTTTCACTATCAATATCTAGCCACGCTTCCCTGTTTGCAGCTGCTAATCTCAGTCCGCGCGGCTGATCCGTGTGTTCAATTGCCTCAAGCCGCATGAGATGCTTAATTGTGTCTTGATTGTCAGCGATAAGACTGTCGTTGCCGTATAACAAGCGATATTTCTTATTTCCTGGCAGTTCAGCAATCACCCAGCGACCTTCAGCAACCAGAAGCTTAAGTTGCTCGAATTGCTCAGCGGCAATCGGATCAAACTTCTCTGGAGTTGGCCAAGCTTCACGCATCAAAATGCCGTCGGTGTAATTAAGCGTTTGCCAAATTGTTTCCGTAACAAACGGCGCAAATGGATGAGCGATTTTCAAAGAAGTTGCCAAAACCCAAGATAACAACGGACGATTGATAGCGGTTTTAGATGATTCAATGTACCAGTCAGCCACGTCATCCCAAATAGTGTGGTAAACAGTTTCTGATGCCTCTGAGAAGCGATATTGTTCTATTCTAACGGCAATGTTGTTGGCGGCGTCGTTCAATTGGCGAATAATCCAGTGGTCAGCTGGAGTTTGTGGCTCTAAGTCGACAATTTGGTGATTATCGCCAATTTGCGCCTCGACAAACCTGGCAATATTCCATAATTTATTACAGAAATTACGTGCCGCAATGACTGATCCCTTGTTGAAGGCTTGGCTTTGAGCGGGCGCTCGCCCAGAAATAACTCCCATGCGTGTGGCGTCAGATCCGAATTCCGCAACCAATTCCATTGGATTAATGACGTTACCCTTAGACTTGGACATTTTTTGGTTATGCTCGTCATTAACCATTCCGTGTAGATAAACTTCTTTGAATGGTATCTTCCCTGTTCGGTATAGGCTAAGCATGATCATTCGCGAAACCCATGCGCGCATAATATCCATACCAGTTTCCATCATGTCAGTTGGGAAATAATTAGCTAAATCGCCGCCGGTTAAGTAATCTGTTACGATGTATGGCCATTGACCAGATGAGAACCAAGTATCAAAGGTATCCTCTTCCCTGATATATGTTGTGCCATTTACAACAATACTCTGCTCGTTGGTGCGAGTATCAAATATCCAATCCTTAGGGTCGTTTTCATTTACAAACGCAGGAATTGGTATTCCCCATGGGATTTGTCGTGAAATATTCCAGTCTTTCAATTGCTCAAGATATGCGATGAGTTCTTTGCGCTTGGATGCTGGATAAAAAGTAATTTCTTCTTTTTTAAGCGCGTCAATTGCTGGCTGTGCGAGTGATTGTGTTTTAATAAACCACTGCTCTTTAATCATCGGCTCAATCACGCTGCCACACTTATAGCAATGTCCAACGGCGTGTTCAATTTCAGTTTCACCGCGGCGTAGCTCTAGCGCTTCCAACGCCTCCAAAACTCGAGCACGAGCTTCTATTGGAGTTAATCCTAAGAACTGCGCTGGCACGTTTACCATCTTCCCTTCTGGGCTGATAATTGATTCTATAGGTAGATCATGGCGTTTTGCAATTTCAAAGTCGTTCGGGTCGTGCGCTGGCGTAATCTTAACAGCACCGGTGCCGTAGCTCATGTCGACGTATTCGTCTGCGATGATAGGAATTTCCTTATCGACAATCGGCAGTAAAATGCGAGTTCCAATCAATTTTTTGTATCGCTCATCGTCTGGATGAACCGCTACGGCAACGTCGCCAAGCATAGTTTCTGGGCGCGTAGTAGCTACGATAATCTCGCCAATTTTATCTAATGTCGGGTAAGCTATTTTCCACAACTTCCCTTTTTCGTTCTTATGTTCTACCTCAATGTCGGCAAAGCTGGTTTGGTGTTTGGTACAGTAATTAACAATCCTCTCACCCCTGTAAACCAAGTTGTCGTCCCACATTTTCTTAAACGTATCGTACACAGTGTTGATGACTTTATCATCCAGAGTGAATGTCAAATGCTTCCATGATGCACTAACACCTAACGCGCGCAATTGCAGCTCCATATTGCCGCGTTTTTCTTGTACAAAATTCCAAACTTGACTATATAATTGGTCACGTGAAAAATCGAAGCGACTCTTCCCTTGCTTCGTTAATTCTCTTTCATATACAACCCAAGTTTCAAATCCAGCGTGGTCGGCGCCTGGAATAAATACAGCGTCGTCTCCCTTCATTCGGTGATAACGAATCAGGATATCCTTCAAATTCATATCGAGTGCGTGCCCGATGTGCAGATTACCGTTCGCGTTAGGTGGCGGCATAATGATTGAATATGGCTTGCCTACCCCTGTTGGTTCTAAAGCCTCACTAGTTTCCCAGAGGGCGTAAATGTTTGGCTCGTAATCGTTTGGTATGTATTGTTTAGCTAGCTGCATAAGTTATTCCATGGTTTTTTCATGTGAAAAAAGACAAAAGAAAACAAAGTAGCTTTTCACGTGCAAAAGCCCTTAAATATGTAATCCTCTAATTTCTCCACATGTTTATATTACATCTTAATTATACCACAAATTTATGTGGTGCGATGGATGAAATTAAGGTTATTTTCTGATCGTTTGATACGCTCGATATAGCCAATATTGAAGTGGCTTTAAGGGAAGTTCCCAGGTTGACCCAGAATAAATATCTTCGCCGCCGAACGATCGCTTAAACTTCGTAAAGCCAGCCCACGGGTGATTTTTTGGTGCGTTTTCAGGCGCAATTCCGTATAAATCGACTTTCTCCATTTGACGATGTTTTGCATTGATTATTGCTTCGGTGAGCAGGGCAGTTCCGGCATTAAGTTTGCGATATTCTGGTGTAGAATTTGCTGCCGCATGTGCATAAATTCGAGTTGTTTTTGAGTCGAAAAATAGGGCAGTAGCAATTACTTTATTGTCGTATGTTGCGTACCAAAATGAAGCATCTTTGGATGGAAGTAGGGAACCAGCTTGCTTATGAAAATATGAATCTGGATGCGGCGACATACCAGTCCGTTTGGCAACTTCATGTATCAATTCTAGGAAATATTTAATATCGTCCGGGTTTTGAGATTGATGAACCGTTACACCTTTTTTGTGATAATTCCTATAACAATTCCTTACGGGTTGTGTCATACTTGCTATAATTTCTTCCTCTGGCTGCTGGAGGTTGATAACATGCGTATGTTCTGGCTGTAAATGGACGTAAGTGGCTTTCTTCCAATGCTCATCAGATAACACCTTAGAAAAGGTGGGTTTAATTGGTCCGACTCTGAGGAAAGTTACGCCAAGTTTTTTGCCGAGCTCCGCTAAGTCTTTTAGTGCCAATCGTAATGCTTCTTCGTTAATAGCGGTTGGACCGAAGGGGCAATATAAGCGAGAATTGCCCGTGCCGTGCTCTAATATTGCGAAATATTCCCATCCTTCGCCTCTGTTGTGAAAGACTTTTCGACCGAGTGATTGTTGAAATTTTTCCCAGGCTGATGATTGTAGAAAATGTTGATTCATGTTGTAATCCTCACAACGCTATATTGCTGTCATTGATAAACTTGGCTGAACTTCTAAATCGTATGGATCTGTCGGTTCGTCAATTTGAGATCTGAAATAACCGAGAGTGGCAATCATCGCGGCGTTATCTGTACAGAGTTGAATAGGGGCGTATTCGATGTCAATTGGCAAAGCTTCGCGTAATTGACGGCGCAATTCTTGATTAGCTGCGACTCCGCCAGCGATTACGACGGAAGCTGGCTGGAAATTGTCAAACGCCTTCTTGGTCTTGTTTACGAGAGTTTTTATGGCTGTATACTGGAAACTCGCTGCCATATTACGTCGTAATTCGTCATCTACGAGCGCTGGAAGCTCATGAGAGGGAAAAGTGAAGTCTTTACCGACTTCGTGCTGAACAGCTCTCAAAACGGCTGTCTTAAGTCCAGAGAAGGAAAAATCGTATTCGCCGGATAGTTTGGCGATAGGCAAGTGAAACGCGTGTGGATCGCCAAGCTCAGCAGCTTTAGTAATAGCTGGGCCACCAGGATATGGCAAACCGATAATTTTAGCGACTTTATCAAATGCTTCGCCAACCGCGTCGTCTTGAGTTTGTCCAATAAGCTGATAATCACCGTGATTTTTAAATAGGACAAGTTGTGAATGTCCGCCTGAAACGATCAACGAAAGCATAGGGAATGACGGCTGTTGTTTCGGCAATGTTAGAGATAAATTGTCGGCTTGCTTATTAATAAAATTGGCGTACACGTGAGCTTCTACGTGATGAATCTTAAAGAGCGGCTTATTGTGAATAATAGCGAGAGTTCTGGCGGCGAGAGTGCCGATTAATAGCGAGCCAATAAGTCCCGGCGCGTAAGTAACGGCGATGGCGTCGATGTCATCCCAGGTGCAATTTGCGTCAGACAATGCTTTTTTAATGACGGGATTTACAACTTCCAAGTGGCTGCGAGCGGCAATTTCTGGAATAACTCCGCCGTATTCTGCATGAATATCAATTTGTGAATTGACGACATTTGAAAGCAAGCGTTCGCCATCTTCAACTATTGACGCCGCTGTTTCGTCACAACTGGATTCAATTCCCAAAATCCTCATTTGTTTTTATTATAGCAAATATAAGTGGTAAAATGGGTATTATGAAAAACGAGTTGGTAAAAATTGCTAGAAAAACGCTACCTCAAGGAGCTTTGGAAAAAACCGAAAACGCCTATAGAGTTGCGCGCACGAAGATGATTAGCCTAAGATATGGCAATCCAGCTCGTGGCTTGAGAATTATTGCGGTAACAGGGACAAATGGTAAAACTACGACTGCGTGTTATATCAATGAGATCTTGAAAGAGGCTGGCTTTAAGACTGCATTATTTACGACGGCGGTGATTGAAATTGCTGGCGAGGAAAAGATAAATGATTTGAATGCGACAGTTCCGACTGTAGCAAGGCTGTTTAGTTTTTTTCAGACGGCTCAGCGTGAAGGTGTGGAGTATGTGATTTTAGAGGCAACAAGTCACGCTCTGTCACAACATAAATTTGACGGCGTGCCAATTGAGGCGGCGGTGATGACTAATTTGACTCAAGACCATTTGGATTATCACAAAACAATGGAAGCTTACGCGGCAGCTAAGGCTAAATTGTTTGAGAAAAAGCCGAAATATATCGTACTGAATCGTGATGACGAGTGGTTTGAATATTTTGACAAGTTTACGGCTTCTGGCGAGAAAATGACTTACGGGACGAATCCGGATGCTGAAGCTCACTTGACGCATGTTAAGTTGTATAAAAAGGGAACAGAGGCGAGTCTGCTGATTGATCATCAAACTCATTTGGAGCTGGCGACTAATTTGCCTGGCGAATTTAACGTGATGAATATGTCAGCTGCGGTGTCGTTGGCGTATTTGTTGGGAATAAAGTTAGAAGATATTCAAGAGGGTGTGGCGAACTTGGAGGCTATCCCTGGACGATTCGAGCGAGTAGAGAATAAGCTTGGAATTGATATTATTGTGGATTATGCTCACACACCAGACGCGTTGGAAAAATTGCTAAAAACTACTCATAAAATTACCAAGGGGCGATTAACTTTGGTGTTTGGTGCGTGCGGCGATAGAGATAAGACAAAGCGTCCGATTATGGGCGAGCTGGCGGCTAATTTGGCAGATAGGATTTTCCTAACTGACGAGGAAAGTTATAACGAAAATCCAGATGAAATTCGGGCAATGATTCGTCAGGGAATTGGGCAAACGAAGAAGGCTCATAAGATGACGGAAATTGCTGATCGAAAACAGGCGATTTATCAAGCTCTAAGGTCGGCTGTTCGTGGCGATACGGTTCTGATTACGGGTATGGGTCATGAGCAGTACCGAATTGTGAATGGCAAGCGAATTCCGTGGAATGACAAGAAGGTCGTTCAGGAAATTATTTCTGAGATTGAGAAAAAGAGTCGTAAAATTTCGCTTTAATTTGTTTCCAGCTTTGTGATTGGCGAACTAATTTTTCTGCATCGCTTGGGTCGAGTAGTAATTCTTTCACGGCGTCTTCAAGGTAAATGCCGCCCTGTGAGCCTTTGAATAGAATTGTTGTATCTTTAATGTTGCTATTTTTCAGGAATTCTCCAGCTTCAAGCGCCGTGTCAAAAGAAATTACTTTACAGCCATTTTTTTCAGCAATTGGTGCGAGGTATTTTCTGGCCATTTTACCGACGGTGATGAGCAATTCTAGCTGTTTAGGGTCGCAAATTTCACCGATTTTTTTATGCTCTAGTTCAGATATTTCGCCCAGTTCATTCATATCGCCCAATACGGCAATCTTGTGATTAGCAGAGATGGAATAGAGTGTTTTTAGTGAATTTTCCATGGCAATAGGGCTGGCGTTATAAGTGTCGTCCAGTAATGTGCAGCCGCGTATGCCACGTAAAATATTCATTCTACCTGAAACTGGTTTGATTTTTGTTAAAGCTGCCGCAACTTCTTGAATATTCATTCCGCAAGCTAATCCCGCCGCCGCCGCGCCAGTGATTGAGCGGATGTTGTGCTTTCCTAATACAGAAATATTGATGTCCTGAGAAGTTCCCTCGGAGTGTTTTAAATTGACAATACAACCAGTGTCTGTAGTCTTTTTAATTTCCAGGAAAACATCAGCGGATTCGTCGCCGTAACTCACGCGATTTCCAACTATGAGATTATGATATTTTTCATCGATATCGTGAAGGTTGAAGATGGTTTTTTTAGCGACTTGACTAATAGACAATTCCTCATGAGCTACCGTATCCATATTTTTGAAAAACTCCATATGCTCAGGAGCAACAGAGGTAATTATGGCAATGTCGGGTTGAATATAGCGCATAAAAGTAGCCATTTCACCAGGACAATCAATGCCGCATTCTTGAATAATTATATCTGGCGATTCGGGGTTTTTTACGCTGGCGTGTGCTGCGAAGAAGACTTTTAGCCAGGCTAGGGGAGATTTGGCGTTTTTTGGCCCGTCTACGCCTAAGATTTCCAGCGGCGCACTTAAGGTTGTGTTTAAATTGCCACGACTATGGCGCACGGTGAATTTTTCTGATAGAACAGTGGCGGTTGCTGATTTTACGCTAGTTTTACCAACGCTGCCGACTACGGCAATTAGTTTGGTGTCAGGATGAGATTTAAGATATTTTTTTACATAAGAACCGAGAATTGTTTCTAAGAGATGTTTGAATAATTGCATGGAGTTATTATAACAGATTGAGGAATAGTAGGGAGAAGGGTTGAGGTTGCATTTTTAATGATTTTATGGTATTATATCAACTATTGTATGGAGATTGCTAGAGGATCAGGAGTAGCTGAGATTGCTTGGGAGATTGTTGAATCTTCCAAATATCAAGAAAGACTGCGTGAAATTGTATTAGGAATAGGGCGAGCTGCAACCAGAGAGTTTAATCCGGAAAGTTCATATCGATTAGTGGATAGATATGTTGCGTCAGGTGTTGCGGATGATATTTTAAAAGAGAGAGGTGACACGGATAAAGCACCGGAATATAAAATACTAGAGTTGATACAAAGGATGCCTTATTGGATTTGCGCGGAAGAAAAACTTGAATCTTATAGGAATGGGGTATTTTATGAGCGCAATAATAAGATAAAAGAAAAAGAGACAGTTGTAGCTTTTAATAAAGTTGTACGAGACATAATTAGCGAAGGGCAATATACTCGCAAATCAGATCTTATATCGGACGTTCAGAACGCTATGGATTGCCTTGGCTATAGCGATGAGGAAATTGAAAATGCATATAAATTCTTAGATCACGTGATCAATGGTATGCGTCACGAAATCGCTGCTGAAATAGCTTTAAGGAAAACTAAGGGAGTGCGGGCTGTTCATACGACTAGCATTGACGATGATCTTGCTGGAATAGATCTTATAGTTGAGTATAAGGGTAATACAATTGGTCTTGATATAAAATCAACGCCAGACTCTGCGCGGAATGCTAATAATAGTGACCGTGATGAGGGATACCACGCTAGTTGGTCTGGTTTCGATCATAGACGGGGTGACTTTGGTTTATATGGAGACAATTTAATGCCGAGTGATAACGCTGTTAAAAGGGTGTGTTCACTTTATAAGGAAGAACTTGAAGAAATATCTAGGAAAGAAGACAGCCGTCATAAAAAGAAGTAGGTCCGCTTTCCCATCCAATACGGGTGGCGCTACCTACTTCTGTGTGAATATTACCACGACCGTTGTAAAAAATCTAGAAAGTCGAGGCGTAGGAGGTAATTAGCACTCACACTTGACGAGTGCTAAATTAGTGCGTTACAATAGATACGTTGTTAACGAAATGGAGGATAACGTGAGTACACCTATTAAGCCTCTTGGCGACCGTGTTGTAGCGGTGCGTGAAGAAGCAAAGACTCAGACAGCGAGCGGAATTTACTTGCCTGATAACGCTAAAGAAAAGCCAGTAGTTGCGGAAGTTAAATCAGTTGGCGGCGATGTGAAGAACGTCAAAGTCGGTGATCGAATTGTCTACAAAGAATATTCGACTACGGATTTGAAAATTGACGGCACGGAATATTTGGTTGTTCGCGAAGAAGATATTTTAGCAACGGTTGTTGGATAAAAAGGGGAGTTTAATTATGGCAAAAAAAGTTTTTTATGATGACGATGCGCGAAATCGCGTGCTTGGTGGAGCTAAATCGCTATACGACGCAGTTAAGGTAACTTACGGTCCGAAGGGTCGCAATGTTGTGATTGCGAAAGGTTTTGGCGGTCCAACGGTTACTCATGACGGCGTAACTGTGGCTGAAGGAATTGAATTGCCAGAAAACGATGACGAAACACTAGGCTACAAAGTTGGTGCCGATTTAATCAAGCAGGCTGCTAAGAACTTGAACAAGCAAGCAGGCGACGGCACGACGACTGTAACGGTGTTGACGTATTCAATTTTGAAAGAGGCGAATCGATTGATTGCGGCTGGACATAATCCGATGGAACTTAGGAAAGGCATCGAGCAAGCTGGCGCGGAAATTGTTAAAGAGTTGAACAAATTGGCTGAGCCGATTGAAGGCAAGTCTGACCGCGTGGCTGAAGTTGCTACGATTTCGGCGGGAGATGCGGAAATTGGTAAATTGATCGCTGGCGTAATCGAGAAAGTTGGCAAAGACGGCGTGGTTACTGTTGAGGCTGGTCAAGGTTTGGAGCTGGAAGCTGAAGTTGTCGAAGGTTTTAGCTTGGACAAGGGTTGGGTGAGTCCATTCTTTGTTACTGACGCGGGTCGCCAGGAAGCTGTGTACGAAAAGCCAGCAATTCTAATCACTGATAAGAAGATTTCTAGCGTGCAGGAATTCTTGCCAATGTTGGAAAAATTGGCACAAAGCGGTAAAAAGGACGTTGTTCTGATTGCTGATGAAGTTGAAGGCGAAGCATTGAGTATTTTGGTCTTGAACAAATTGAAGGGCGTATTCAATACTGTAGCCGTTAAGGCGCCAAGTTTCGGCGACCGTCGCAAGGATGTTCTTCGTGATATCGCTGTGCTGACTGGCGCAACTGTGATTTCTGAAGATCACGGATTGACATTCGAAAACGCTGGCTTAGAAGTTTTGGGTTCGGCGCGCAAGGTGATTGTCGGAAAAGACGAAACGACAATTATCGAAGGCGCAGGCAAACCTTCAGGTGTGAAGGAGCGAATTGCTGAGATTAAGTCGCTTTCGGAAAATGCTTCTAGTGAGTATGAGAAAGAGCAATTCGACAAGCGTGCCGCGGCATTGTCTGGCAAGGTTGCGGTTATTAAGGTTGGTGGCGCGACTGAGACGGAAATTGATGAAAAGAAATTCCGCGTTGATGATGCTGTGGCGGCTACTAAGGCGGCTTTGGCTGAGGGAATTGTCGCTGGTGGTGGCGTAACTTTGGTCAATTTGGCTGGCAATCTAAAAGTTAGCGGCGCGGAGAGTTTGTCGGTTGGTCGACAAATCCTAAAAGACGCTCTGAAGCAACCGTTCTTGCAGATTATGAAAAATGCTGGGTTGAATGCCGACGCGTTGCTTGCTCAAGTTGAATCTGGCAAACCTGGATTCGGCGTTAACGTTATGAAGCCAGAAGATGGTCTGATTGACGTGAAGAAGGCTGGCGTTATTGACCCAGCTCGCGTGACTAAAGAAGCTGTTCAAAATGCAGTGTCAATTGCGTCAATTGCGGCAACTATGGGCGCTTTGGTGGTTGACATTCCGGAGGCTGAAGTTGCAGCTGCTCCTGGTGGTATGCCGGGAATGGGTATGATGTAAATCTGCCCCGAGCAATAAAAATCCCGCCGAAAATGGCGGGTTTTTATTTTGGAGAAATGGCTTAACGAGGATTTGAGAAATAGTCGATTTCTTTAATGATATCCAGGAGAGCCTGAGCGCGGCGAGCTTCGTCAACAATAGCTACGGCAGCGTCGTGTGCTGGCGCGATCAGAGTTTTATCGTCCGTAGAGCGAAGAAGTAATAGGTAAGTATCAAACTTTTCTTCTGGAGAAACGTCCAGCTTGTCGACTAATGGACGCAACTCGTTCAAGGCAGTTTGCTTAATCGTATCAAGCGCAGGATCTGTGGCTGTAGCTGGAGCTGGAGTGCTGACTGATGGAGTTGGCGCAACTGGCTCTGGAGCAGTAGGCTTCGTTATGTCAGTAGCAGGCTCATCGTTCTGATCTGTAGCGACAGGGTCCGGTGAGATGGTTGCAGGATTAATTACAGGTGAAGCTGTAGCATTTGTTTCTTCGAATTGTAAATTATTGTCTGTACCTTGTGACACGCCAGCTAATACCTTAGCCAGTTCTTGGTCGTCACTGAATGATTGATTAGCTTGAGAATCCATTATAACCCACCTTATATATTAAATTGTTTAAGCTTATATATGTTACACTATAACATGAGTTAATCAAGGAGTGCAAGATGTTAGATGATATGAATGTGATAAAGCAATATGATCCAGGCGACGTTTTAAGCGGCGTTTTGAATATTCCAGAACAAGCTCGATATGAAGTGTCGATTCACGAAGGTGCGAATCAGCGTCGAGATTTTAAGAATATCGTGATCGCGGGAATGGGCGGTTCGGCTTTAGCGGCTGATATGGTTCGAGTTCTGACCGCGGGCTGGTTGCATATTCCGCTTGAAGTGGTGAAGGGTTATGATTTACCGGGATTTGTGGGCGAGGAAACGTTGGTTATTGCGGTTAGTCATTCGGGCAATACTGAGGAAACTCTGAGTTGTTATCAGCAAGCACTGGAGAAGAAGGCGTGTCTGGCGGCTATGTCGACTGGTGGAGCGTTGATTGAGCGAGCGAAGAATGACAACGTAACTTACGCCCAAGTTCCAGCTGGCGCGCAGCCACGAATGTCGACGGTTTACCATTTGCGAGGATTATTGAAATTATTACAACATTTTTGGGTGATTGATAATGACTTGTACGATCAGGTGAAAAATAGTGCTGATTGGTTGGCGGGCGAAATATCTAATTGGACAGCCAAAACGCCAGAAGCTGATAATTTGGCGAAGCAGATTGCGAAACTAACAATTGGCAAGACGCTGGTTGTTTTTGGTGGTGAATTGACTTGGCCGCTGGCGTATAAGTGGAAAATTAGCTGGAATGAATCGGCGAAGAATTTGGCGTTCTCGAATCAATATCCAGAATTTAATCATAACGAGTTTATCGGCTGGTCGTCACATCCTGTGGAGAAGCCATTTACGGTTTTTGATATTCGTAGCAATTTGGAACACGACAGAATCCGCGAACGAATGGAGCTTAGCGACCGATTGTTAAGTGGCAAGCGACCAAAGGCGCACGTGCTGGAGCTTCGAGGAAAAACGCTTATGGAACAATTACTGTGGGGTTTGGTGCTGGCTGACGCGGCTAGTATTTACACAGCTATTCTTAATGGAGTCAATCCTGGTCCAGTTCAGTTGATTGAAAAATTGAAAGCGGAACTTAGTTAATTTAATATCGTAGAGATTCGATTGGGTCGCGTCTGGTGGCGCGGGCTGCTGGATATACGCCAGAAATTACGCCGATGATTATTGATAGTCCAATTGATAAGACGGCTGTTTGCCAATAAATATAAGGCGTGAGTGGCAAGTATAAGCTGGCAATATAAGCTCCCGCCAAGCCTAAGCCGTAGCCCAATATTCCGCCGAGGAATCCGATGATTGCTGCCTCGATTAAGAATTGATTGATGATGTCCCAGCCCGTGGCGCCGACGGCTCGTCTGACGCCGACTTCACGCTGACGCTCGGCGACATTGACAAGCATCACGTTCATAACGCCTATTCCACCGATTAACAGAGAAATAATGCCGATGACAGTTAAGATTATCGAGAGGAACTTCGCGACATTAGACTTCTTTTCATTTATTTCTTCGCCAGAAACGATTCGATAGTTCTTATCGCTATCATGATTCTTCTTCAAAATATCGTCAGCCGATTTTATGACTGAATTGAGATTTTTATGATCTTTAGTAGTTACGATAATTTGCTGAATTTGCGGCGTTCCTTGGGTGAATTTTTTAATAACGGACAATGGAATAATCGCGGCGTTATTAAAATTCACGTCCAAATAACTGGCTGGATTTTCAATATTTTTTAACACGCCAACAACAGTTAACGGCTGATTTCGGATGTAAATAACGTTTCCGATGGATCTTTCGGTGCCGAACAAATCGACCGACAATTGCTGACCGACGACAACTCCGCCGATGTCGTTAATAAATTGCCCAGTAGCAATTTGCAAATTAGCGACGTCTTTTAGCGATTCCGTACTACCGATTAACGCGGCGTTTTGGATATCGATTTTACCTTCGCGGGCGCGCAGTTCGGCGTGCAGAAATGCAATTGGCGCGGCTTTCGTATTGGCAATTTTTCCTATATCCCTGGCGTCCGTTTCAGTCAATGTGTTGACTGTCGTCGTGTTGTCGGATTCAGTCAGCAGATTCGGGACGGCTTTTTGATTGCCAGATTTAACGATGGCAACAGGGGCGGATGATTGATTGGAATTGTCGCCGAATAGGTGATTAAATCCGCCAGTTAAAGATAGAACCATGGTGATGCTGGCGATTCCAATAGCTACGCCTACAATTGTCAAGAATGTTCGCCCACGATTAGCTCGTAGCGCCTGAGTAGCGTTCTCAAAATGATTTTTTACTAATATTTTCACGATTTTTTCGCCCTCGATTTCTTTGAAGATTTTTGCTTCTTAGGTTTTTCTTCTTTTTCGTCGTCTACAATTAACTTCTTAGTGAACTTGCGCTTTTCCTTATGCTCGTCGGTATCGATTTTTCCGTCCAACATAGTGATGACGCGACTGGCGTAATGAGTCAATTCTGGATTGTGGGTAACCATAATTATAGTATTGCCGCGACGATGTAGGTCGGACAATTCTTCCATAATAAGATGACTCGACTTGCTGTCTAAGTTTCCTGTTGGCTCGTCGGCTAAGATAATTGACGGACTATTAACCAACGCTCTGGCAATTGCTACGCGCTGAACCTGACCGCCAGATAATTGATGCGGCATGTAATATTCGCGCTGTCCCAGATGAAAAGTTTTCAGAATGCGGCTAGCTTCTTGGAGTCGTTTAACCTTTCCGAGTCCTTTATATGTTAACGGCAACGCTACGTTTTCAATTACAGTCAGGCGAGGGATAAGATTGAAATTCTGAAAAACGAAGCCGATGTGTTTGGAGCGAATTTTGGCGCGTCGTCGTGAGCTGAGATTGTCGACAGCGACATCGTCCAGATAGTATTCACCTTCTGATGGCTGGTCTAATAGTCCAAGGGTGTTTAATAAAGTAGTTTTTCCGCAACCACTTGGGCCCATAATAGCAATAAACTCGCCCTTTTTAACGGTTAAATCGACGTTATCTAAGGCGCGAATCTCAGCATCACCAAAGCCGAATTTTTTGGTGACATTAACAAGCCTAATGCGTGGTGGAATAGTTTCTTTCATCTTTGACTTATTATAGAGAATGAACGTCAGTAAGTGCAACCATAAGGGGCAATAAAGTTGTGGTATAATTATCAACAAGGAAGGGTGCAGGAGTGGTTGAACTGGCACGCCTGGAACGCGTGTAACGGAGCAATCTGTTCGAGGGTTCGAATCCCTCTCCTTCCGCCAAGAGAACTTTGAACTTTTTCTAAAATGTTCCTCTAACCTCAAGATGATAAATTAGACTGGATTTATTTATACGAGTGTCATTAGAAAAGTAATATTTGTATATTCTCCATGGTTTACTAAAACTTTAAATAGCGTAGAATGATAGTAATTATTGAGAAATCTAGGATTTTTCTTCTTGAAATTGTCTATGAATGAAAACAAATTCCTTGGCTAGAATATCTTTAAATTCATAACTAGATTCATTACCTAGTCTGTTAATGGGCTCTTTAGAGCAGCTAGACCTTTCTTTAAACGATGTATATTTTTGAATGTCGCCTAATGAACTGTCACTTTTCATAAGAATGTCATATAGATATTTAGGGTCTATTACTTGCTTAATTGATTTATACTCGGTATCGGTAAAATCTTCTCTGTAGCTTACTCCGCTATTAATACACCTGGATCTGGGCAAATATCCTGTTATAAATTTTAAAGTGTCCTCAGGTTTTTTAATATTGCTTATTAGATTGGAGCTTATGTCATTTCTCTTACCGCCAAGTTCCAGCCATAAGTTATAAAGATAACAGGCTCTCTTATTTGATGACTCGTAAAACTTAGTGTTTTTTGCCATACTCATAATTTTGTTTATAGATTCTTTTTTAAATTCATCAATCTCCACATCTGTCAACAAGGTGTCGCTATCGGAGTTATTAATACTCTTTTCTTTGATATACTGGATAATTGTCGAGAGTAGACCATCATTATTACAACAAGACAAAATTTTTTTAATTAAGCCTATTTTGTTATCCTTTTCTTTGATTAGTTTGATTATAGCTATAGAAAAATTATCCATTCCACCACCCATACCGAGAAGTCCTTTTCCTGGCGAGTTTGACAATGAATCTACTGCATCTATCATACCTTCTATAAATATTTCAGTGTCGGAAATAGTATTCTTATATTGTAGTATTTTATTAATAATTAACCTTTGTTTGTCTGGTGATGTAGCTAGATCAGTTAACGATTTCGTAATTTTTGCGGAATCATCTAGCTGCAATATTTT
The DNA here is from genome assembly GCA_900555675.1 of Candidatus Saccharimonadota bacterium. Lineage (GTDB taxonomy): Bacteria > Patescibacteriota > Saccharimonadia > Saccharimonadales > Saccharimonadaceae > Nanosynbacter. The sequence continues at coordinate 270 of UNSN01000005.1, read as the reverse complement.
TATAATGTCTGAGTCTGCTATATCTGATTTACCGATACCGAATATAAAATAGCGGTCAAAATAATCAGTTGAGGCTACTCGTTTGTTTTTATCGAGGATATCGTTATTATATACAAGGCTCGTATCATATATCTTTCTTATGGCGGGGAAAATCTCCATGATGATAGGCTTTGAGTCGAGCTCATTAGGGTCGATTAGTTTCTCGAATTGTTCCTGGATATTGTCATACTGCTCAAGACAAAATTCAAGAGAGGTGCCTGTTAGCAGATC
>UNSN01000004.1 GCA_900555675.1 Candidatus Saccharimonadota bacterium | reverse complement strand
CTGGTCACGCTGCAGAAGTCGCAACGATGACGGTGCTTACCGCGACTTTGTTTGGCGTATATCTGGTGTTCTTGGTGGGGATTATGCTGGACGTAACCATCGATAAATCCGCCAAGCGCGCTCGTCTGCTTTATCTTCTGTCGGTGACTATTGTGGCGGCCGGAAGCTTTAGCTTTGGTTTCCTACGCGATTTCTTCGACTTCACCGTGCCGAATTTGTTCATAATGTGGCCAGCTGCTGGCGCAATTATCATAGCAATGTTAGCCCAGTTATTCATTGCTCGCTGGGCTGGTCGACGAATTGTTCGGTAAATGTAAATACTAGAATATGCACCTAGCTGTACCGTAGATAAGCGCGACTTATAGGAGCTAGTGAATATTTTAATTTGGGTATTTTCTAGATATTATTGAGCCTACTAGTGCATTTTTATTCGATTACCAGTGTTTGAATCGGTAAAATACCTTCCGCTTTCGTCAAAATGGAACGTTAGGTCTGTACCTATGGGCATGTCGTATACTGCTAAAACCGCAGGCTCAATATTTGCAAGGGTATTGAAATCTACAATGATGAGATTCTTTGGGTTATCTATATATTCTTGAGTATCAGTGTCTCCTATTGCTCGCCATCCACAATCGGCTGGATTGGCTCCTTCCTCTCTAAAAAGCCATTTCAGCTTAGATTTTCCTTCATAAATCGACTTAGTTATAATAGCACCTCCAGCGTTTTGTATAAGAGGAGCTTCTTTTTTATTAAATAATTTCATAAAACCTCCGCGACTCTATGTTTATATATTTCTATCCAAAACCACAAGGTGCTCAATGTGCGGCGTCCTCGGGAAGAAATTGTAGCCTTGATGATGTACGATTTCGTATTTTTCCTGAAGCAGGCTGACGTCTCGCGCTTGCGTGACAGGATTGCAACTCAGATAAATAATCCGAGGCGGCTCTGTTTCCAGCAGTCGATTAGTAACATCCGCGTGAAGTCCAGCGCGCGGCGGATCAACGATGATAATTTGCTCGCTCGTTATATATTCCAGAGATTTTTCGCTTGGCGCCAAAATCGCCTTGGCATTCGGTCGATTCAGCTTGGCAATATTCCTCTGCATTTCCGCGACGGCATGTTCGTTAATCTCCACCAGCGTCACGTCATCTCCGCCAATTGTCAAACCGATTGTCCCAACTCCAGAGTAAAGGTCGAGCGTCGGCAATTTTTCATTGCAATTAATCCACGCTTTCATATCGCTCAAGGCCTTTTCGTAAACGGGAATGTTGACTTGGAAAAATCCTTCGCAAGCGTAGTTGAAGGCGACGCCTAAAATCGTGTCGCTCAGTGTTGTGTCGCCGAATTTGTTCAAGCGTTCGGTGATTCTGCTGGCTGGACTTTTGGGGTCGGAGTAGATTATTTCACCACCCGCGGCTGATAGCAGTTTGGCTTCGCCCTCGGAAATCAGATTTTCTATTCGATCTTTTACGTACAATTGCCAAACGGCATTTCCCTGTTGGTCTGAGCGGATCAAGAGCGTTTTTAATTGGCGCGCGACGATTGGCTTTTCTCGTAATAGGTCGCGGATTTCAATTGCCAATTTATTTATGCTCGGGTGCGCCAAGCTGGTTCCGTCAACGACGACTTTTCCCTTGCCGCCACGCTTGAAAAACGCCAAGTCCAGAGTTTCCTTTTCGTCGTCGTCCGTTTTGTCGCCGAACCAACTGAACTCGACTTTATTGCGATAATTAAATTCTACGCCGTCAGAAAATACCTCGATTTTTTCAGGCAATGTAACGTTGTGAAGCAAAAAAGCCTCTTCGATTAGCAACGCTTTGTGCGATTGCTCGCTGGACATCGGCATTATTTGCCAAGGACTGGTGCTTAAATAACTGTTTTCATCCTTCGGCGTAATTCGCTCTGGACTTTTCTTGATAATTTCCGTCACTATTCCTTCGACGAAGTGTGATTTTTTCTTTGTCACGCGAATCGTTACAAGTTCTTTTGGCAGCCCTCCCCAGACGAACGCTTTGCGACCATCGTCAAGTGTTCCGATAGCTTGCCCGCCGCCAACGATTTTTTCCAATCTTAAAGTCTCAAAAATTTGCTTTCTCATTAGGTTATATTATATCAGGATGTGTGGATTTTTTCTGGCTGGCGTGCTATAATCGTCATTGTCCTGGCAATAGTGGGACGTCGCCAAGTGGTAAGGCACTGGGTTTTGGTCCCAGCATTCGCAGGTTCGAATCCTGCCGTCCCAGCCAAATTTGACAGACATAAATTATCGCTCTTTTGGGCGATTTTTTGTTTTTAAGCAATCAAGCCATTTTTATCTAGTAAATTCATAAAATCGTCAATAAACAAATTAGTCCTCTCAACAATTTCTTTTTCTCCGAATTTTTTATAAACATTGCTTATATTCTTGAGTTCAAGATTTTCTGTTCCGCCTATGCGCTGTCCTCTACTATTATCAAAACCCTGGTAATATTTAATTTTATCTTCGAACCTATAGTCGGATGCGCGAATATTGACTCGTTTTTCTAAAAGAGATTTATTACCAAGGAGGTCGATTTGCCGATTATTAGACAATCCTTTCTCATTTTCTTGTCGCTTTCTGGGATAAATATGTTCAATATCAAACTGCTGAGAGAGTTTTGGATATGACTGCTCTTTATTGAGCATCATACGAAGCGCTAGCATGGATTTGGTGATTGGTCTGCCGTTTTTGAAATCATAAATAAGGATCGCACTGCGTGTTTGCTCTTTATCAAATTTGAAGTCTGAGAATGTAACTTCATTTAGATTAACTATATTTAGCATCTCGGCAAAAATAGGCGTTCTTAATGCGTTCACGCCTGGGTGCATTATTGCGTATCCCCATATGAATGCAATTGTACGATCGAGAAACATCTTAAAATCTTCATCATCCAATTTTCCGTCTTCGGTGCGATTTGCTAAATAGTAAACAGATATGAAATAATTCCACATGCTATTTGGCGCGTAGTTTAATACAAAGAGCTTCTTTAAGACGTCTTCGCTGAAACGTTCACGATTTTGATCGGTAATATCTTCCCAGAATTGAGCAAGATCTTTAAGATTTTCAAAAGTGTCATCTTGTTTAAGTACGGAATATTTATCACGCTCATAGAATCTTCTAAGTGACTCGGTCGTGGAAGACTTGTTATTGTCTCGCTTGGCGCGAATGAAATACATGTATCTCGTAAACAAATCGTCCATTGGTGTGCCGGTGATTGGGTGAAAGATTTTTTCACATGTCTCCTCGAGTTTTTTCCAATCTTTAATAAACTCATCTCTGTCGTCTTCACTTTTCTGTTTGTAATATTGATAGAATTGAGCCTTAAAAATATCAGAATCTGAAAGCGGGAGACCCCTATCGTTTAACGTTGAGAATATACGAAGGGCGGTATCTTGAGACTCGGCTTCAATTGGCATTAAGATGCAGTTATTTAAGATGCGAGCAGGAAGTTTTTCGGCAAATTTCGGAAAATCATTGATGAAATCGTCAACTTTTTTAAGGAAGAACCGGAAGTTGTTCGCGTAACGACTAGTCTGGCTGCTGTTTACATTGCCAGTTTTTAGAATTGATAAGAATTCGTCTTTATCTTTGTCTGTGGCGACAACGGAGTCTATTTTTAGGTGCTCCTTATCTGGCTTGCCCATTTCGTTTGTTTTCCATATACAGCTGGCAATGCGTTCGGAAAAGTCTTTTGAATCTTGATCTTGCATTTTCGTGAAGCGGTCATAGAAAGCTCGGAGAAGAAGCATGAATGTTGTCAGACGTTGTTGACCATCAATTACTTCTTGCTGTTTCTTGTCGTTTTCAAAAGTCACAATTGAGCCAAGAAAATATTCATCGCTTGTGTCGAATTTTGTAGCATCATTATCTGGTATCGCGAAAGAAAATATATCATCCCAGAGAGTTTGGCAGCTATCCTCGTCCCATGCATATGGACGCTGGTAATCTGGTATGATGTAGTCCGCTTTCCTATCCGATAAAAGCTCATAGATACTTTTCTGGTCTACGTTTAGCTTTGACATAATATCCCCCGTTTATTTTTTGTCGCTAAATTTGTGAATATTCTTGGTGTAATTATAGCATGTCGCAGCATCGGCTGCGGCAGGTAGCCTTCACGTCGCGGATGGCGCGATCACAAAAAGCGTAGTTTAAAACTACGTTTCGTCCCCGTTGTTACGCATATCGCGACGGGGACTCTTCAATTTATAGGATAAAATCCTTGTAACTTGCCAAAGTCGCCTGTGCGATAGTCTGACTAGTTTGATGTAGGTATTGCTTCACAAAGTAATACCCAAGTTTATACCCCGCCCAGCGCGGTAAAATATCATCGCCGGTGAAAAATATTTTGGTATAATCGTAAATCTTGTCTTCAAAATTGCCTTGTAGTGCGGCAATTATCTTGTCAATTTCAGCTTGAGAAGTAGTTTCCTGTATTTCTCTCAAGAAAAATTGTTGGTTTCGCCGTCCGAGTTTAATCATTGCTTCCTCTTCTAGCGCGACCGCCAAGCCCTCCAAAATCATCCCATCAAACATAGTTTCGGCATATTCAGGCAGTTTTTCCCAACGCAGCGAATGTGACATTTCGTGGCAAATCGTTTCGAAAATAAAATCCTCGCTAACTCCGTGCTGGCTTTTATCGACAGAAATCATAATCAAGCGCGAATGAAGCGTTTTGCCAGCGATTCCATCCTCGGCGATAGTTGGCAGCATAAACGAAGGTGTAGTGACAATTACATCAACTCCGTAATCAAACTGCGCGAACTCGCTCGAAACAAAAGTCTCGGCTTGTTGCGCTGTATTTTTGAATATGGCAATTTCGGCATCGGTGAAAATTTGGTTGGCGTTAGCGATGTGTAGGTGGAGTTTGCTCATGGTCTTACTATACTGCAATAATATGAGTATTACTATAAGGGCAACGCTATTTATTAAGTGTAATATTTAAATGGAAATCACTAAAATCTCAGCAGCGACCTTCGGCGGGTCGCCAGCGTCCCGACCAGCCGAACTGCTACGTGCAAAAACCGCTGTTTGGGTGGCGAGTTAGAGAAAAGATATGCTCGTTTATTATCTATTCCGTAAGGGTAGCTGCATGCATACGCAGCACATTATTTATGTCGAGAAGTGTAATTGCTTTGTTGCGGGCAAATTCCTTTGCGCCTTTCGTATAACCTGATGATGCTATAAAAATACCAGCATCAAGCCCTTCATGCGACATAGCCCCGTACAAATCGCGAATGGCAGCAGGTCCGATTGCCTTATGGTGATTCTTACATTGAACGCCATATCGACGACCTGCTTTTTCTAGAAATATATCGATTCCACCGTCGCCACTGCCTTTTGTAACTTGCACGTCATATCCGTGAGCTTCATACAGCTTTGCCACTTCTTTTTCAAACTGATAGCCGCTCAGATTAAGCCAATATTCGGCGTATTTTTTCTCCAGTTCTTTGAATTTACGTAATTCACCGTCAAGGTAAGCTTGTTTTTCTTTGATAGCCTGCTCTAGCTCTCTGAGGTCATATCTGTTATTGATACTGGAGTCAAATATTGCGTTAACTATGCCCTCGGCACATGAAAAAATCACAAGTGCCGGCATTGAAAGCGCAATCAAGCCAACGAAAATTGCATCTTGCCAATAATGAGTCAAAGTGTAGCAATAGAATATTCCAACCAAACTTAGCCCCATAACAATAGAGACCCTATTGCTCGTCTTTTCTGCCTCCGAACGGAGCTTTCTTTCTTCCTTTACTAGCTGTTCAGCTTCATTTACAACACTGTTATGCTGTTTGATTTGCTCCTTGCTAATGTAGGGGCATTTTTTAGCCGAAACTAAATATTTATCTTTTGAAAAAAATATCATATTGTGTCAGATTATACCATTTTTAGCTGTTATAGGGTAGAATAAAAGTACTGTGAGCGATTTAGAGAAGATAATCTTAACCGCATCTACAACGCTTGGTGGAGGCGTATTCCTTTTGGTTGTGTCGGAGCTGTTTAAGGTTTTGGTCATAGTACCAACTCAAAAGACACGAGAACAAATACAGGTCGTGCTGAGTCAAGTTGATTTCTATTCTAATAGGCTTACTAACTTCTTTTCTGCAGAGCCAACTGAACACGAGATAGATATAATTAAATCAATCACCCAGGATCTCAGAAAAGCTGCGACCGACTTACAGTCAAAATATGAACTAGTTTATATGAAGAAACCACTTGCATTATTGAAGATACTGCCAAGTCAAGAGCGAATTGAGGTTGCGTATACTGGTCTAATATATTTACACAATTCAATCTTGTACAAAGGACGGCGTGATTATATAGTAAATCTTATAGAAATTAACGACAATGAGATAGAACGGGTTAAGACTGCTTTAACTGGTGAAGCTATTCCTGGTAAACTGAAGCCCGAGGAGCAACGAAGATTCGTTTGAGTAAAAGCAGTTAAAGGTGTATTTCTCTAACTCGCCACCCAAACAGCGGTTTTTGCGCGTAGCAGTTCGGCGGGTCGGGGTGCGAGCAACCAGCCGAGCAGGGCTTTGCCCTAATTTATCTTTCAATGCTGCGCCATAGTCTGGAAATAGGTTCGAATCCTGCCGTCCCAGCCAAATTTGAACAGGCATAAATTATCGCTCTTTTGGGCGATTTTTTGTTTTTATATTAAATTTCAGAAACGGAATAAAATACTATTAAAAATATAAAAAGCTCCCACTCGCCAGTGAGAGCTAAACTGTCGTGGTGGACAATTTGGATTAGCTAATTTTAACGACTTGTAGCTGTCTGGTCATCAAGCCATTTTTCCAGGAAACGGTTTCGGATTTTTTGTGATTTAGTAGACTTTTCCCCAGCGGGCTATCTACAGAAATTCGCCCGTCCAGAGGGTTTGCTTCCAGGCTATGAACCAGCGTATAGCGGAAAATCTTTCCCTGTTGATCTACCAAGTCCACGACTGAGCCAATAGCGATTTTCAATCGATCGCGCTTCCTTGGTAGCGGCTTAGCGTGACGTAAAATGTCCTTCTTCATAAAGATTTTTGATTGAATATTTTCCAGTTGCGTAATTACATCGTTGCGGCGTAATTTGTCATCACGCGATTTGGCGCGCCCAATTTCTTTCAATTCTAATATGAGCGCTTTCTCTGAAATCTCTAGTCCAGAAATTTCTTTCTGAAGCTCCTTAAATCCTTTTTTGCTTAAAAATGTTGTACTCATACTTCCCCTTTCGGATCGGCAATTTGCCAATCAACAATCCTATTACAACATCTAATTCTGAAAAATAGCTGAAAATTTACAGAATCGGCAAGGAAATTGTGAAAATGGTTGAGTTTTTCGAGGTGTTAACAGAGATTTGTCCGCCGAGCGCTTTTGTCAATTGCTCCGCTAATGGCAATCCTAATCCGTAGCCTTTTGTGCTTTGGTTGCCGCGAAAAAATCGCTCAAAGACGTGTGGCAGAGTTTGTTGTGAAATTGTGCCGTCGTTGATGAAGTTGACAGTGATGTTTTGTTTCGATGGAATGATGCGAATTTTTACCACAGAATTTTTCGGGCTATGTTTCAATGAATTATCGAGCAAAATCGCGCACAATTCTCGCGTCGCGGTGTGATGAAGCGGAATATTTATGTGTTCTGGGCAATTCATTTTAACTCGCGCTTCGGCTTTTCGTTCGCGAACGAGTTCGGATATCAATTCCGTCAAATTGAAACTTTTATCTTCCAGTGCTAACTTATTTTCCGCCCGTGACAGCTCCAGAAGCATTGCCGTAAGCTCGGTCAATTTATTTATTTCCTCCAAATTGCTTTCCAGAGTTTCTGTAAGTTCCGCCTTATTCGCCTTCCGATTTTTTAGCGCAAATTCAGTTTCTGCTTTCATAATTGCCAAAGGAGTTCGTAGCTGATGGCTGGCATTGGCAACAAATCGCGATTGAGCTTTGTGGGCGGTTTCTATCGGTCGCAAAGTGATTTTCGCCAATAAATACGAACACCAGCCGCCAGCGAGTAGAACGATAAGATTTATATAGCCCAAACTAATCAAAAGATTCCGAGTTGAATTATCTATTCTCTCTGACAAATTAATTGCAGGAAAATCGCCCTTCCTTTGAACGATAATTTTATGAATTTGCGCATCAACTTCCGAGCGCGCCACCTGAAAAATAATGCTACTAAACAGCAAACTGACGATCATTAAAATCATCAAATACCAGCCCGCCAGCTTAATTGTTGCTGAAGTAAAAATTTTCATGGCTCAATCCTGTAGCCGAAGCCGCGCACGGTTTTTATCAATTGTTTTTTGAACGGTTTGTCGATTTTTTGGCGCAGATTTTTTATGTATGCCTCGACATTATTCGGCAAAATATCAGCGTCAAAATCCCAAACGTGATCAATCAGCGTTTCTTTACTGAGAATCTGATTCGGATGTTGCATCAAATATTCCAGCAGCGCATATTCTTTGTTCGTGAGGTCGATATTCTTTCCAGCTCGCGTTACGGTTTGCTGCTGCTTGTCAATTTTCAAATCGTCAATTTGCATAATGTCTGGCTGACTAATCGGCGGCCGACGAAGTAAAGCTCTCACGCGCGCCAATAGCTCATCAATTGCAAAAGGCTTAGTCAAATAATCATCAGCGCCCACGTCCAGTCCGAGCGTTTTATCTTCGGTCGTGCTCAGTGCCGTCAGAAACAGAATTGGCATATTTTTCCCGTTTTCGCGCAATTTTTTAACAATCTCCGTGCCTTCTAATCCCGGCAACATTCGATCAACAATCAACAAGTCATACGGCTGACTGTCCGCCAAATTAAAGCCCTCTTCCCCGTCATACGCCGCATCAACCGCGTATTTATCACGCTTCAGAGATTCGGTTATGACCCTCGCAATTTTTCGTTCGTCCTCAATAACCAGTAGTCGCATATTTATATTATATCTTTTTTCCTGCGCTAAGTGCTATAATTTTATTTAAAGAAAAGGAGGCGTATGCCAGATAATAAAAAAATGGTTGAGATTCGTCATTTTAAGATGAGTTTCGGCGATAAAACTGTTATTAAAGATCTGAGTTTTGATGTTTTTCGCGGCGAAGTTTTTGGTTTTTTGGGGAGCAATGGTTCGGGAAAAACTACGACGTTGCGCGCATTGTTGGGGTTATATCAGCCGACTGCGGGCGATTTATTGATAAACGGCAAGCCATATTCGGTGGAAAGTCAGATTCGCCTTGGATATCTTCCGGAGGAACGCGGCTTGTATAAAAAAGAAAAAGTCTTAGACGTGATGCTTTACTTTGGTCAATTGAAAGGCTTGAGTCGCAAAAAAGCTAAGGATTTCTCTCTGAAGTTTTTGGAGCGAGTCAATTTGAGCGACAAGGCTAACACGCAACTTGATAAATTATCTGGCGGACAACAGCAGAAGATTCAGCTTGGCGTAACAATTATGGGCAATCCAGAACTGCTGATTATGGACGAGCCAGCCAAAGGCTTTGATCCGGTGAATCGCCGATTGTTGATGAATATAATTGAAGAACAACGAAAAGCTGGCGCAACGATTATTTACGTTACACACCAGATGGAGGAAGTTGAAAGATTGTGCGATCGCTTGATTTTATTGAAGGATGGTCAAGCGGCAGCATATGGAACATTGGAAGAAGTAAAAAAACAATTTGGTGGCGCGTCAATGGATGATATTTTCGTACAAGTTTACGGCGGCGAAGCGAAGGAGTTGAGCGATGAGTAAAATGCATAATTTGGGGACGGTTTTCAAATTCGAGACGCTTAGAACGCTGAAAAAACCAACGTTTTGGTTGACGGCCTTGGGATTTCCTTTGTTGATTGGCGTGCTGTATGGCATTATGTTTTGGTCGCAAAGCACGACTATTGAAGCGTCAAAAAATCTGGAAAAACAAGAATTTTCACTGGAAGTCACGGACAATTCGAAGTTGGTGAAGCCAGAATTACTGGTGGCAATTAAAGCCAAAACTGCTAAATCGAAAGAATCTGGAATTGACGACGTAAAAAATAATAAGGTTGATGCGTATGTTTATTTTCCAAAGGATTTGAGCAAGCAAAAGGTCGAAGTTTACGGTAAAGATGTTGGGTTATTCCAAAACGGAAAATACGGCGCGGTGGCACAGAGTTTATTGAGTCAATCAGTGGCAAGCGGCGTCAGTCCAGCGCAAGTTGCAATTCTACGCGACAAAGTCCAATTGTCATCAACCACATATCTGGACGGAAAAGAGCACGGTGGCATTAATGAGATGATTGTGCCGGGAATGTTTTTGGCTATTTTGTTCATTCTCATCAGTATTTTTGGCAATCAAATGCTCATTAGCACCACCGAGGAAAAAGAAAATCGCACGGTGGAAATGCTACTTACGACCGTTAAAACTGACACTTTAATTACGGGTAAAATTTTGTCTTTGATGGTGTTGGCTTTGATTCAGATTTTGGTGATTGTTTTGCCAGTTTTGGCGGGCTATTTGGCGTTTGGCTCGAAGTTACAATTGCCTAATCTGGACTTGAGTACGCTCGTATTTGATCCTGTGAGAATTGGTCTGGCGATCATAATTTTCTCCGCAAGCTTCACTTTATTTACGGGAATGTTGGTGACTTTGGGCGCGATGATGCCGACCGCTAAAGAAGCCAGTCAGTGGTTTGGAATTGTGATTATGCTATTCATTGGTCCATTTTACGGAATCACGGCGTTCGTTTCCTTCCCTGATTATTTCTTCGTTAAGTTCTTGTCGCTATTTCCATTCACCGCGCCGATTCCATTGTTATTACGAAACGCAATAGGAAACCTGCCAATTTGGGAAGCTTTGCTCGGCACGGCAATTTTGGTCGCTACAGCGGTGTTTGTTATGTGGTTATCCGTGCGCGTTTTCCGTTACGGCGCGATGTCTTATGATAGTAAATTATCTCTGTCGGCGTTGCGGACACGCCGAAAAGCTGGTAAAGTTTAATTATGAAAGTACGTATAGAGATAGACACGAAAACATTTGTGCGATTTTGGCTGGTCGTGATGGGCTTTGGTCTGGCTGGTTTGGCAATTTATTCCGCGAAGGATGCGCTGATTTTACTGGGAATTTCCCTGTTTTTGGCGTTGGCGCTTAATCGTCCGGTTGCGGCAATTGCTAAGAAGCTTCCTGGGAAAAGCCGATTGGGCGGCACGGCGCTGGCGTATACGACGCTGGTTCTGCTTTTGGGCTGCGTGATTTGGTTTGTTATTCCGCCAATTGTCCAACAATCTGCCAAATTTGTCGAGAGCATTCCGAGTATAATCGACCAAGCCAGCTCACAGTGGCGTGGCGTCAACGATTTTATTGATAAGAACAATTTGCGCCCGCAGGTCGATTCGATGATGGAAAATATTAAGCAGCAATCTTCGTCTTGGGCGACGAGCGTCGGCACTAATTTATTATCCAGCGTTGGTTCTTTGGCGTCATTCTTAGGATCGTTATTCTTGGTGTTGGTGCTGTCATTCCTGATGCTCCTTGAGGGTCCAACTTGGGTGAAGCGTTTGTGGGGATTGTACAACGACGAAGAAAAAATGGAGCGTCATAAGAAGCTGGTTGGCCGAATGTATAACGTGGTCACAGGTTATGTTTCTGGGCAATTGACCGTTTCTGGAATCGATGCGATATTATCAGGTTTCGTGGTGTTTGTGCTGAGTTTGACATTCCCTGTCATAAATTCCAATTTGGCAATGCTCACCGTTATGGCGACGTTTGTATTGACACTAATTCCGATGTTTGGCGCAACGATTGCTGGCGCGTTGATATCGCTACTACTATTCTTCAATAATATGACAGCAGGCATTATTTACGCGATTTATTTCGTGATTTACCAACAGATTGAGAACAACTTTGTTTCTCCTTCTATCCAGTCAAAGAAGGTTGAGTTGTCGGCTCTGACTGTCTTGGTCGCGGTGACAATTGGTTTATATGTTGGTGGTCTATTGGGCGGTTTGGTTGCTATTCCAGCCGCTGGTGTCGTTAAGGTTTTGCTAGACAATTACTTAGAGCAGGTTAAGTCTAAGCGTGTTGAGAACGAAAAGCCGCTTAATAAATTAGTTAAGAAATTGAAAAACGAAGATTAGTTTGACGCAGAAAAAATATAGCCCGTTGAATCCAGCGGGCTATTTCCATGTCCAAACACTGCCGCTTGGCGTATCACGAACAGCAACGCCAGCCTGAAGAAGTTTATCGCGAATTCTGTCGGATTCTTCCCAATTTTTCTCTGCGCGCGCTTGACGTCGCTGGATAATCAACCTCTTCAAATCATCAGTAATATCAGGCGTAGACTCAGCCAAGTCTAGCCCTAAAATCTCGTCAATCTCATCAATAAATTGCACCAAGCTCTGTTGATGAATCTTATCAAGCGGCGTATGATCCAACTTTGAGAATACTTCATCAATCAACGCCAGTGCGCCTGGAGTATCCAAATCGTCATTCAATTTCTCGACCAACGCCTGACGTCCCGCTAGCAACGAAACCGAATCGTCCTGCTCGTCCTTATCATCGTCATCTTCCAGTGTGTCGTGAGTCTGATGTCTCAGAACCGCGTAATCCCGCCAATGATTCAATCGTGCCTGCGCTGCTTCCAGAATTTCCCAGGTAAAATTGCCCTCCGTTTGATAATGTTTGCTGAGAATCGCCAGCTTAAACGCCATCGGACTAAACCCTAGCGAAATAATATCTTCCAGCGTAATAATATTACCCAGTGATTTACTCATCTTCCGGCCGTCGACTTTTATGTGATTATTATGTAGCCAAATCTGAGAAAATTGTTTTCCAGTCAGACTTTCGCTCTGGGCAATTTCATTCGTGTGATGAACTGGAATATGATCAATCCCGCCTGCGTGAATATCGATGGAGTCGCCGAGCGTTTCACGGGCAATTGTCGAACATTCCAAATGCCATCCAGGAAAACCGACTCCCCACGGACTATCCCATTCCATATCGCGTTTGGCGTCTTTTGGTGAAAACTTCCACACGGCGAAGTCGGTAATATTGCGCTTTCCTTTAACGCTCACTCTGGCGCCAGCCTCCAGCCCAGCTACGTTCAGCCGCGCTAATTTACCGTAATCCTTCAAAAGCGACGTATCAAAATACATGCCGTCGCCGTCGATTTTATATAAAAATCCTTTTTCGTCCAGTCCTTTTGCGAAGTCAATCTGCTGCTGAATATAATCCGTCGCCCGCACCAAGTAATCTGGTTTTATCAATTTCAGTACGTCGTAGGCTTCATGATTTGCAACGGAAATATATCTTTCCGCCACATCCCAGGCAGTCTTCCCTTCACGGCGCGCACCTTTTTCCATTTTGTCCTCGCCGTTATCGTCATCGCTGGTCAAATGTCCAACATCAGTGATGTTTTGCGTTCGAATAACGGGAATATCTTGCCAGCGTAGCAATCGCACCAACACATCCCAGTAAATATAGCCAACCCAATTGCCGATGTGCGGTTGCGAATAAACTGTTAGACCACAGGTGTAAAATTTGACCGTTTCTCCGTCAAGCGGCGTCAGTTCATCTTTCCGTCTAGTGAGCGTGTTATAGAGCTTTATCATTAGTTCTATTGTACGGCACTCTGGTCAGTTTTTCAAAATTGGTATAAAAAACAGCCCCATTCGGGACCTAATAATTTCCAAGGAATAGCGACAAGCAGCCTTTATAAAAAAGAACAACTTGTCGCTATTGTGGGCCAGGCTCTCTTAGTCGACACTCCGTCTTAAGCCGTCTGCTATTGTGAGGAGAGTGTTCCTAAACTCTTGGACTCTCAGCGCATAGCTAGTGCTATTTAGCGCATAGTGCCATACGGCATTCGCGTAGGCAAAGGAGTAGAGTGGAACCATACTTATGGAGTGTTCCTTTTTTACTCTTTCACCTTCGGCATGTACGATTAGCGGAGAAAAATCTCCAACAATCATATTGCTGAGCCTATCTGTAATAGCGGATAGGTTTCTCGTGGAAACCCTCTCACTATCTTGCCGATCTATGTCTATGCGTCCATAGGACGCAATGGTGATTATGCATTCGTCGACAGAGTTTAGTACATCTAGTAGCCTCTGAGATTCATAGCCATAAGCGTCCCTAAAGGCCTTGACTAATTCCTTTCGGAAATTAGTGATAGCCTCTAGCATTTCCCAATTCTCTTGATCTACGTGGATCGTGAGCAGGCGTCGGCTTGGGCTCTCGGCTGGGTTGTCTAGAATCAGGATATTTCCCCTGCACTCACCCGTTCGAGCATCGATGAGTTTCATCGTTCTCCCTTTCTTCTCATCCCCACGTGAATGTGGTTGAGTGTTGTTCTTTTCAACACAGGATGAGATTCCATTCCTCTTTATATTTTCTCCTCAAAAAAGGAATAAAACCTCATCCCGTGCTAGGCTGCTTGTCAAGGTTCGCTTTCGGATAAGGATTTACTCGTCAACAAAAGCTGTATTCATTTATATCACTAATAGAATAAAATGTCAATACTATTCTGCTTCTCGTAGAGCCTTATCCGTCGCCGTAACTAATTCCCTTACGATTTCGTCATAGCTTTCATATACGCGGAATCCTGCCGCGTACGGATGACCGCCGCCACCGAAGTATCCAGCTACGGTGTCAGCAATTGGTAAATTACCTCGTAGCCGCGCAGTTAATTTGCCGTCAGGGTAAGTTTTAATAACGCAACTAAGCGCCACGCCTTCAACCAGCCTCAACTCATCACCAATCAACGCGCCGGGGTTATAAGCGTCGCTATATTGCTGAATTTCCTCGAATGGCACATGTACTAACGCCAATTGTCCGTCTAATAAATATTCGATTCGCTCGATCAATTTTCCCTTGTAAGCCAAAATTTCTGGCGATTTCTTCATAAATTCACGTCGTCGCTCTTCAATTTCCGCATTGGATGCGCCCAGTTCTGTAAGCTCTCCCGCCGTATGAAAAGTCTGAGCCGTAGTGTTTGGCGTAGTAAGCCCCAGACTATCGCTCATAATAGCTATCAATAAATCTTCGGCCGCCTGAGGATTTATCTTCCAGTCGGAATGCTTGAACAGTTTATATAGCAATTCCCCGGTCGCCACGACGGTTTCTGATAACATAATATGATCAAAGCTGAGCGTCGATTCGGCTGTGTGATGATCGATAACCAGAGTTGGGTGCGTTTCCAGAAAATGTCGCGCTCCAGGAGTTTCCAATACCTTACTGAGAAGTACGTCCGCGCTTGTATCGACAATTATCGCGGCGTCAGCTTGAAACGGAAAGTCGTTCTGCACTCGATCCCAACCGCGAATATAATGAAGATATTTCGGTATATCTACTGGACAATATAAAGTGACAGTCTTCCCTAGGTCGCTTAAGACTTCTTCCAGCGCCAAGCTTGAACCCAGGCTGTCGCCGTCGGGATTTTCGGCTTGAATAATAACTATATTGTTTGCGGATTGGATAAATTGTTTAGCTGTATCTAGCATATTATTTATTATAACAAATGATTTTTACTCTAATATAATATATATTGTTTTTAATTACATAAGTGGTATAATATGTGATGGACTATTAAAAATACTGCGCAATCGAAAAAAACATAAACATTTTTATAAATTATTATTGACAAAATATAAAGATTGTGCTAGTATGAGGACATAAAGCCTGAAGATAGGGCTGGAAAAGAGGAGTTTTTATGAACAAATTTAAGAAAATCGGCATCGCTATCTCTCTGGGATTTGCTATGCTCGGTGGAATCTGGTTGGCATCACCTTCACAGGCTGCCGGCTGTAACAGTTTTAACGTTGTATACTGTGGTACACATTCTATGTCAGAATTGCAAACAGCATACAGTCGTACAGAAATTAAAGAACTATACAAAGAGTGGTACGTTACTGAGACTATGGTTCAAGGTGGCTCAAACATGCGTGAAGGTGCAGTTGATGCAAATGGTAACATTACAGTTGATGGTCGTGTTGTAGCTACAAACGCTATAACCGTACAGGCTAAAGCTGGTACTCGTCAACCTCAGCCACAACGTAGCTACAAGACATCAAACGGATATACTTACTACCAATACACAACTGGTCAGAGCTTCGTTGACGGACCTAAGAGCTACAATATTTACGCATGGTTTGATAATAACGGCTCATTTATCACTGGTGTGATTAAAGACTGTGGTAACCCAGTTTGGGGTAACCCAACAACACCTCCAGCAAAGCCTGCTCTAACATGTGACGCTTTGCAAGTAACTGAAATTTCTCGTAACACCTTTAAGTTCAGCGTTAAGGCAACTGCCAAGGGTGGCGCATCTATCACCAGCTACACATACAACTTCGGTGATAACAACATCAAGACAACTAACTCATCAGAAATCCAATACACTTACGCAAAAGAAGGCAACTACACAGTTACTATTACTGTAAACGGTAAAGAAACTGGTGAAGTTAAGAGGCAAAACCCTAACTGTCAAAAAACTGTTACGGTTAAGCCAGAGCCGAAAATGATCGTCTGTGTAATTGAAGAAGGTGGCAAGAAGTACACTAAGGAGATTAAGAAGGAAGAGTTTAACGAAAAGATTCACAAGACCAACTTGGACGAATGTAAGGAAACTCCTACACCAAACACTCCTTCAACACCAACATCTAGCCCAGAATTGCCAAAGACTGGTGCAAGTGACGCGATCATGTCAGCACTAGGCCTAGGTGGACTAACTACAGCTACTATCGCTTACATCGCTAGCCGCCGCCAAATGTAATCAGGTGCTAAGCTAGTAACGAAATACCCGCCGAGATGGCGGGTATTTTTTATTGGTGATGAAGCTGTTGAGTTTATAATTGTTTTCGACCTTCCAACGCGTGAGTTAGTGTAATTTGGTCTGCGTACTCAAGGTCAACGCCGACTGGAATACCTCTAGCTAAGCGTGTGATAGTCGTATTCAATCCAGCTTCTTGGATATATCTTTGCAAAAACAGTGCTGTTGATTCGCCTTCTACTGAAGCGTTCGTAGCGATGATAATCTCCTGAACGTCGTCTGTTTTTATACGCTCAATTAGCTCTGGGATATGCAATTGTTCTGGTCCAATATTGTCAATTGGTGAAATAACACCGCCCAGCACGTGGTATGTACCCAGGAACTGCCCTGTTCTTTCTATGGCAACGATATCTAATGGTTCCTCAACCACACAAACGATTTTTTTATTCCTGTTCGAATCTGCGTATAAAGGCGACACATCGTTATCTGAGTCGATCAACGCAAATGTCTTCGGGCAAGTTTTTACTCGGTCGTGCAATCGGTCTAATGAATGCGCTAATTGCTTTGCGGATTTGGGATTACGGCGTAAAACCGCGTAGGCATATCTTTCAGCCGTACGCGGTCCAACTCCAGGTAGATTACCAAAATCATCAATTAAAGCAGTCAGGGCTTTTGGTAAAATGTCGATTGACATGACTTTAGAATGGCAAGTTGCCCAAGCCGCCCATCAATGGCTTCATAGTTTCAGCAGCGACTTCCTGAGCCTTTGTCATACCGTCGCGAACTGCGATTTCAATCCAGTGTTCCAACTCTTCGATATTCTCCAAGTCAACCATTTCTGGGTCAATCTTTACAGACTTGATCTTTAATTCGCCAGTGATTTGTACGATCACAGCGCCATCGCCAGCCTCAACTTCGATGATTTCTTTGCCTAATTGTTTCTGTGCTTTGCGTAATTGTTGCAGCATTTTTACCTGATCAAACGCCATATTCCTCCTTATTTAACACTTACAATTATACCCTATTTGCGGTCGGATGTGTAGATATAGAAGCGATCGCCGTCTTTATGGTCATTGACAATTACTGACGACAAGTGTCCAGAGTAAGTCTGCGGAATTTGAGACTTTACGCTGTGGCTAACGTATAAAGTCTGTCCGACGCTTGCTGGCGCTGTATGGATAATTGATATCTGGTGATAGTTGTGCTTTTTAAGTGCTTCATAAATTGGCGATTCTTCTTCGCTGACCAATAATGAGAATGAATCGGTCGGCGCGGTATTTTTACGGAGTAGAGATAAATCTTTATTAAAGCGTGAAGCTGCTTCTGGGAAATAGCGATAACTGTCGATGTAGCGGAAGCTGCCGCCTGCTACCATAACGATGATTAGCATTGATATAAGAACCAGTCCTGTGCCGCGAGCGTATGGATTGCGCGGGAAAAGTCCGTACCACATGTTCATTAGGGATTCCAATCCGACCGCCAAGAGGATAAATAGCGGGATGATGATTATTGGGGTGAGGCTTGGCTGGAAGATGAGCAGCGCCAATGCTAAGATTAGCCACGACCAAATCATAAACGAGCGGGCGCTGGAGATTTTTTGGAAGCTGCGGAATAGTCCTAGTCCGATTAGCACCATCGCGTTGATATCCATAATTGGCGTGATTTGGTTCCCTACAACTGATGGGAAAATGCGGATGTATGTGTAATATAAAGTCCTGAGGTTTGCAACGATATCAAAACTTAGGCCGTTGATACCGATGAGGTTGTAAAATAGCGCGTGGGATTTATAGCAAAGAAAACCAATCGCACAACCAATCGAGAATAAAATAGCGGACGGCACAATCCAAGACTTGCGATGTTTTCTGGAGATGAGGAAATAGCGTGGATGCGGATGTAGAAAGGCGATGATCAGAAGTCCCAGATTGATATACCAAAAATACGGAGTGAAAAGGCTGAGCGCCGTGGTGATGGCTAAGCTGATTCGCCAAATGGAGGCGTTCTGGGCTTTCTGGAGAATCAATGTAGCAAAAAGTAAAGTTAGCGCGGTGTAAAAGATGTATAAAATGCCAACAGTTGCGCTTTGTCCGATGAATAAAAATTGACCAGTTGTCGCCATGATGAGTAGCGATAGAATCGTTGTGGATGGCTTAAACCAGCGTTTTAGGAGGAAGAAAATAGCGACGGAGCTGGCGATCGAAAGGATTACGGCGGGCGCTTTAATTGTTAATAAGCTGACGCCAAACAGTTTGAAAAATAGCAATTGAAGAAGATGAAATGGCAGATTTGTGACGGCGATTCCTTCGACGCTAAAATTCAAGTGATTTGTCGTATTGACCATGTCGATTTCCGCTTGCGACAAACCCCCTGGTATATGCAGCGCAGAAACTATAATAGCCCCTATATACAACAGCGCCAGCAACGTATAGCCGAAAACGTAGCGCCATCGGTAAAGGAATATATCGGTAACTTTTTGCTTTTTCATTGGTATGATTATAGCACAATTCTATTCATGCTTGCGATCCAAGCTCATAAAACGGAGCCGTTCTGGATGGAAGTACAATTGGACTTTGCCAACTGGGCCGTTACGGTGCTTAGCAATGATTAAGTCTGTAATATTCTGAACTTCTGGGTTATCAGGCTCGTAATATCCGGGGCGATAAATAAAACTCACGATGTCGGCATCCTGCTCAATAGAACCGGATTCACGCAGATCGGCTAGTTGTGGAATTGGTGGCGTGCGTGATTCAACTGAACGGCTTAGCTGACTCAGGGCGATTAGCGGCACATTCAGCTCGCGAGCAATAAGCTTCAGTCCGCGGGAAATCTCCGAAACTTCCTGAACGCGGTTTCCATTGTGATTTCCGTTGGCCTGCATAAGCTGCAAATAGTCGACGATAATTAGCCCTAATGGATTTTCGTGGGCAATTCGACGCGCTTTAGTGCGCATTTCCAAAACTGACAGCCCCGGTGTGTCATCGATGTAAATTGGCGCCTCAGCCATTTCACCCATAGCTTCAGACAATTTAGCAAAATCTTCGTCGCTCAGATTTCCGGTGCGAATATTCCAGCTATCAACACCCGATGCATCTGCCAGCATACGGTCGACCAGCTGTTCCTTACTCATCTCCAGACTGAAGAATAGGACGGGACTCTTTTCAATTGTTGCCACGTTATAAGCCAAATTCGTCACCAGCGTTGTCTTACCCATAGCTGGACGCGCCGCCAGAATGATCAAATCTGATTTTTGCAAGCCAGCGGTCATGTTGTCCAGATCGCGATATCCAGTGCGGACTCCTCTGAGAGAACCTTTATTTTTACTGAGCTCTTCAATTCGGTCAAAACTATCCGTCAGAATACTTTCCAAACTGACCAAATCTTGCTTGGCTGATTGGTCTGACACGCTGAAAAGTTCAGCTTCGGCCTTCTCTAATAACTCCTGCGTGGTCGTCGATTCGTCATATCCAAGCTCGGAAATGTCACCGCTCGCTTTTATCAGACGCCTGCGAACCGCTGCTTGCGCAATCATCTCCGCGTAAGCCGATGCGTGTGCTGCCGTTGGGACGTAGTTTGTTAATTCTGTCAGGTATGCCGAGCCGCCAACTAATTCCAGCTCATCCTTCCGCTTCAATTCGTCAGTTAAGGTCAGAAGGTCGACGGGCTTATGTTTTTCAAATAGCCGCATCATTCCAGCAAAAATCAATCCGTGATTCTTGTCGTAAAAATCGCTAGGGTGAGTAATCTCTGCGGCGTCCGCCAAAACTTCCTCGTCAATTAAAACCGCCCCAAGCAAACTCTTTTCCGCGTCCAAATTTTGCGGCGGTATCTTCCCTTTTACTTCTTCGTTCTTATCTGCCATTAAATATCCTCCAGCTTAACTTCTTCGCCACCACCCATTAATTCTGCAATTTCCGCCAATTTTTCGTCCTCTGGCGGCTTCTTCTCTCCAATTATATCAACTTCCAAATCCATCGCGGTTTCTTCTGAGATAATTTCCGAGATCAATGGTTTATTTTTTGCGTCGTCCAGCTTTTTCTTATAAAACGCGGAACCTGCGTAAATTGTCAATTTTTCACCGTCAAACGACCACTGGCTTTTCTGCAACAATGACGCCAGCCCGAGGGATTTTTCCTTCGCTCTTTCAATGACTTTTTCCCAATTTAGCTCTAGTGGTGCGTCAGTTTTCTTTGGTTTTGCGGCGGGTTTTTTTGCTGGCTCGGCGGATTTTTCTTCTTTTTCAATCAGCTTTTCGGTCGGTTTGGCTGGCTCTGCGGGCTTGATTAACGTTGGTTTTTCGGCGGGTTTTTGGGTCGTGGCTTGAGCTATATTTTTCTTTGGCGCGACTGGCTTTTCTGTCGGTTGAGAATTGCTATTCATAAATATCGTCAATAATTTCAAGTCTGGGTGCGGGTGTCGATCAACCTCGATCAATTGCTGAACCAGTCCAACGAGGTTTGGATTTTTCCGCAATCTATCGCGAGCAATTGACAATAATTGATGCGACACGACAACTGAATTCGCGCCGCTATTTTCTAATTCCTGAAAGATGTTTAAAACTTTCTCATTGTCGTCGGACGGATATGAATCCAGTAAATTGCCGAGCATCGTCGCGTCGCTCAGTCCCAAATATTCGGTAACCATATTCGCGGTCAACGGCTGGTCTGGAGTTGCTAAAATTGACAATTGGTCAAGCGTACTAATGCCGTCACGGAATCCGCCGCGGGAACGTTCAGCAATTAACCTGGCGGCGTCCTCTTCAATTGCGAATCCCTCTTTCTTCGCTATATTCATTAACTGGCGCGTCATAATTTCCGTCGAAATTGGGCGGAAGAAAAATTGCTGGACACGGCTAAGAATGGTGGCTGGAAGTTTGTCGGCGTCGGTTGTAGCTAAGATAAACACCACGTGCTCTGGCGGTTCTTCCAGGGTTTTTAATAGCGCGTTAAATGCTGATTTTGACAGCATATGAACTTCGTCGATGATATAAACTTTTTTTGGCGCAGAAACAGGCGCGACTTGGGCTTTTTCTCTTAAAGCACGAATGTCGTCAACGCCGTTATTACTGGCTGCGTCAATTTCAATAATATCCAAGTTTGAAGAATCGTCATTATATGACAAGTGGTTAATCTCGTGCGCCAGAATTCGCGCCACCGATGTTTTTCCTACGCCACGCGGGCCGGTCAATAAGTACGCATGAGCAATTTTTTCCTGCTCTAACGCTCGACGTAAAATACTAGTCACGTGATCTTGACCTAAAACTTCATCCAAACTGCGACTGCGATATTTACGATATAGCGCCTGACTCATCCCCTCATGCTCCTCATGAGATAATTATAGCAGAAAACGGCATTTTTTATGGATAACGCAGATCGATTTTGTGTTTTGTTTCGGCGACATAAAAACAGTAGTAACTATTAGGGTCTGACACGGTTGGATCTTCAAGTATCTCGTCGTTTTCTTTTATCTCAATATATTCATCATTGCTATGCGGCTTGATAAGCTTAGTAAATTCAAACGCATATTCACCAGAAATATTCTTTAACTCTTGACTTTGATCTATTGGGTCAGCATAGTCGGTCATAACTAGTATAAGAAAGTATCCATCCTTACCGCCGAATAGATGAAAAGTCGTATCTGGACTAAGCGGTATCAGTGGTGCGAATTGTCGAACATAACCCAATTTTTTCAGAATTGGAAATGCTTCAAAAACTACAGACGGAAATACAAAATTTGAGTAATTGTTCATAGTGAAATTATACCAGGTAAGATGGGTAGTTTTCAGACATATCCAGGTCTTATGGCTCAGAAACCAGTGAGGTGATCGCGCAAGTCGTTGCCGTTCATGATTCCCCATGAGTTGTCTACGATAACCTGACCGCCCTCGCTCTCAGGCAGCCTCCAATAGACGATATTCTTGCCCAGGGGTCCACCTGTGGCTTTGACGTGTCCGTGTCCATGTCTATCTGGAGTGAAAGCTCCGCTGTAGTAGACGTTGATCATCCCTTCAGACCTGTGCACAATAGCAGGCTGTCCGTCGAAGTAGGCCATGATAACTCCTCCTGGAGTTAGATAAATAAATGGTAATTTTTTGTATTTTAAAATAACGTTAATTGCTCGGTTGGTAAATCCAGCTCAATTTCTCCGTTGGCTTTTTGCGCCCGATAACCAATAAGCTTTTTGATGTTGTAAGCCAGTAGCTGATCACCGTAATCAGTTATGACAATTGAGCCGATGACGCTGCGTACATGCCCGACCAATTGACTGCAGTCCTTCATTAAAACGACACGTGACAAATCAACACTAGCAGTTTGAAAGTAATCTTCACAAGGAATTAGCTCGGATTTCGGAAACGGCACACCAATTTTCTGTTCAATTTCAAGTAATTTTTGTCGCAATTCCCTTTCGCCGTCAGCACGGTTAAACGCTTGTTTTATTAATTCCATCTTTTTGTGAACTGGCAGAGTTTCAGCTATTCCGTCTAGCTTGGAAATTTTCGCCTCGTATTGCCTGGCGATCAATGCCGAAGAAAACGTTTCTAATTTTATGGCTAATCGCGCTCCCTGTTCCAATAATCTCCGAATTCCGCGCTCTTCTTGCGAGATTCCGACTTTTATGACGTTCGGCGCGAAGTACGCCAAGTAAACAAAGTGCGGATTTTGATTGATTTTTTCTTGTTGAGCGGAAACCGAATTGGCGTTGTAAAATGCTGGGTTAAAGCCGGTTTTATCGCGGCATTTTAGGCAATTTTCATACTTTTCATCAACTGTGGCTTGATCTGGACAGATTTGACTACAGCGATTCTCAAAATCCACCCAACCCGTGCAATATTTAAGAGAAAAATCGAACTTAATAGATAAATCTTGCCCAAATAATTCATGACGCTCAATTTTATCGTCAACTTGACATTCGACGAATGGCTTATTGTCAGCGTTAAAACTGGCGTAACTGAGCAAAAACTCGCTGGGTAGCATAATATTTACAATGCAGCTTCGACTGCAGCCCAAGTTGCGTCAGGATTGTCTTCAGGGATGATGATTGTAACTTGGTCGCCAACGTTAATTCGGAAGTAAGTTACGCTAGCAAGCAAAATACGATATTCGCGGCCGGAAGCCTCGACGTAGTAAATTCCGTCGTGCTGGACGAGCGTTCCGATAATCTGCTTTCGCGGCACAGGACCGATTTGCTTATAAATAAAGCTGCCGTCTTCAGCGATTGTCAATTTCATCAAGTCGCCCTCAACCAGCTTCGACTTTGAAGCGTAGTTAGCTGGGATTGGGTAATTTTTACCATCAGGGCTGAGCATCATTTGTCCGTCAAATACGCCTTCGATAATCTTTCCTGCTACGTTATCTGATGAGGTTTTTGGTGTGACAACTTGACCATCATCGCCAATAATACTAATCAATAATTCTTTTGCGGCAGCTAAATTGGTCTCCGCCTCTTGAATAAGTGTCCTCAGACGCTTAATTTGCTTTTCTGGTAATTCAGACATGGTTCTCGCAATTCCTTTGTCTATTTTTTATAATACTTAACTAATATATAGCATATCCTTACATTTATATCAAGTCGCGTTATCTATTTTTATCCGATTTTCCACAGCGCTATAAGATATGAATAAAAAAGTGTTGCAAATTTTACTCTTGAAATCGACGTGCGGTTCGTGATATTAAGATTGGCGACATAAAAATCACCGCCCAGGGCGGACGGTGATTAAACGAAACAAATTGGCGTTATATAACAAATTATGAAAGCTCGACAGTAGCGCCAGCGTCTTCCAAAGTTTTCTTTGCAGCTTCAGCTTCGTCTTTAGAAACTTTTTCCTTGACTGGTGCTGGAGCGCCGTCAACGATAGCTTTTGCTTCACCTAGACCTAGACCAGTGATTTCCTTAACAGCCTTGATGACTGCAACCTTCTGAGAACCAGCGTCTTTCAAAGTAACTGTGAACTCAGTTTTTTCGTCAGCAGCAGCGGCGTCACCACCAGCAGCTGGACCAGCAACAGCGACAGCTGCAGCAGCTGGCTCGATGCCATATTCTTCTTTAAGATGATTTTTCAATTCGTTAACTTCTAGAACTGTCAATTTTACAAGTTCTTCAGCCAATTTCTTAATATCAGCCATTGATATTCTCCTTTATTATTATATTGTTGCGATGATTGCAACGTTACTAGTGTTGATTGCTAAACTTAAGCAGTAGCTTTGGCTTCGATGCCGTCCAAAAGTCCGTGCAAATTGCCGCCAAGCGCGTTGACCGTGTCGTGTACTGGTGATAGCAATTGTGATACCACTTGAGCAACGAGTTGGTCTTTGCTTGGTAGGCCTGCCAATGCTTTAACGTCAGCTTCGCTAATTGCCAAGCCTTCGCCTGAGAAGCCACCTGCAAGTTGTAATGCTGGATGTGTTTTTGCAAACGTGTCCAATACCTTTGCTGGCATAACTTCATCTTCGGCGCTTACAGCGTAAACCAATTGACCAACCAATAAGCTGGTGTCGGTTTCTTTGTAAGTATCGATTCCCTGAAGAGCTACGCGTACCAATCGGTTTTTAACAACCTTGATGGTAACACCCGCTTCGCGAGCTGCCTTGCGTAGTTCTTGTAGGTCGGCAACGGTAAGGGTTTGATATCGAGCGAAAGCCGTACCCTTAGCGTCTTTTAATAGCTCTGTCAGTTCAGCAACCAAAGTTTGTTTTTTATCGCGTGAAATTGCCATAAAAATCCTTTCTTTGATTGAGTTAATTTGTTATGTGCCAATTTGTTAACGTACGGTAATGGAGAATCAAAAAACGTCTTTGATTCTCGCACTACCAAAGACGTCAAATAAAACTGTTAGTTTCATCCCTCGGTGGCATTTTTACACTTGTTTTACGTCAAGTCGCCACTGTCTTTGGTAATGTTCCAGACTATTGTAGCAGAAATGACAACGAAAAACAAGAGTTATGGTGATTATTTTCCAGCCGATTTAATCGCCTTATTTATTGCATTTTCGCCTAATCGTAATATTCTTCTGCGTTGAGCGACAGTTGCGCCTCCCCAAATTCCATATTCTGCAGATTCTGGGTGGCGGAGCGCATATTCTAAGCATTGTTTTAATACTGGGCATTTTCGGCACATATCTATGGCAGCTTCCGCGGCTTCTGTCTTTCTGGTGCCTCTTAAATCTTGGTCTGGAACATTTGGGTTTATTTGGAAAAACAAGCGATCAGCTTCTTTGGCGGACAATTCCGCGCATTTAGCGCCCTCTAATAGACTCTCGTTACTTAACCATGACATATTTGTTATTTTACAATAATAACGTAATAAAATCAATAGGCATCTATATCTAATCAAAGAGAAAACCCGCTCCGTGATGGAGCGGGTGTGGGTGGAACCTCCTTTCTGTATCTATCTGTCTGTAGGTTCTCCGTTGAGGGGTGCTAGTCGATTAAACTAACACCCCTCAACGAGATGGGTTACCTCTCCGAGTGTGCCGTCTGACGACGGCGCGCCCAAATGAGGAAGCCTCCGAGAGCCACTAGCGCGACCGCGCTGGTGACTACGTCTCCACTTGTACCAGTGACCGCCAGCTTCTTGTGCTGGGGTGCTGGTGTGGGGATAGCCGAGGGCGTAGGCTCCTTATACCGTTCAATAACGGGAGTGGGGAGCGGTACAGGCCTACGAGTAGGCGTTGTGCTCGGACTCGGAGTCGGTGTCGCTGACGGACTCGGCGTGGGTGTCGACGGCGTTGGACTCGGTGATGCCGACGGTGTCGGAGTGACCGACGGAGTCGGCTCCGGTGTGGGGCTCGTCGACGGGGTCGGCGCGGGTGCCGACGGGCTCGGACTCGGTGCCGGGGTCGGCGTGGGCGCCGGGCTCGGAGTAGGAGCCGGAGTCGGGGTCGGCGTGGGCGTGAACCCGGCGTTGCCGCCGGATTCGCGTCGCACCACCCGGGTGCTCACTTCCCAGGACTTATCCTGGGAAGTGATGGTAGCGGAATCGCTCCACGGACCGGGGTCCGCGGCATCGACACCGACGTTCAGCTGGAGCCGAGCTTTTTCTCCAGTGTTGAGTGTGACACTGAGCGTCGCCTTGCTGCTATCGCAGCTAACGACAGTAGGGTCTTGGAATCGGTCGTACATCGGCTGGCCCCAGGGGCCAGCCGAGTGGTACACGCCGACTCGCCCAACCAGTAGATCACTGCATACGAATTGCTGACCTGGGGAGGTCAGCGTGTCCGTCACGACGAACTCCTGTCCGTCGTGATCGGCGGTCGGGAGAACCACCGTCACGTGCTGCGCGTTCCCGTCCACGGACCCCCACTTAGAGGGGTTATTTCCGATGACGGAGCAGCCGTCGCAGGCGCCCACTTGGATAGACTGTCGACGGATGACTCCGTCGACATTCCAGCGAAGTTCCCTGGTTTCTCCAGGGACCAGGCTGGGTTCCATATGCACGGTCCACCACGCCGAAGCGTGGAAGTCCTGGCGCCCAGGAACCTCGACCTGTTCGGTCAACGTGACGGTCACTGTGCGGGCGGTACCGTTATACGTGGCGTATCCGATGACCACTCCGGAAGGAGTCGTCATCGGGACGGGGCTATCATCACCGTCTGTCCCGAGCTCACTCGGGACAGAGATGATGATAGAGTCTCCAGAGCAATGACCCTCTTCGAGGGTCAAAGTAATCGAAAATCTCACCGCCTCATAGGCGGTGAACTCCACAGATCCATCCTGAGTCTGGAGGAGTGTGTCAACTTCCCCAGGAGAAATGTCCCGGGAAATACACCCGTGCCCGCCGTTGGCGGGTTGAGCGTCGTTGTCAGCAACCGCTGCAGCATTACTGCTGCTCGACTGAGCCTCGTCGGTGACCGCTACCGTAGTAGCACCGACCGACTGGGCGGTGGTCGACTGAGACCCTGACTGAGTTTCAGTATCGGCGCGTGACACCCCTCCGAAGAGGAACACTCCGATAATGCTGACGATAATCGCCAACATTGACACCCACAAGGGCGTCCTGTGGTGTCTGTGATGCATTTCTGCACCGTCCTTCCTAGTTGAGTTGTTTTCCTAGATACAGAAGATGTTAAGGTTCTTTTATCCAGCTAGGCTGGAAATCAAGAAACTCTCGAACATCAGTACCTAGTTGGACTTTACTATTTTATCATAAAAAATGAAAAATGCAATAGCAACACAAAAATCCCGCCAAAATAGACGGGATTTAATTGCTTGAAATATAAAGATTACAGAGAGTTCTCTACTTTAATGCCAGGGCCCATAGTTGTGGCAATTGCAACGCTCTTAACGTAAACACCCTTTAAGCTGGATGGCTTTTGGGAGTTCAAACTGGTCAAGAATGCGCGTGCGTTTTCTGACAATTTTTCAGCACCGAATGATACTTTGCCGATTGACAAGTGAACGATGGCTTGCTTATCAACACGATATTCAACTTTTCCGGCTTTTGCTTCAGAAACAGCTTTAGCGACGTCAGTAGCAACAGTGCCAGACTTTGGATTTGGCATCAAACCGCGTGGGCCAAGCAAACGTGCGTATTTACCAAGCTTTGGCATGTACTGTGGAGTTGCGACCAAAATGTCGAAGTTCAATTCTTCCTTATCCAATTGGCTTAGGAATTCTTCGTCACCGATGATGTCGGCGCCAGCTTTTTTAGCGGCAGCGTGTTCTGATTCCGGTGCAAAAACGGCAACTCGAACATCCTTACCTGTACCGTGTGGCAATGCTACGGTTGAGCGAATGTTTTGGTCGGCTTGGCGTGGGTCAACACCTAAGCGGATGTGGATTTCAACGCTAGCGTCGAACTTAACTGGGCTGGTTTCAGTAGCCAACTTCAAGGCTTCGTCTAAGCTGTACAATTTGTTCTTTTCAACGTTTTTTGCGGCGTCCTGATATTTTTTACCGCGGCGCTCCAAGCGTGGACGAGTAACTGGCTTTGGACCCTTCTTTACGTGAGCTTCAGCGTCGTCTGATTGTGGAGTGGTGTCGCCAGCTTCCTTACGAGCTTCCTTCTCTGCCTTTTCAGCGGCTTCGTCAAGAGCTTTTTGGCTACGCTTGCCAGACTTAGCGACAGTAGCTTCACGTTCAGCAACAACGTCTTTGTCTTTGTTGTCTTGAGATTTGCTTGCGTCTGTAGCTTCTGCAATTGCTGCTTCAATTTCAGCGATTGTGTTTTTCTCACTGACTTCTAATTTTAGTTCTGCTGCTTTTTCTAGCAACTCGGCTTTCTTTGCCATAAAAAATCCTTTCTGTGGTACGAACGGCAATTTGTCATCTTAACAAATCAGCCTCCCAACATTGATTGATAATGGTGAAATTATACCATATTTTCAGAGATTGAGGCAAATATTTGATTTTATGGAGAATAATTGTACAATATTTGTACTATGAGTGAAGTTTTAAGTGGTTCAGATGATAATTTTGAGGAAATAGTAAGTGGAATTACTCCGTCTTGGGAGAAGGAAGATGCTATACTTGTTCCGCCACAATGTGAATCTTGCCCGAGAGTAATGGCGGCACTATTTGAATTAGATGAATATAAGAAAGCGGTAGGCGAACTCCTGAGAATGGCATCGGCGGAAGAGGAGGAAATTGTAGTAGTTGACGTACTTACTGGCGAAAGAGTGTCTGAAGGAGTTATTGACTACGCTTGTAAAATAGCTGGCGGTAAATTGGGCGGATTAAGCGAAAAAATAGCAGAAACACAGAGACATATTTCTACTATAACCAAAGAATGCAAAGGACCTTTAGCTCTTAGGGCGTCTGATGGTTATCGGTTTGTGAACGTCGCTATGTGTGATAGTCCGAAGGTGTTTTATTCAGGGTTGGGTGAAACTCAAATTGGTGAGCCGGTGATAATACAACGCGACCTGAAGAAAGATGAAGATTAACATATAATTGCTGTTTTTGATAAAATAGTAATTATGGATATAACAATTACAAACATACAAGCAAGGCAAATTTTAGATTCGCGTGGAAATCCGACGGTTGAGGCGGACGTGACTTTGAGTGACGGTTCGTTCGGGCGTGCGGCTGTTCCGTCTGGCGCAAGCACTGGTTCTTTCGAGGCTGTTGAGCTTCGGGACGGCGAGTTGGCGTTTGGCGGTAAAGGCGTGCTCCGTGCGGTCGAAAATGTTAATGGTGAAATTGCGCAGGCTTTGAAAGGCTCCAATCCGTTCGATCAGGCTGCAATTGATGAAAAAATGAAGAGTCTGGACGGTACGCCGAATAAGGCGCGTTTGGGTGCGAATGCGATTTTGGCGGTGTCGCTGGCTGTGGCGAAAGCTGCCGCTAAGTCGCGTGGCGTGGAGTTGTATCAATACGTCAATAGCTTGGCTGGAAATCCTGCAATGTGCCTGCCGATGCCGATGATCAACGTGATGAACGGCGGTCAGCATGCGCTGGGTGCGACTGATTTTCAGGAATATATGATTATTCCAACTAGTGCGGCAACTTTTGCGGACGCGGTTCGAATGAGTGCGGAAGTTTTCCATGCGTTGGCGAAAATCTTGAAAGACGAAGGCTATCCTACGACGGTTGGCGATGAAGGCGGCTATGCACCTCATGTCAGGAATGGCAATATGGAGCCTATTTTGTTGCTATCTCGCGCCATCGAGCAGGCTGGCTATAAATTAGGCGTGGACTTTGGTTTTGCACTGGACGTTGCGGCGAGCGAGCTTTACAAGGACGGCAAATACAACTTGGCGACTGAACACCGAATTCTGTCGGCTGACGAAATGATTCGCACATATAAAGCCCTGTTGGAACGCGTCCCTGTTCTTTCGATTGAAGATGGATTGAACGAAGAAGCTTGGGAAGATTGGGAGAAAATGACGGCTGATTTGGGCAATTTTGCGCAATTGGTTGGCGACGATCTTTTGGTGACGAATGTTGAGCGATTGAAGCGCGGAATTGAAGAAAAGGCTGGCAATGCGATCTTAATCAAGCCGAACCAAATTGGTACATTGACCGAAACGATTCAGGCTGTTCTGATGGCGAAGAATGCTGGCTGGAATACGGTGATGAGCCACCGATCTGGCGAGACGGAGGACGTAACGATTTCTCACTTGGCGGTTGGTTTGGGCACGGGTCAAATTAAGACTGGCTCGATGTCGCGTTCAGAGCGAATTGCTAAGTATAACGAGCTGCTGAGAATTGCGGAAAAGCGTCCAGATTTGGAAATTGCGCATCCGTTTGTGAAGTAACTCGCGCAAAAAGACTTCCCCGTAATTCAGAGGAAGTCTTTTTTATTTGGCGATTTTTTGATAATTCTTCGAGGATTATCTTCTTAAAAACTCAATTTCCCCGCCCTCGTTGATTCGGACAATTTGCGACGGTTGAGCGTCGGCGACTTCTCCAGAATCAACATAAATCGGCACTAATTCGTGAAAGTAATTTATCGCTTCGGTGACGTTCTTTGCTGGTTCTTCTCCCGATGGATTTGCACTGGGCGCGACCAAAAGACCGACGGTTCGAATTAATTCTGCCAACGGAGATTCTGGCACGACTCTGAATGCCAATGTTTCGCCGTTCCTCGGAAGATGTGGCAGAAAATTAGGACTCACTTTAGTGATGATTGTTGTTGGTCTATTTTTGGAGATTTCTTGATATTTGCGTTTGATCGACGGCGTGAGATTGGGAATGTCGTCAATATTTGCAACCAAAATAATGACCGGATTATTCAAGGGGCGCCGCTTAACTTCGTATAATTTCTCGACGGCTTTTTTTGAATTGGCAGCGGCTAATATTCCGTAAATCGTATCAGTTTTAGCAATTATCAATTGCTCGTTCTGGAGCGCGGAGATTACACTGTTGTCTAAAATATTCTTCACAATCATTTATTACATCTTCCCATAAAATAACCCCGAGAAGTCCGGGGCTATTTGCTAAAAGTTCTGTAGATTAGTCGACGACTTCAACGCCCATTGAGCGTGCTGACCCGGCGATAACCTTCATTGCGCCTTCGATGTCGATTGCGTTCAATTGATCTTTTTTTGCCTCAGCGATTTCTTGCAATTGTGCGCGAGTAATCTTACCGACCTTGTCTGAGTGTGGCTTGCCACTACCCTTTTGGATTCCAGCTTTTTCACGAATCATGTCGTCAACTGGTTGACCAAGTGAGTTCCAAGTAAATGTTCGGTCTTCGTAAACTTGAATGTGAACAATTACATCCTTACCCATCATGTCTTTTGTAGCGTCATTGAATGGATTAATGAAGTCCATCATGTTTAGTCCCCACTGACCAAGCGTTGATCCCACTGGAGGACCTGCTGTTGCTCGACCGGCTGGAATGCGTAATTTCAAATTACCAATAATTTTCTTTGCCATAGTTCTTCCTTATAGTTTGTAGTGCGTAACTCGAATATTATATCGAAAAATGCTTAAAATTGCAAGCTAGACTTTTTTAACCTGCAAGGCGTCCAACTCGACTGGAGTGTCACGGCCAAACATGCTGACCATAACCTTCAAAGTACCCTTAGACGCATCAATTTCGCTCACGGCGCCATCAAAGCCCTTGAATGGACCGTCGATAATTGAAACAACTTCGCCCTCTGAGAAGTCAATCTGATGCTTTGGCTCTTCAACGCCCATTCGCTTCTTAATTTTCGCAATTTCTTTTTCAGAAACTGGAGTTGGTGTAGTATCGGCGCCCACAAATCCTGTAACGCCCGGCGTGTTGCGGATAATGTACCAAGTTTCGTCGGTCAATTTCATCTCAACCAAGACATAGCCCTGGAAGATCTTAGCCTCAACAATTTTACGCTTACCGTTGCGAATCTGAATCTGCTTTTCCTTTGGCACGATAACGTCAAAAATCTTATCAGCCATATCGACGCCGTTGATTCGCTGGCGGATTGATTCGGCAACTTTTTCTTCATAGCCAGAATAAGTGTGAATTGCATACCATTGCTTGCTATCGTCATATCGTTTTGAACTCATAATCTCTCCTCTATTTCAAAATTTGGTTAAAGCCCCAGTTGAATGCGGCGTCAAGTAATAAAATCAGAACGACAAACACAAAGGTGAAGATAAGCACCGCCGCTGTCATTGCCCAAGTTGCTGAACGGGTTGGCCAGCGAACTAGCTTCAGCTCTTCCCAGGCGCCCTTGAAATATCCAATCAATCCACCTTTTTCGCCAGACTTTTTAGGTGCTTTTGTGGTGATTTTGGTTGGTTTATTGATTTTTTTCGCTACAGCTTTTTCTTTTTTTGGCGCGTCGTCGGTAGCTTTAATGCGACGAACCGTAGTTTTACTGTTTGCCTTGCCTTTCTGTGCCATATTTTCTCCCAATTTAAAAAGTCTGTTTTTCACAGACTGTCAATAGTCATTGTAATTCATCCAGTCCAAAAAAACAAGTTGACCGAATATTATTTGTCATTATTTTTGAACTCTTTCAATTTGAACCCGAACGTCGAGCCGTGGTTTAATCGGCTTTCTACCTCAATTTTACAGCCCAATTTCTTCGCCAACTTAGCGGAAACGTATAGACCTAATCCCGTGCCTTTCGTCTCGCGAGTTCTATAATCTTCTGCGCGGTAAAACTTGTCGAAAATTTTTGCTATGTCGGCTTTGCTGATTCCAATTCCCGTGTCAATAACCTTGAAAATGATTTCGCCAGATTTATTTTTCTTGATAGATAAAGTTATAGAGCCTTTTTGTGTATATCGAATGGCGTTGGTAATGAAGTTTTGGAGAATTTCCTCCAGGTATAAACGAGAAACTTTAACCACGCCAAGTCGTCCGCCGATATCCAAATTGAAAGCCAAACCCTTCTCGCTCGCCTGAGGTGAATATTCGGAATTTATCTGAGCAGCCAACTCCGTCACGTCAATTATTTCCGTTTCATCGGCTACTCCTCGCTCTGCTCGTGATAGCGTACTGAGGTCGTTGATCATTCGCGCTAGAAATAAAATTTGCTTATGAGATTCGTCAATGGCTTCAGGAATTTTGCTGGTCATTTTACGCTCGACCAGTAATTTGGCGTTACTCAGCGAACCTTCAGCAATAGCAATTGGCGTGCGTAATTCGTGACTAACTACGCTAATAAATTCATCGCGCTCCTCCTCGAGGCTCTTCGTCTTCGTGATGTCGCGTAAAATAAGTACATATCCGTCCGGTGTCATCTTGTCGCCGCCCTGAACTGGCGCAAGCGTAACTTCCAGGCGAATATAATCGCCATCTTCGATTTTCATTAAGACGTCGTCGCGCTGGCGAATTGCGGAAGATTTGGTGAGTTCCTTAAAAATGTCAATCGGCTTTTTATCTGTCGTTTCAAGGTTCAGCACTTGGCTGATATGTTCGCCGTTAATTCCGCTGTTCGTGTCAATTAAATTAAGCGCCGCCGAATTGTATGTATTGATAATTCCGTGTTCGTCCGTACTGAGAATCGCGTCGGTAATATTATTGATAAGCGTGATCATTCTTTGATGTTCGCTAAGGCTTTTTTTATCATTTTTACAATCGTCCTTATCGCTAATTTCCGACAATATTTTATGCAAAACAATAGCTATAACACCTAAAACAACACTCAGAGTGATCAATAGAAAAATTAGCGCCCACATAGCTAAAGTATAACATAAGCATATGCGTTTCTATATGTATGGCGAATATTTTTTCAATTCATTTCGGTGCATTTTATAATGCGGGTCAAATTTGGCAACTTCGTCCCAGAATTTTGTCGAGTGATTCATGTGTTTGGTGTGACATAATTCGTGGATAATTATGTAATCAATCAGCTCAAATGGCAAGTTCATCATCCCGATATTCAAGCTAATCGTCCCAGATGAAGAGCAGCTTCCCCAGCGACTTGATGAGTGTGTGATTTTACTCCGAGCAAAAGAAAAGCCGTGTTCTTTCGCTAAAAATGACAATCGCCTTGGTAAATATGACTTGGCTTCTTTTCTGAGCGCGACCAGAATTTTACTGCGGATAAGTTGTTGGTTTGCGGCCGATTCGACGGATTCCGCCTCGTTGATTTCTGCCAATATCTGCGTTCCGACGATTTTTACACTCGAAGGTTTCGTGGTCGTTTGTATCAATAAATTATGACTTTTGCCGATTTGCTGATTTTTCGTGTAAGAAAGTTTTTCTCTGTATTGAGAAACTAATTCGCGGATTTGCTTCCGGGAAGTTTTGACCAATACCTTTGCAGCTAACAGCGGCGCATATGGCGGCATTGTAATTTGTATTCGTCCGTCTGGCGCAATTTTCAAGCTAATGCTCTTTGCTAAGCTGCGTTTTTTAACGACAATTTCTCCGAATTCTTCGTCGGTAATAATTGTCATGGTTAACCTATGTTAATACGATTTCCGGCAATTGGGCGGCGTGGAGCTTCTGGGCGACTGGCGCCAATTTGCTTGAGAACAGTGCGAGCTTGGCTGCTTAAGGTGTGGCGACCGCTAATCACGACGTAAGATTCGCTGCTGTGTGGCGCTGAAAACTGCTTCAATCGTCGCTCGAAAGATTCGTCATTTCCGCCGTAAGTCTTTATCCAGCGATGTTTGGCTGTGGCAGGATCGGTTTGTACCCAAACAAATAGGACTTTATATCCATATTCCCTGGCAAGGCGATTGATACGCATACGATTCGTGCGCTGATCTGTTGATCCGTCCAAAATGACAGTTTGCTTAGTCTTCAAAAATTCTTCCAAAAGCGACAATGTTGCGTCAGAAATGGTCTTTGTATTGTCCGTAAAAACTTCAAATTGTCGAGAACTTACCACTGGAGAATTGAAAATCTTCGCAAATTCTACAGCGAATTGCGTCTTTCCTGAACCTGGCGCACCAACCATGGCGATAATATGCGGAAGTGAAGGTGATAAAGGTTTCATATTGAAAAATTATAGCAGATTTTTGACTAATAAAAAAGATTCTCTTTCAAGCGAGAATCTTGGCAGGACCTGAAGGACGCTATATGTAACCACAATTTGCCGTATGAATACACAGACCATATCATCAAGCCATTGCTAGATAAGTACGGCTTCGCACCTGAACCCATACCGACATAAGCCCCCCTATGCACTGATTGCCGATTATCAGACAAGCCGTAAACGCACACACTACCTACATTTTTCTGAATGACGAAAATGTAGTTTTTTTGTTTCTACAACAAGCTGTTATACGAACAGTGGTCGGGATTGTTATACGTGGCTGTTATATAACAGTTAGCGGACGCCATTTGTCAGTATCTTCAGCGTCGTAGTCGGCGTCATCTTGAAGCCAGAATGAACCGTCCTGTCGCACGTCAATAATACCGCCGACAAGGTTCAAGTCTTTGTGCTCAGCCAGATAGCCTTGCAGGGCGTCAGACTTAAGCTTCGTGTCGTCACTCGTAACCGTCAAGCCAGCCTTCGTATCATAAATGCCAACAGTGCCGTCCTTGAAGCGAATAATGTAGTCAGGATAGAAAGACGCAGGTGTCTGAATACCCGTCTTGTCGTCAACAGCAATAAACGGAACAGCGAAGTAGTGTTGCATTTTCTCGCCGTTCTTGTACCACCAGTCAATCTTCTGACTGTATTCAAGTGACTGCTCAAACTTAACCTCAGTATTCGGACGACTATCGTGGGCATAATAAGGTTCAAGTGCGTGCTTGTCGCTAACCGTCAAAGAATAGTTTTCGCCAAACTGGTCGACTTCAGGAATGCTAAACGTAAACTCAGTCATTAAACGCTTGAGGTTGATACTTTCGTGGCGTGTATCTTCAAACTCAGTTTTCGCATTGGCAATAATACCCGTAAAGAAGTTCTGATTTATCTGTGAACACACAAGAATTCGCTGTATTTCATCAATTCGGTCACGCCCATAGCCAGCCTTTGCAAACCATTCATACAGTGCAGGCTTCAAACGCTCACTCGAACGAACAAAGTTATAGGGCGAGGTCCAGCCCTTCAAGGCATAGCGGAAAAGGTTTTCAACCTGTGCGTCATCAAGGGTCGCTTCAAGCGTCTTCACATTCGCTTGGTCAATTTCATCAAGGTTATGGACCGCAACATCTGACAAAATAGGCTTCTGAAGTTCTTCAGGGTACAGCTCAAGCAGTTCATCAAGCTTCTTGTATCGAACGTCTTTGCCGTCCTTCGGCTCAATGTTGAAGAAGCTATCCAAATACTTGAACAGAATAGGTCTGAAGTCGGCTGTAAGGTCGTGATAGTCCGTTCGGTGATAGTAAACGCTCGGAAGCTCAACATTCTTCAGGAACGGGCGTATTTTAGCCGTTTTGACACGGAAAAATGTCACAGCGTCCTTATTGTCACGGTCCACAGTGATATTGCCAAGGTTTGTGTAGACATACGCCGAATTCAGTTCAGCATTCTTGTAGTGATGTGCTTCAGGCATTCGAAGAATACGTCCAACCGTCTGTATCTTGAACACCTCCGACTTCATATCGTGAAGCATTACAAGAATTTGTGCTCGTGGGCAGTCCCAACCAGTAGCAATCGCCTTTTTGAATATCAGCACCTCAACGGGCGAATTGTATTCTTCAATACGCTCCTTGTTGCGTTTTTCTTCACTCAGCCAGATAGCAAGCTTTCCATTGCCATACGAAATACCCT
>UNSN01000003.1 GCA_900555675.1 Candidatus Saccharimonadota bacterium | reverse complement strand
TGGCTGGCGCTGCGGATCAGATTGTGGCGATTGAGCAATTCGGCTCGACTCGCTCCATCAACGTCGGCGCGGCAGCTACCGTGGCGATGTATTGTTGGCTGCAACAGAATGTGCTGGCGGAAAACAATTAGTTGATTTCTACGCCTTGTTGGTTCAAAAAATCACGAGTTTCATCATCTAATTTACAATTTATGAAACGCGATCGTGTTGCCAATTTTCCACTACCATAGACAAATTGCGTTTCCTCGTCATATTTTATGCCGCGGAAGTCGCAGCCTTTTGCTTCAATAATAGCTTTTACGCCGCGAAAATCTACATTCCGAACTGACGAATTGGTGAAATAAATCGGTTGCCCATAAATATGCTTTGCGTCGTCCAGATTACAGTTTTCAAACACGAAAAATCCCATGACAAACTGGCCAAAATCAACGCTACCAAAATCCTCATCCGTAAAGCGAGCAAACTCGCCTTCTTGAATGGCGGGATAACGCTCGCGTTGGTAGGCGGAAAAATCGTTAGCGCGAATAGATTCGGCGATACGATGCGTGATGTTGTCCATAAATTAATGATACACCATTATTTCTCGCAATAACTCCGTCAGTTCCTACTTTACAAAAAGCATGAAATTTACTATAATAGACGTATGATTTTACCTAAATTTCATCATTCACACGTGTTGCCGAGGTAGGACTCTGATTTTTGATTGTACGCGCCGAGTTCTGCCTCGGCGTTTTTGATTGCTATAAATAAGAAATAATGACATAATGGAGCTAACATGAGCAGTTTATCTACACAAAGTTACAAAGGTTCGCGAGACTATTTTCCAGAGGAAAAGCGTCTGCAGAATTACATTTTTAATGTTTGGCACAAGACGGTTGAGAGTTTTGGCTATGAAGAATACGGCGCGCCACTACTGGAGCCGCTAGATATTTATTTGGCGAAGTCAGGTCAGGAATTGGCGGGCGAGCAAACATACGCTTTTGAAGATCGTGGCGGTCGAATGGTGGCAATTCGTCCTGAGATGACGCCGTCGATTTCTCGAATGGTGGCGGCTAAGCGTCAGGAATTAGCGATGCCTGCGCGGCTGTATTCAATTGCTAATTTTATGCGCTATGAACGTCCGCAGCGGGGGCGTGAACGCGAGTTTTGGCAATTGAATGCGGATTTATTTGGCGTAGATGGCGCGGCGGCAGATGCGGAGATTATTGAGCTAAGTCACGCTAGTGTGATGAACTTTGGCGCCAAGCAAGAAATGTTTACGGTTAGGGTTAATAATCGCCAATTGATAAATCGTCTGATGAGTC
Organism: Candidatus Saccharimonadota bacterium; assembly: GCA_900555675.1. Classification (GTDB taxonomy): domain Bacteria; phylum Patescibacteriota; class Saccharimonadia; order Saccharimonadales; family Saccharimonadaceae; genus Nanosynbacter. The sequence goes on along the minus strand of UNSN01000003.1, from coordinate 41,482 downwards.
AATTTTTGAAGCTTGATATTGTTGGTTCGACGATGATGATGAAGTTGCTCGATAGGAAAAATAAGATTTCTGCCGAAGAATTTAAGCGTCAGGCGATTGAGATTTTTGGCAATCAAGCGTCAGAGGGTCTGCCGAAGCTAGCAAAAATGATCAGCATGAAATCTGTTGATGATTTGCCGAGCGAATTGATGGAAGATGAAAGCGTCAAGCAGCTTCGCGAAGTGATGAAATTGCTTAGCCAAAAAGGCATTACGAATGCAGTGTTTGATATTACTTTGATGCGCGGACTGGACTATTACACGGGCATGGTTTTTGAACTTTTTGACAATTCACCAGAGAATAACCGAGCGTTGTTTGGCGGCGGTCGATATGACGGATTAGTTGGGTTATTTGGCGTTGAACCGATTGCTACGGTCGGCGTTGGCATGGGCGCGACAACGATGGAACAATTTTTGGAAGTGCACGGCTTGTTGCCTAAATTGGCGTCTAAAACAGATGTGTATATAATTCCGGTGTCAAAAGAATCTATGGCTGGCGCGGACGATTTGGCGCGAAAATTGCGCAGCGAAGGTGTGCGAGCGGAGTTGGATATCACTGGTAGAAAAATTGACAAGCAGATAAAAGCGGCGCTAAAAAAGCAAATTCCGTTTGCGGTGTTCGTGGGTGAGGATGAAATTGCTAGCGGCGCATACACGGTTCGAAACTTGGTGGAATCTGACGAGCAGAAAGTTGGCGCTGAACGAATTGTGACAATTGTCAAAGATCGCCGATATGATGGCGATGAAGACGCTCTGTTTGAGGTATAGTCTGATATCTGTTATAATTAGTCTTTATGAAGACTACTGTAAAAAAACTATCAGATACTAAAGTTCAATTGACGATTTCTTTGGGTGCTAGCGAATTAGCTGACGCAGAGCAGGTTTCCTTGACAAAGTTGGCGCGCGACATCAAAGTTCCAGGTTTCCGCAAAGGAAAAGTTCCCGCAAGCATAGCCGCTAAGCATGTTGATCCGAATGCGCTTCAGGAGCAGATTTTGGAGAATGCTTTGTCAAAGGCAGTAGCTGAGGCGTTTTTGCAGGAAAAATTGCAAGCTTTGGATCGACCAAGTGTTGAAGTGAAGAAGTTTGTTCCTGGTTCTGAGTTGGAATTTACGGCTGAAGTTGAAGTTATTCCGCCAGTAAAATTGGGCGATTACAAAAAATTGACAGCGAAAAAAGAAGCAGCCAAGGTTGAGAATAAAGATGTCGACGAGGTTATTGAGCGAATCCGTAAAAACTATTCTGAAAAATCAGAGGTCAAGCGTGCCGCTAAGCTCGGTGACGAAGCCGTGATTGACTTTACGGGAAAGAAAGACGGCGTGGCGTTTGACGGCGGTTCGGCTAAGGAATATGGCTTGAAGCTTGGTGAAGGTCAATTCATTCCTGGATTTGAAGAAGGCGTGATTGGTCATAAGGCTGGTGAAGAGTTCGATTTGAAGTTGAAGTTCCCAGAGGATTATCACGCTGAGAATTTGGCGGGTCAAGACGTTGTGTTTACCGTGAAACTTCACAAGGTTAATGAATTGAAATTGCCAGAACTAAACGATGAATTTGCTGCAAAATGTGGTCCATTTACAGAGATGAAAGAAGTAAAAGCGGACATTAAGCGCGAACTTACCGCACAAAAAGAGCGTGAAGCTGACGAGAAATTTAAGGACGCGCTGGTTGGTGAGTTGACGGAAAAGAGTAAGGCGGCGCTGCCAGAACTTTTGGTTGAGGATCAATTGCGATCAATCGAGCGTGACTTGACCCAGAATTTGATGTACAGCGGACTAAGTCTGGAGAGTTATTTGAAGACTCAGGGCTTCAAGGATAAAGAGGAATGGACGAAGAAAGAGGCTCGTCCAGCGGCTGAAAAGCGCGTTAAGGCTGGCTTGGTATTGGCGGAATTGTCGAAGGAATTGAAGATTGACGCTTCTCACGATGAAATTCAAGAACAGATTAATTTCTTTAAGCAGCAATACGGCAAAGATAAGAAAATATTAGAGCAATTTGACAATCCAAACGTCCACCGCGACATTGCCAACCGAATGATTACAGATAAAACTGTTGCTAAATTGGTCGAATTAAACACGAAGAAATAGGGTAAATATGCCAAAATCATATCTCATTCCAACTGTCGTTGAAAAGTCGGCCGACGGCGAGCGTGCTTTTGATATCTATTCGAGATTGTTGAATGAGAGAATTATTTTCCTTGGCGAAGACGTTAACGAGCATACCGCGAACAGCGTAGTGGCGCAATTATTGCATTTGGCATACGTTGACCCGCAAGCTGATATATCGCTATATATCAATAGTCCAGGCGGCAGCGTTTATGACGGTATGGCAATTTACGACACGATGAATTTCATTAAGCCCGATGTGGCGACGTATGGAATTGGTTTGCAGGCAAGCATGGGGGCGTTTTTGCTCAGCTCTGGCGCTAAGGGCAAGAGGTTTTGCTTGCCGCACGCTAAGGTGATGATTCATCAGCCGTCTTCTGGAACGCACGGAAAAGTGACCGACATGGAAATTGACATGAAGGAAACTTTGGAAGTTAAGGAAATGCTAGCGAAGATTATGGCGAAAAACACCGGTCAGAAGTTGGCTAAGGTTAAGGCTGACATGGAGCGTGACTATTGGATGACGCCAGATGAAGCTGTAAAGTACGGTCTAATCGACAAAGTCTTGACTAAATTGTCGTAAAAAATTGCGTGTTTGTTGTTAAAACTACTAGTAATTCTGCTTGTGGTTTTTGGAGGATATTGTCATAATTTGAGGTAGGCAAGGAGGGCTTATGAGGCAATATTTAGACGCATTGAAATACGTTCGTGATAACGGTGTGCAAAAAGGCGATCGTACGGGAACGGGGACGACGGAAATTTTTGGCATTCAGACGCGATATAATTTGGCGGACGGATTTCCAGCTATGACCACGAAGAAGTTATATTTCAAAAGCGTCGCTCATGAGCTTTTATGGTTTCTTAAGGGTACGGGCAATATTGAATATTTGGCGCAAAACGGCGTTCATATTTGGGATGAGTGGCCATATAAAAATTACCTAGAAAAAACTGGTCAGAAAATACCAGAAATTAACGGCGATGAGTGGCGTGCTGGCATGAAGGAATTTATTGATAAGATTGCGAGCGATCACGCGTTTGCTGAAGAATGGGGAAATTTGGGTCCTGTTTATGGTGTTCAATGGCGAAAATGGCCGGACGGGAAGGGCGGAACTATTGACCAGATTCAGAACGCCATTGACATGATAAAGACAAATCCAGAGTCGCGTCGTAATATCGTGAGTGCGTGGAATGTGGCGGAAATTGATGATATCGTCCAATCTGGCGGGCTGCCTCCGTGCCATACGATGTTCCAGTTTAACGTAAGACCTGGTAAAAACGACGAGAAGGACAAACTGGATTTGGCGCTGACTCAGAGATCGGCGGATATGTTCCTTGGGGTGCCGTTTAACATTGCCAGCTATGCGCTGCTTTTGTCGATTGTCGCTCAAGTTACCGACAAGCAACCCGGCGAGTTTATTCATACCTTAAATAGCGCACATATTTACAATAATCACCGTGCGCAAGTTGACGAGCAATTATCGCGCCGTCCGCTGCCGCTACCGAAACTGTGGCTCAACCCAGACATCAAGAATATTGACGATTTCACGATTGATGATATTCGTCTGGAGGATTATGAATGTCATCCAGCGATAAAAGCGCCGATTGCTGTGTAGATTGATTTACATTTATAGCCTGAGCGGCTAGGGTTTATTTTTTACGGAGATTTTTCTTTGGCAGAAGTATACATCGTCTGATGTCGGGATCAATCTGTATATCTCTATACTCTCCTCGTGACGTAGGATAGCCGTCTTCGGATGTTCCTCTTTCCAGTAAGAATGCTTTGCGGTTGACCGTTCCGTCATCATTATAGGTAGGATTATCGACAAGTATCGCGACGAGAGTGTGCACTGAATTCTGATATTCTGGTATATCTGTAATCTTAAGATTGTCAATCTTTTTGGGATCTAGGATCCATAGATTATATTGCTCATTCATGCGCTTTATCATACCACAAACATCAAATATTGTCAATTTAAGAAGGCTATTTTCTTTTATACGTCACAAAATCAAAATCGTAATTATTTTCATTATCTGCCGAATGATGTGCGCGACTTACTTCCTCCCACGCTTTCATATCTATCTCTGGGAAAAAAGTGTCAGTATCGGGGAATTCGGCGTCAATTTCCGTGGCGTAAATGGTGTCAATTTCTGGAATATCTAGCGCGTCTTTATAAACTCGTGAGCCGCCAATAATAAAAGTCGGATATCGGGATAAAGCCAGGGCGCTTCGTAAATTCATAGCCGTCAGAACTTTTTTGACGCCAGTTGGCTTGGATGAAATGACAATATTTTCTCTGTCTGGAAGCGGTCGCGAACCAATTGACTCAAACGTTTTTCTGCCCATAATGACATTGCTATTTCTCGTCAAACGCTTAAAATTCACCAAGTCGGCCGGCAAACTTCGCCCCCACGGCATATCACCATTTTGTCCGATGGCGCGGTTTTTATCGTAAGCTACAATAATGGCTTTTTCCATAATTTCAGTTTAACATGCTGTAAAATTTACCGAAAGCTTGATAGGAATGCGTAAACTTGCCATAATAAGAATTGGTAGAAAAATCACGCAATGGGAGGTGTTTAGTGAGCGTGTATTCAAATAAAGACATATTAGCGGCGATTGAAGACGGGACAATTGTCTGTACGCCGTTCAACCCAAAAAACGTATCGGAAGCCAGCTTAGATTTTACGCTAGGCTTTAATTTTTATAAGCAGGAATATGACGATATTTCGCGAGTTTATAATCCGTTTGACGAGTCTGATGTCAATCGATACTTCAAGGGTCCGCTTAAGGCAATTCCGCACGCCGAATGGTGTGAGCGGCACGGTTTTCGGGAATTTAAGAATATTCCGCCAGATCATCCGATAATCGTACTGAAGCCTGGTGAGCGAATTTTGGCACATACGCACGAATTTGTTGGAATTCGGACGCATGGCGGCGCGGCCGAGGTGAAAAGTCGTAGCTCTTGGGGGCGAAACGGCGTGGCGGTGTGTTTTGATGCTGGCTGGGTTGATCCGGGATATATCAATAGGATTACGCTTGAGATTTACAATTTGAATAAGCACGAGAGCGTAGTTTTGCCTGTCGGTGAGAGAATTGGGCAATTGATTTTTCATCACACTGGTCAGGTTGACGGCGGATATGCTAGTGGACGCAGCGGAATGAGCGGCAAATATCAGCACACTGACGATTTGGATGAATTGATAAAAACTTGGCGTCCAGAAATGATGTTGCCGCGGGCGTTTAAGGACCATCGGCATAAACCGATGGAAATCGCGGGACTTGGCGAGGGGATTTTGTGATGATGGCAGGTTCAATGTTTCGCTCACGAACGAAAGAAAAAGAATATATTGATCACAGGAAAAAACATAAATCTGACGGCTGTGATTTTTGTCAATTGGTAAAACATCACACAGATCAGGTTGTTGGTGAAACTGCGCATTGCCTGATTATTAAGAACAGATTTGGCTATAATTTTTGGGATGGCTGCGGCGTGGACGATCATTTGATGGTGATACCGAAACGGCACGTGGATTCATTGGCAAATTTGAGCGACGAGGAAAAAATTGACTATATGAATCAGATTGCGAAATTTGAGAATAATGGCTATTCGATTTACGCCCGAGCGCAAGGAAGTAAAACCAGGTCGATGGCACACCAACATACGCATTTTATAAAAGTTGACGGCAAGGCGAAAAAGATGATGATTTATCTGAATAAGCCGCATACTGTGATTACGAGGTGATGATGGGCGACGCTGGAAAATATATAGTTATCGAGGGCAATGACGGGACGGGCAAGTCGACGCAGGTCGCGAAATTGGCGGAATATTTCCGATCAATCGGGCGAGCAGTTTGCGTGATTGAAGAGCCGGGAAGCGATGATCCGGAAAAATCAACTCCGATAGCAAATCAACTTCGAAAAGTTATAAAAAACGGCGATTTGGCTCGCTCTGCGGCGGTGAATGTGGCGCTATTTTCTGCAGCTCGGCGTGAATTGTGGCGGGAAAAAATTCAGCCAGCGTTGGAGCGTGGGGAAATTGTTTTGAGCGCGAGGAATTATATTTCAACGCTGGTTTATCAGGGGCGAGGCGAAGGATTTGATGAGTCGGAGATTCTGCGATTGACAGAATTATTCACCGATGAAAAATACTTGAAGCCAGACGTTATGGTTATTTTGAGCTTGAGTCGTGAAAAGCGGGAAGAGCGAATTTCTATGCGTGGCGAGTTGAAAAACCCCGACACTTTTGAGTCGCGCGGGCAAGATTTTCAGAAAAAAGTCGACGATGGATATTTGGAAATTGCCGAGGCGTACGGAATTCCGGTAGTCTCGGCGGACGGGACGATTGACGAAGTTCATAATATGTTGATTGATAACATTGAAAAACACTAGTAAAACCCCTTGATTTTATTGACGTTTTTCGTCATAATGAGTAGTTATAGAAGTAGTGTATTCATGGCGGGTGAAAATTGCGAGTGGCAAATCGTGATTTTGGGCTATGAATTAGAGATCTTCACGGCCGTCTATTAACCACTAATTAAAGCGAGGAGTGTTTACGCCTGTGGCAAAAAAACCAACCACAAGTAGCGAGCGCGTCTATTTCACCTCTGGTGATAATGCCCTGCCGCTACCAAACTTAATCGCTCACCAAAAAGATTCTTGGCGCTGGTTCGTCGAAGAAGGTTTGAGTGAGATATTTTCAGAAATTAACCCAATTGACGACTACACTGGTCAGAAGTTGTCATTAAAGTTCGGCAAATACTATTTTGGCGAGCCAAAAAACACTGACCAATTTGCCAAGGAAAACAACTTGACATTTGAGGCTCCATTGCACGCAACAGTTGAATTGACAAATAAAACAACTGGCGTAGTTGAAGAGCAGGAAATTTACCTCGGTGAATATCCATGGATGACCGAGCGCGGCACGTTTATTATCAATGGTACGGAGCGTGTGGTTGTTAGCCAGTTGATTCGCTCTGCTGGTGTTTTCTTCACTGCTGAAACGGTAGCGGGACGTAATTACTACGGCGCAAAAATCATTCCAGGACGTGGAGCTTGGATGGAATTTGAGACGGCTTCTAACGGCGCGATTTACGTAAAGATTGACCGCCGCCGCAAGATGCCAGCAACGACTTTGTTGCGCGCTTTGGGCTATCCAAAGACTAGCGAAATTAAGGAATTGTTCGCTGATATTGATACTGGCGACGTAAAATACATTGACGAAACTTTGGATAAGGATACTTCTCGTGGTGCAAACGAGGCGTTGATTGAGGTTTATCGTCGATTGCGTCCAGGCGACTTGGCAACGGTTGATAACGCTCGTCAGATGATTGAACGAATGTTCTTTGACTTCAAGCGGTTTGATTATTCGCGGGTTGGTCGTTATAAATTGAATCAACGCTTGGGTCTGGATGTTGCAAATACGGCTGAAAATCGTACGTTGCAGATGAGCGATTTGGTGGCGATTTTGCGTGAAGTTATTCGCTTGAACAATACGCAAGAGCCAGCTGATGACATTGACGCATTGAGTAACCGCCGAGTTCGCTTGGTTGGTGAATTGATTGCCCGACAATTCCGCGTTGGTATGCTTCGAATGCAGCGCAATGCAATGGATCGCATGAGTGTGGCTGATTTGGAAAGCGTTAGCCCAAGTCAATTGATTAACGCTCGTCCAATTGTTGCAGCAGTTCGTGAATTCTTTACTTCAAGTCAGTTGTCGCAGCTGCTTGACGAAGTTAACCCATTGTCAGAATTGAGCCACAAGCGACGTTTGAGCTCGACTGGTCCTGGCGGTTTGACCCGTGAGCGCGCTGGATTTGAGGTCCGCGACGCCCACCCAACTCACTATGGTCGTATCTGTTCAGTGGAAACGCCAGAAGGTGCGAATATTGGTTTGGTGCTTAACTTGGCGGCTTATGCGCGTGTTAATGAATACGGATTTATCGAGACTCCATATCTTCGTGTGAAAGATGGTAAAGTGACTGACGAGCTTGTTTATTTGGATGCTTCACAGGAAATTGGTGAAGTTATCGCTGATGCTGGTGAGGCTCTTAACGAAGACGGAACTTTCCGAGATGAGCGCGTTAATGCTCGAAGTAACATGCAGCCATCACAAGTTGATGCTAGCCAAGTTACATTCATGGACGCAGCTCACCGTCAGATTTTAGGTTCGACTGCGGCGTTGGTTCCGTTTATTGAAAAGACTCGTGTCGACCGTGCTTTGACTGGATCAAACATGCAACGTCAGGCGGTTCCTCTATTGTGTCCAGAATCCGCAACTGTTGGTACTGGAATTGAGAAGGCTGTGGCTGAGAATAGTGGTCACTTGATTCAAGCTGGTGGCGACGGCGAAGTCGTTCGTGCTGATGCCGACGAAGTTCATGTTAAATATGCTGACGGCGTAAAGATTTATACGTTGAAGCATTTCGTGAAGAATAATGACGATCGTTGTTACAACCAAAAAGTCAGCGTTGAGCGTGGCGACAAGGTTAAGAAGGGTGACATTCTAATTGAAGGCGCTTCGATTGCCGGCGGTGAAATTGCCCTAGGTAAAAACCTTCTGGTTGCCTTTATGCCATGGGGCGGCTACAACATGGAAGACGCGATTATTATGAGTCGTCGTTTGGTTGAAGATGATCGATTGACAAGCATTAACATTAAAGATTACACCGTTGAGGTTCGTGAGACGAAGCTTGGTCCAGAGATTGTGACGCGCGATATTCCAAATGTTTCCGAGGAAAGTTTGCGTCACTTGGACGAGAACGGAATTGTTCAAATTGGTTCCGAGGTTAAGGCTGGCGATGTTTTGGTTGGTAAGATTACGCCAAAGGGCGAGCAGGAATTGAGCTCTGAGGAGCGCTTGCTTCGTGCCATCTTCGGTGAAAAAGCTAAGGACGTCCGCGATACGTCACAGCGTATGAATAACGCGGGCGGCGGTAAAGTCGTTGGCGTTAAGATCTTTAGTCGTGAAAATGGTCATGAATTGAAGGCTGGCGTTTTGATGCAAATCCAGATCTTCGTTGCGCAATTGCGAAAGATTGGCGTTGGTGATAAGATGGCTGGGCGCTTCGGTAACAAGGGTGTTGTGGCGAAAGTTCTTCCTGTTGAGGACATGCCATTCCTAGAGGACGGTACGCCGGTTGACGTAGTTTTGAACCCACTTGGTGTGCCGAGCCGTATGAATCTTGGTCAGATTTTTGAAACTCACCTTGGTATGGCAGCGCAAGCATTGGGTTACCGTGTAGCAACTCCGTCATTTAACGGTGTTCCAAGCGAGAAGATTTCCGACGAGCTAGAAAAAGCTGGTTTGGCGCGTGACGGTAAGAGCCAATTGTTTGACGGTCGCACCGGTGAACCGTTTGAGGAGCGAACAACAGTTGGTGTGATGCATATGATTAAGTTGCACCACATGGTTTCTGATAAGATTCACGCCCGCTCGACTGGTCCATACACGATGGTTACTCAGCAGCCGCTTGGTGGTAAAGCGCAAAACGGTGGTCAGCGCTTTGGTGAAATGGAGGTTTGGGCATTGGAAGCTTACGGCGCCGCTGCAACCTTGCAGGAAATGTTGACAATTAAGTCCGACGACGTTTACGGTCGCGCAAAGGCTTACGAGTCAATCATTAAGGATGAGCCGATTGTTGGTCCAAAACTTCCAGAATCCTTCAACGTGTTGGTTAAGGAGCTTCAAGGTTTGGGTCTTCGAGTTGACTTGGTTGATGACGAAGCAACAGTTGATGCTGAGCACGTTATTGCTTCAAGTGGTCCGGAAGACAAAACCGTTGCCGCTGACGATGATGACAAGGAAGAAAAATACTTGGACGAATCAGATGACATCGGTGAAATTGACGATGGCATGAGCGTGCAAGATATTGATGAAGTAGAAGAAATAAAGGAGGACGCGTAAGATGGCAAATTCTGCATTTAACGCAACGGGCATCAGCGATTTTGACGCGGTTCGTTTGGCGGTAGCTAGCCCAGAAGATATTCTGAAATGGAGCTACGGCGAAGTTTTGAAGCCAGAAACAATTAACTATCGCACACAAAAGCCAGAGCGCGATGGATTGTTCTGTGAGCGAATCTTTGGTCCAGTTAAGGATATCAATCCACACGACTCAAAGCTTAAGGGTGTACGTTCACGCGAAGCTGCTGTCGATAAGAATGGTGAATTGGTCACTAAGTCAATCGTTCGTCGTGAGCGAATGGGACACATTCAATTGGCAGTGCCTGTTGCGCACATTTGGTTTATGCGCGGCACTCCAAGCGCAATGAGCCAGCTGCTCGGCATGACGGTTCGCAATATTGAGAAAATCGTTTACTTTGCAACTTACGTCATCTTAAACGTTGACGAAGCAACTCGCGATCAATATTTGGCAGATTTGGAAGCGGAAACTGATTTGGCTCGTAAGGCTATCAAAATCCGTTACGAAAAAATGGCTGAAGAAGATGGCGCTGACGTTAAGCAATTGGCAAAAGAGCAGAGCCGTGAAGTTGAGGAATTGGAAGAATCTTACGTTGGTAAGAAATCTCAATTGGAGAGCTTGAATTTCGGCGCTTTGATTTCAGAGAGCGAATATCGCAACTTGCCAGAAGAATATGACGAATTGATCGAAGTTGGTATGGGTGCTAGCGCGGTCAAGGAACTTTTGGACAAGATTGAGTTGCCAAAGCTTATCGCTGAATTGACAGAGGAAGTTGAAACCGCAAAAGGTCAGCGGCAGAAGAAATTACTAAAGCGCTTGAAGATGCTGGAGAGTATGGAATCTGCTGGCATTAAGCCGTCAAGCCTATGTATGACTGTTCTGCCAGTTATTCCTCCAGATCTTCGCCCAATGGTGGCGTTGTCTGGTGGCCGATTTGCGACATCTGACTTGAATGATTTGTATCGCCGAATTATCAACCGAAACAACCGCTTGAAGAAGTTGATTGAGCTTAACGCGCCAGAAGTTATTCAGCGCAATGAAAAGCGCATGCTTCAGGAAGCTGTTGACGCTTTGATTGACAATTCAGCATCACGTGGTCGCGCAGTTAGCTCGACTGGTGGTCGTCGCAGCTTGAAGAGCTTGAGTGATATGCTAAAGGGTAAGCAAGGTCGCTTCCGTCAGAACCTTCTTGGTAAGCGCGTTGACTATTCTGGTCGCTCGGTTATCGTGGTTGGTCCAAAATTGAAGATTAACCAATGCGGTTTGCCAAAGCAAATGGCGCTGGAATTGTTCAAGCCGTTCGTGATTAGCTGGTTGATTAAGAATGAATTTGCGCACAATATTCGCTCGGCTTCACGTCTAATCGAAGCTGGTGAAGCGGTAGTTTGGGACGCGCTAGATTCAGCAATTGAAGGCAAGTACGTGTTGCTTAACCGTGCACCAAGTTTGCACCGTTTGTCAATTCAAGCCTTCCAGCCAGTTTTGGTTGAGGGAAAAGCTATTCAATTGCACCCGCTAGTTTGTGCCGGATTTAACGCCGACTTCGACGGTGACCAGATGGCTGTTCACTTGCCACTATCAAAAGAGGCTCAGGCTGAAGCTCGTGAGTTGATGAGCGCAACTGCCAACTTGTTGAAGCCTGCCGATGGTGCGCCAGTGCTGCACATTTCGCAGGACATCGTGCTTGGTAACTATTACTTGACTTACGACAAGCCACAAGCTCAGACTGACAAGGTCAAGACTTACAGCTCTGTTTATGAAGCAGAAATGGCGTATGACAATGGCGTAATTCAATTGCAAACCCCAATTCGTATCTTTGCGAAAGGTAAAATGCGTGAAACAACTTTGGGTCGCGTCTTCTTCAATGAGATTCTGCCTGAAGATTTCCCATACGATAATAATGTCCAGACCAAGAAGCAGCTTAAGAAGGTGTTGGCGCAAATCTTTAACAAGTATGGCGCCGAAGAAACCGCTAAGATTGCAGACCGTATGAAGGGTCAAGCTTTCCGCTTTGCTACGGTTGCGGCTGTGTCGACTGGTATGACCGACTACGTCCACTTTGAGGAAATTCCTCAGTTTGTGGCTGAAGGTGATGCTAAGGCAGCTTTGATTTCTGAGCAATTCGACCAAGGTTTGATTACAGAGGAAGAGCGATACAACTTGACGGTTAGCGCATGGCGAAACGTCGACAATAAGATTACGGCGTTCTTGAAAGACCAATTGGCACACATGGACACCAGTATTTCTATGATGGTCAACTCTGGTGCTCGTGGTGATATTTCCAACGTGAAGTTGGCGAGCGCGATGATTGGTGTTCAGATGGACGCAACCAACCATGAGATTGAGCTTCCAATCCGCAGCTCTTACACGGGCGGTTTGTCTAGCCTTGAGGCCTTTATCGCAACCCGTGGTGCACGTAAGGGTCTTATTGACACGGCTCTTAAGACTGCCGACTCAGGTTACTTGACTCGTCGTTTGGTTGACGTTGCACAAGATGTCTTTACTGTTGAAGATACCGATGGCGACGATGAAGGTTACGCAATTTACCGATCAGAAACTGAAGAGACGATGATTGACTTTTCAAACCGTTTGGCTGGTCGTTATGCTGCTGAAACAATTCCAGGTCACGTCAATAAGAACGAGTTGATCACGCGTGAAATCGCAGATTCAATTGACGACGACGAAAGTATTGAAAGTGTTAAGATTCAGTCTGTATTGTCAACAAACAATCTTAACGGTATTCCGCAGCGAAGTTACGGTATTGATATGTCGACTGGTAAATTGGTTGGCAATCATCAGCCAGTTGGTGTTATCGCCGCTCAGTCAGTCGGTGAGCCAGGCACTCAGTTGACGCTTCGTACCTTCCACAACTCTGGTGTTGCTGGTGGTGACATTACCCAAGGTCTTCCTCGCGTTGAAGAGCTGTTTGAAGCCCGCACACCAAAGGGTCAAGCATTCATTACGGAAGTTGCTGGTTTGGTTGACGTTTGGGAAGATGGCAAGAAGTACATCGTTCAAATTACGCCAGAATCTGGTAAGGTTGAGCGATTGCCATTAGAAGGACGAACCGTTGTAGTTAAGGCTGGCTCAAGCGTCAAGGCTGGCGATGTCTTGGCAACTGGCGAGAGCGACACTCGACCTCTGATCGCGCCATTTGATGGTGTGATTGAGTCGGCTGAAGACACTTTGGTGATCGCGGCAGAGGCTGCTTCGCCAACTCGCTACGAAATTCCAGGCAATATGCAGTTGGTCGTTAAGGCAAACGATGTTGTCGAAGCTGGTGATCGATTGACAGCTGGATCATTGAACTTGCACGATTTGATGCGACTTAAGGGTGTTGAGGCAACTCAGCGCTACATCATCAACGAAGTTCTGCGAATTTACGCCGCTCAGGGTCAGGACGTGGCTGACAAGCACTTGGAGATTATTGTTCGCCAAATGTTTAGCCGCGTGCAAATCGAAGATGCTGGTGATAGCGAATTCGTTACTGGCGATATCGTTTCTAAGGCCGCTGTGGTCAATGCAAATAAGCAATTGGCTGCTGAAGGTAAGAACTTGATTAGCTACACACAATTGCTACTTGGTATCACGAAGGTATCAATCTGGAGCGACTCATGGCTATCAGCTGCATCCTTCCAGGACACTACTCGCGTGTTAATCAACGCCGCCGTATCTGGTCGAGCCGACCACTTGCACGGTTTGAAGGAAAACGTCATCATCGGTCGCAAGATTCCAGTAGGAACTGGTGCTGTCGAAGAAAGCGAAGAATTCGAAACACCGAGCGAAGACGAGTTCGTCGAAGAAGAAGTTGCCGCTTAATAAGTAGGATTCGCAACTACAGGAACCGCCTCAATTCCGGGGCGGTTTTCTATTGATTATTTACAAGAAAGGTTGTATAATACGCATACACTAAACGAAGGTGAAATGTTCAGCTTGATTGTTAAGAAATGGAGATTCGATTGTGGGCGAATTATTTATAGCCAAGACTATGCCTGAAAAGGATTGGAGTCAAGTGTCAAAGCCAAATGGCTGGGGCGATGTTGCTTGCGAGCGAATCATAACAGATAACAATTTGGGTGTTTATGTAGCCGATGCTCGTCAAGGAGATGCTAACGGGAAAGCTACGATAATCTTGCCTCAGTGGTCTGATGGCACGCTACATAATCCATTGTCTCAGGAGCGGGCAAAAGCCACTGCGGCTATAGAGGGTGGTGTGGCGCTATATGTAGATAACCCAGGTGTAGAAATTGATCTTCCGAATATGAGTGAAGATATAAAGCAGGCACTTCTGTCAGGGGATTTTAAGCCTGGCGCCATAAAACAGTGGGATGCTATTGCTCAAGGGTTGGATTATGCTGGTCTGGATTTTGATTCAGTTAGTCGCGTTCTGGGGGCGTCGCTTGGAGCTCACGTTGCGTCGGCTATTGTGCGTACCGCACCGGAAGAAGTTCATCTGGAGCGGATGGACTTGTGGGAGACGGCTGGACTTGATAAAGAGAATAATTTTTTACAGTTTGCTGCCAATTTTATGATGCACGGCGGTGACGGGTACGCGGATATATTGAAAAATAATCCCGAATGGGTTGCTTATTTAAGAAAAATTAATGGCGCAAAGGAGTTGGCTAAGATTGCGATTCGTCGAACGGCTGGATTGTTTTATTATCCGTGGGCTATTAATCGTCATGATATCGGAAATACGATTATCGAGGCTAAGAATAGAAAAAACCCAGCAATTGACGGAGACACTGCTTTAACTATCTTAAACGGCACAGAAAGTAAAGTCAGTCCAAGCGTATTTAACGATCGTTTAGCGTTGCGATTGGCGGAGAGCGGACTTCGAGTTGTTAGGCTGATGTCTGAAGGTGGCGTGCATGCATCACAGGATAATATCGGATGGTGGACTGAGGCGGAGCGATATTCTGAGTCTGAAGCTGCGTAGTTATTCTGTATTTTTGTAGACAAAATCCTTATATTTTGGGTAGATATTTGACGTCAAGTGTGTTATAATTTCTCTCAGAGTTTCCTCTTTTCGGAGTGCGCGGTGGTTTGAATGTGTACAGACTGCAATCTCGGCGGAAAAGGTATAGACACGGAGAGGAGTTGCTGAATCCAAACCGTAAGGCGAATTGCCATAATTAGTAAATCAACCAAGGAGAAATTGGATGCCAACAATCAACCAATTGGTGCGCAAACCGCGCCAAACGGCTAAGAAAAAGTCCAAGTCGCCAGCACTAGGTCGTATTCATAACGCCCTAAAAACACGTTATTACGACCAGAATGCACCGCTTAAGCGTGGTGTTTGTGTGCGTGTGACGACTAAGACGCCAAAGAAACCAAACTCAGCTTTACGTAAAGTTGCTCGTGTTAAATTGAACAACGGCTATGAAGTTTGGGCGTACATAGGTGGTGAAGGTCATAACTTGCAGGAGCACGCTGTGGTCTTGATCCGCGGTGGTCGTGTGCCTGACCTTCCAGGTGTGCGTTATCACATCGTACGTGGTGCGCTTGACCTTCAAGGTGTCAACAACCGTAAGAAGGGTCGCTCTAAGTACGGTACAAAGAAAGGGGATAAATAATCATGCCTCGTAAAGTTACCAAGAAATTGCAGCGTGAACTTAAGCCTGATCGCCGATACCAAAGTGTACTAGTTCAGCGTTTGATTAACAAGTCAATGCTAGACGGTAAGAAATTGGCGGCTGAGCGCGCTGTTTACACAGCCCTAGAAACTGCCGCTAAGAAATTGGATTCTGAAGATCCATTGGCAGTGTTTGAAAAAGCATTGAAGAACGTTAGCCCAAGCTTTGAGGTCAAATCTCGCCGCGTTGGTGGTGCTAACTACCAGATTCCATTCCCAGTTCAGGGACATCGACAATTGCACTATGCGTTTAGCTGGTTAGTTCAAGCAGCCCGCGCTCGTAGTGGAATGCCATATTCACAGCGTTTGGCGTTGGAAATCGTTGACGCTTACAATGAAGCTGGTGCTGCCTTCAAGAAGAAGGAGGACACTCATAAGATGGCTGAAGCTAACCGCGCCTTTGCGCACTTTGCTCGCGGCTAATTATTGCTTGAAAGCAAAATCAGAAAATCGCTCTAAACGGGGCGATTTTTTGGTATAATAGAAAAAATTAGGAGGGAAGATGGCGAGTTTTTCGTTTGATATTGTGTCAGAAATTGACAAAACTGAGATGAATAATGTTTTCATGCAGGCTGAAAAAGAAATCCAAGGGCGTTATGATTTTAAGGGGACGAGCGCGGCAATTGATTGGCTGGACGATAAGAAAGGTTTGAAGATTACGGGCGACAGCGATTGGCAAGTTGACGCCGTTCTAGATATTGTTCGTAAGAAATTGGCGGGGCGCGGTCAATCAAGCAAAGTTTTGGATTTATCAAAAGAGAAAGTTGTTTCAAACTTAAAGACGACTTGGGAAATTCCGTTCAAGCAAGGTCTTGACCAGCCGACGGCGAAGCAAATTGCCGCTGATATTCGCGCTAATGCGCCGAAAGCTAAGCCGCAAATTCAGGGCGACCTCGTTCGTGTTACTTCTGCATCGAAGGACGAGCTGCAAAAAGTTATTAGTTTATTGCGAGAAAGTGATTATGACACACCTTTGCAATTTGTAAATTATCGTTAGGATTGGAGCAATATGAATCAGAAGTCAATGAAGAAATTAAAAATTACAGCCATCGTTCTGGGCGTAGTTTTCTTGATCTCCGTTATAGTTGGGCTGATTGTCGTTAATAATAACCGCTCTTCCGGAGTTAGTAAAACCGCAAAAAAGAAGATCCAGAAGATTTTTGCCGAAGAAGATGCTAAGAATTTGCAAAAAGTCGTTTCCAAATATGGCTATTCAATTCGGTACGACAAGAGTATTTTTACTGGCGAAGGTCACGTCTTAAATAAAGACTCTAATGAAAAGCAGTATAGCGCCACTACGTATGCCGACGATGAACTGAAAGAAAGCCGCGCTTATGCGATTTTGCGATTGAATTTCCGAAAAGGCTCAGAAAAGCCGAAGGAGGAAGAGGAGAAATTCTCGTTTAGGAAGATTATGCCAGACTTCTCAATCATAACTTCGCGCAAAAAAGCTTATTTTGATCGATCAACGATGCCCGAGGAATACAAGGACACGAAGAAATATTCAGATTTGGATTTGATGCTTCAGGGCGATATTAACAAGCAGAAAAAGGATAACCCAAACTTAAAATATCACACCAGCGACGCGATGATTTCTGGACGGAAGTTTAAGAAAATGGTCGTTGATTACGGAAGCACTATTGACGGCAAGTGGCAGAAAACTGGTGAAAAAATAACTTACTTGACAATTCAGAACGGTAGACCGTACTGGATGACGATTTTTGCATTGAGTAAAAATTCGTACACACAGCCATACATTGACCAGCTGGAGGCGCTGGTTGCTAAGGTAACTTTCCAGAATCCAGACAGTAGCTACTTGGTTAGGGTTGATGGCAATAATGAGGCGCAAGTGGCTTCAGCTACGATAGCTAAGACCGAAACTAAGGCGGAAAATTTCTCAGAAGATAAAGACACTACAAATACTTTGGATGAACTAGACGAAGATTCCGTCATCAAAGTGGTGGCAAGGAATCAAATTGCTACTGTCCGCGTGGGAACATATCGTTGTGCTGATATGATTTATACGGCGCAGAATGGCGCGAGTATGCGGCTGAATGGTTTGTGTACGGGTGGAATTGGTAGCGGATCGATTGTTTCTGACGACGGCTACATCGCTACAAACGGACATGTGACTGAAGTTTCGAATCAAAGCATGATCATGGGTATCAACACGCAAGAGAACATGAATAAATATATACAGTTTGTGGTAGATGCGGGCTATATAACTCGAGAGACGCTTCGGGATTTGGCAAATAAGGCTGATGGCGGCGATCAGAGCGCGCAGGCGGCAATTCTCGGTCTTATCAATCAGGTTCCTGCCGATAATATACGCTCGCAAAACGATCGATACGATTATGTCATTCAGACCTCAAGCGAACCTATTGCGCGCGAAGATGACGGTTCGGGCAATCTTAAGTGGAAAAAGACGAAGACTAATATTCCGGCGAAGAAAATTGACGCGGAAGTTGATTTGAAGGGTCATAGCATGGACCTGAATAGTGACAAAAGTGACGTAGCAATTCTGAAGGTCGAAGGGCGATTTCCAGCGGTAGAGTTAGGTGATAGCTCTAAGGTTTCCAGAGGTGATCGAGTGACGGCGATTGGTTATCCAGCGATTGTCGACGACGGCGTAAATACGAAGAAGAGTAAGACTGTCCCAACTGTTACTCAAGGTGATGTTTCTGGTTCGGCTAGTGACGCGGGTGGTCATAAGCTGTTTTCAATGAGCGCACAAATTGCGGCGGGCAATAGTGGCGGTCCAGCGTTTGATGAGGATGGCAAGCAGATTGGACTGAATACTTACGGCGGCTCGTCCTGTGCGAATAGGAGTGAGCACAATAATTCTTGCTTTGGAGAGGGAATATTCCGTGATATCGCCGATCTGAAAACTATGGCGAAGAAAAATAATGTTGCGTTATCGGCGAATGGCGAATTGACTAAGCTCTGGAAAGATGGCTTGGAGAGTTTTTCTCAAGGTAAATATTCTCAGGCAAAAGCTAAATTTGAGCAATTGGATAAAAAATATCCCGACAATTATTTAGTAGCAAAGATGATCGAAGTTTCATCCAATACTCCAGATGATTCTACGGAAGGTGAGGCATCTAGCGCAGAAGCTGGAACGAGCGAATCAGAAAATAATACTACAGTTATAATTGTGGTTGTGGTGATTCTCTCAACGGGGGCATTATTCTTAACAGTGTCAATTATCGCAATTGCTGTTTCTGTCAGTAATCGACGTAAGATGAATGCCTATCCATATCCTGTCGCCGGACAATTCCCGCAACAGCCTCAGTATCAGCAGCAGTCGTATCAGCAGCCAATCCCGCCGCAACAACAATATCCGCAACAAAACTACTATCCGCAGCAACCTGGTCAATATTCGCCAACGTACGCGCAGCCGCCTATGCAACAGCCTCCAGCTAACTATTCGCCTGCGGCGCCAGCTCAGAACGACAACGAGTCTAAAAATCCTCCGGCTCAGAGCTAGTCAAAAACATAGATAACTGATATAATAAAACGTAAGAGTAGTTTTTTGGTGCCAAAAAATTGACCAAAAATCTCGGCAAATTAACGTAATATAAAGGAAAATTTATGGCAGAGACGCATGTTCCGCTAAAGAATTTTAGAAATATTGGTATTATTGCCCATATTGACGCCGGTAAAACGACGACAACTGAGGGTATTTTGTACCGCACTGGTTTGACACATAAGATCGGTGTGGTTCGTGGTGAAGGTGACGGCGCTACTACCGACTGGATGGCACAGGAGAAAGAACGTGGTATTACTATTACGTCAGCTGCTGTGACTTGTTTCTGGAAAGATCACAAGATCAATATTATCGACACCCCAGGGCACATCGACTTTACTGCTGAGGTTGAGCGTAGTTTGCGTGTGCTTGACGGTGCAGTTACGGTCTTTGACGGTAAGATGGGTGTTGAGGCTCAGTCTGAAACTGTTTGGCGCCAGGCTAACAAATATGGCGTGCCTCGTATTTGTTTCGTTAACAAGATTAACCAGACTGGTGGTGACTTCTACAAGTCTCTAGAGTCAATTCACAACCGCTTGAGTAAGCAGGCTTTCCCAGTTCACTTGCCAATCGGTTTTGAAAAGACTATCCACGGTGTTGTCGACTTGATTGACATGAAGGCTTACACCTACGACGATTATACAGACCACGAGCTTAAGGTTGGTGAAATTCCAGCTGATATGCTTGAAAAAGCTAAGAACGCACGTTCTCTGTTGGTTGAAAACGCCGTTGAGGCTGATGACGAACTTACTATGAAGTTCTTGGAGCAGGGTGAAGAAGCTATTACCGTTGACGAGCTGAAGATGGCTCTACGTAAGCGCGTTTTGGCTGGTGACTTTTACCTAGTTACTGGTGGTGACGGTCGCGGTGTGATCGTTGAGAAGCTGCTTGACTTGATGGTTGACTTTTTGCCAAGTCCGCTAGACGTTGATGAAATTTGGGGCAAGAATCCAAAGACTGGCGACGAAGTTAGCCGCAAGCCATCAGATAAGGAGCCTTTGTCGGCTTTGGCGTTTAAGATTGCTGCCGACCCATTTGTTGGTAAATTGATCTTCGTTCGTGTCTATTCTGGAGTTTTGAACTCAGGAAGCTACGTACTTAATACGACGACTGGTGAGAAAGAGCGAATCGGACGAATTGTTCGTATGTTTGCTGACAAGCGTGAAGAAATTAGCAAGGTTGAAGCTGGTGACATCGCCGCTGTGGTTGGTCTGAAATCTACCGCAACTGGTAACACGCTGTCTGACGTGGCGCATCCAATTGCTCTTGAATCAATTGAATTCCCAGAACCACCAGTATCGATTGCGGTTGAGCCAAAGTCAAAGGCTGACCAGGAAAAAATGGCGTTGGCGTTGCAACGCTTGGCTGAAGAAGACCCAACTTTCCGAATTCACACTGACGAGGAAACGGGTCAGACAATTATGTCAGGAATGGGCGAATTGCACCTAGATATTCTTATCGATCGTATGAAGCGCGAATTTAAGGTTGAAGCTAATATTGGTGAGCCTCAGGTTGCCTTCCGTGAAAGTATCAAGGGTCGTTCTGAAGTTCAAGGTAAGCACGCCAAGCAGTCTGGTGGTCGCGGTCAATATGGTGACGTTTGGGTTCGCTTTGAGCCAAATGAGACTGGTAAAGGCTTTGAATTCGTTGATGAAATTAAGGGTGGCGTGGTTCCTCAGGAATATCGCCCAGCCGTAATGAAGGGTATTCGCGAAACATTGGAAGGCGGTGTTATTGCTGGCTATCCAGTTGTTGACGTTAAGGCTACACTTTACGATGGTTCATACCACGATGTCGACTCTTCAGAATTGGCGTTCTCATTGGCAGGTTCTATAGCTGCTCGTGAAGGCATTAAGCAAGCTAACCCAATCTTGCTTGAGCCAGTCATGAAGGTTGAAGTTACTACACCAGAGGACTTCATGGGCGACATTATTGGCGACCTTAACTCACGTCGCGGACGTATCGACGCTATGGAAGACTTGATGGGTGGCGCTAAGTTGATTAAGGCGTTTGTGCCATTAGCGAATATGTTCGGCTACACATCAGACATTCGCTCAATGTCTCAAGGTCGCGCTGCCTCAACGATGGAATTGGCTCAATATGAGGAAGTTCCACCAAACGTTGCACAAGAGATTATCGAAAAGCGAAATAAATAATCTCTACCTCATAAAAAATCCTCGGAGCGAATCCGGGGATTTTTGTTTGGATGAATTTCAGGTTTATAAGTTTGGGATTGTTAGGTTTCGTTTGGCGAGTTCTTCTTTGATTCGTTTGGTCAATTTGCGCGCTTTTGTTGCCTGAACGCTATCTGTGCCATATCTGTTTTCGATATCTTCCAGTCGTTTGTCTATGGTTATCGGCTTGCCGTCTGGGCTAGTCGTCATGTCTGCCAAGTTTAAGATAAGCAATTCGTCCGTCCAATTTTCTACGTCAGGATCTCCGTGATTAAATACAGAATTAGCCCAATTGAAGCCAGATAGTTCTAATATCCTGCCGCCTTCATGTTCGTGATCCGTCTGATTTTCAACAAAAGCGTAGGCAAAGTCATGTGTCAGTCCCATTAAAAATAAGCCGCGCGCCATATCTTCTTTCATATTGAACACTCCGCGAGCCAGATTGTAAGATTTGTATGCCACTCCGCGCATATGAAATAATCGCGAGTCTGACAAACCAATGAATTTTGGGCTATTTTTCATGACGCTTGCGTGTTTCGGCGGAATAAATTGATGAATTGTCGGCGAATTGGGCGACCGACGATATTACCGAATGATGCGCCAATTGCTACTGCTACGCCGATGAGAATTGCTCGCGCTAAGATAGCCAAGGCTGGCAGGAAGTTTGCGCTGTTCGGTGGATATAGAACGACGCCCATCAATCCATTGTAAAGCGACAATCCTGGAACTAACGGCACGATTCCCGCTGCGATAATCGCCAGGGAAGGGAATTTCCATAATCTGGAAGTCATAACTGAGACCAACCCAATTACCGCCGCCGCGATGCCGCTCGCGGTCACGATATCAAAGCCAAAACTCATAGCTAATCTTGAAATCCACCAGCCAAAAATTGCGATTAATCCAGAGATAACCATTCCCAAAAATCGAGAATGATTTCTCAGAACGAACGCCGCCGCGATAATTCCAGCGCCCAAATATTGAGTATGTCCGTCCGCCAATGTCAATCGATCTGGTGTTGCTGGGAAAGTAATGCCAAATTTTGTCGCAATGTATAATCCGACCATCACGCCAGCAATTACGCCGCCCGTCGCCATTACGACTTTTAACAATCTGGCGTTGGCAGTCATGTAATATTCGTCGATTGCGTCCTGGAATGCGCCGACAAACATCAATCCTGCCACCAATAAAACGATGCCGCTAATGACGAGTAGCGTCGTATTGATGCTCAGTCCTAAATAATTACTACACCATGCCGTTCCTGCCGCTACTAAGGTGACAAAAATCGCCACAAGAGCTTGTGAGTAGAATAGTGGCATGCCGACGCGTCCCAGCCATCTTAATAATCCAGTCGCCAGGAATCCGAGCAGAAACGCGATTGACGCCATAAGTAAACTGCCGCCGTACAAGATGACGGAACCCGCGCTCACTAATCCGCCCGCCGCGTAAACGACTAGCCGGGAATGTTCGGTGGGTTTTTTGAGTATTTGTTGCAATCGTTCTTCGGCTTCTTCCAGGGAAAGTTGCTTGCGACGAATGTCGAGGGCTAATAATTGCAATGCTTGAATCAATTGATAATTAGGATCGTCAGGAACGATAACTCGCGCCATCGTCAAAGGCTCATGGCTAACTCCGCGGTCTTGAGAAATTGTCACCAAAGTGTAACTCACATCCACATGAACGGGTCTGCGGCAATACGTCCGCGTAATTCCTTGTGCCATACGAACCACATCGCGCGCCACCACGCCCATGCTCAGAAGTTGCTCGGCGATTGTCATAGCCAGGCGCAAAGCTCGCATATTCGGCGTCAAACTTTCATCAATTTTCTCCAGATGATGCTCCGGCTCAAAGCTGTAAAGATTAGCGACTCGGGCTAATGATTGCTCAATGAATTTTGGTACTTTTTTCTTCACAATATCTAGTGTAACAAATTTTATGTCAATAGAAATAGCTCGCCAAGAGAACTCTAGCTGAAGTCTAAGCCTCAGCGAACTATTTCTTGACGGGCGGTTAGTCCTTGTCGCTATCACCGTCATCATCGTCGCACTTGGGCGACGACGGCGCGATGACCGCGAGAAAAAGCGGTAGGATACTCATAAACGATGCGAAGCTTCCTAATTCCGCTACTTTCTCCGGGCTCATTACAGTGCCAAGCGGGATGTCTATGATCCCGATATCTTTGAGCGCTCGTGCTGCTATCAATCCGGACAGAGCTGCCCAGGTAATGGAGTGGAACCATGATGGCTTCTCGTCTAGAAGCCATCTCCATATAAGATAGCCTGCAGGTAGTAGTGTAGTCGCCGTGCAGATAACAGACAAGGCGGCTGTAAAGTACGTACTCCCCATAATGAGGAGTATTAAGCTGGCTAGTGCCAGGGCTGCCGTCATAAGTTTGAGTTTCAGCATGATATACTCCTCTGCTTTTTTGAATCATGCAAGGACTACTTTCGTTGACGGGATTGTCAACAAAAGTCTGTATTAATTTATGCCACACTTGTGCAAAAAAAGTCAATATAATATACAAAATGATCTCACAAACCAAAAGAAATAGCCCGCCAAGGCTCAAGCCGAGACCTAAGCCTCAGCGAGCTATTTCTCTTGACGGGCATCAGCCCAGCCTTGCTACCAAGGAAGAAGGTCGTTGACCTTCTGAAGAATGCTCTTTCGGGGTTTGGGCTCTTCGCCCAAAGACCTAAAGTAGTCATCGAAATTGGGCGTCTTGTCCAATTTCATCTCTTTCTGGCATTTTTTCAGCGCGCGCCTGAAGACATAAGATGTCTTTAGGTCTCTGAATTCGGTGAAAAACGACCAAGTCACCTTGGCCGCGTACACACAAAACGCGGCGGAGAATACCGACAGAATCCAGAAGGGGATTCGAATTTCGCTCTGACTTATCGTAACATAACGATGGTCAAATTGCTCGATCGCGATCGCGATGAAGCTCACGGCTACCGCAAGGTATCCGATCGGAACAAGTGACAGCAGGTATGCGACTACGCGAGCCGCAACACTGCACGACTTGATCTCAGGCATAACGTTGACTCTCATTTCTAACAACTCCTTGTTGTTGCTGGTACTGGTACTACTTCTGCTAAAATGGAGTTTAACAGGAGCTTACGTCATTTATACCATACTTGCGTAAAAAAGTCAATACTAGGAGGAGATTAGTCAATTTTCTGTAGAATAATGCCCGTTCTGGCTGGCAGGTAAACTTTAAGATTGTGGCTATTATCAGCTGGGGAAGTAAAAAATCGGAAATTATGGCCTATTCGCTCCTGCCCGCCAAAGTTCTTGTCGTCGCTACTTAACGCCAACTTATAAGAGCCAGCTTCTGCGGGTACCGCGTAATCTGAGTGGGATTTGTCGGGTGAAAAATTGATAACGAATAAAAAGTCGCCATGCATAAAACTGACCATATGATCAGATTGGCGAACTGTCAAATGGTGAATATTAGGATTATCAATTTGTCGAATAATTTTCATTAGCGCCGCGTCAAAATCTCCCAGCCATTGATATTTTAAGAAGCCATTGTCGCGTAAATTCCATTGTCGACGAGCGTGCTTAAACGACCAATTATTGCCTTCACGCGGAAAATCAATCCATTCCGGATGCCCGAACTCATTGCCCATAAAATTCAAATAACCACCACCATGCAGCCCAGCTGTCATTAGACGAATCAGTTTATGCAGAGCTATTCCGCGTTCGGTCTTAAGATCTGGATCAATTTTATCCATATGCCAATACATATTTTTATCAATCAATCGGAAAATCAGCGTTTTATCACCGACGAGCGCTTGATCGTGACTTTCGGCGTAATTGATGACTTTTTCCTCTGGACGATGCGAACTCAAAGTGTAAGTCAATTGCCCCAAATCCCAATCTTCATCATTTTTCTCTTTCAGGGTTTTTATCCATAAATCTGGCGCGCCCATTTGCAAGCGATAATCAAAGCTCAGCCCGCCATCTTTTGTTGATGCGCCAAGTCCAGGAAAACCACTCATTTCCTCTGCAATTGTCGTAGCGTCGGGGCGAACGGCGTGAATGGTTTCATTCGCCAATCTTAAATAAGCAAGCGCGTCTTTGTCGACATTGTCTTGGAAATAATCGTCATAGCTAGTGAAACTTTTCCCGAGTCCGTGATCGTGGTAAATCATACTAGTTACGCCATCAAACCTAAATCCGTCAATGTGATATTCGTCCAACCACCAACGGCAATTACTTGCCAAAAAATGCAAAACTTCTGGCTTGCCGTAATCGAATAATCGTGAATCCCATTCTGGGTGATTTGTTGGCTTGAAATATTGTGTCGGATCGCCAGCAAAATTGCCCAGACCTTCGACTTCGTTTTTGGCGGCGTGAGCGTGGACGAGGTCAATGATGACGCGCAGCCCCATTCCGTGCGCCGTGTCGACCAATTTCTTAAAATCGTCGGGCGTGCCAAATCTTGACGAAACCGCGAAAAAGTTGCTGACGTGATAGCCGAAGCTGCCGTAATATGGATGCTCGGCGATTGCCATAAGCTGAATGGTGTTATAGCCGGATTCTTTGATTCGTGGCAAAACATCCGCGGTGAATTCGCTGAAACTGGCGACTTTTTCCTGTTGGCTGCTCATACCAACGTGCGCTTCGTAAATTAGGGGAACTTTCGGCTTGGGCGGGGTTTTATATTGCCAATCATAAGGAGTTTTTGGCGACCACACGACCGCGGAAAAATCGACAGAATTTTCGTCTTGGACGACGTAATTTGCGTATGAAGGCAGCCGCCAGCCGTCGCCGTCAGACCAATAGACACGCAATTTGTATTTTTGTCCGTGACGAAGCGAATTTTCAGGAAGATTTATGCTCCATTCGCCGTTTTTATCGCGATTTAAGGCGAATTCTTCGCGCTCTTTCCAATCTGAAAAATCGCCAACTAAGAACATCCGAGTGGCATTCGGCGCCCATTCTCTAAATGTCCAGCCAGTATCCGTTTTATGGAGTCCGAAATGCAAAAAACCCATCGCGAATTCGGCTGGCGTCTTGTTGATCAAAACCTTTTCCAGTTTCGAGGAAATATACTTCTCGCGCGCCTGAATTGTGGATTTGTGCGGGGCTAGCCATTGATCCAAATCAACGAGGGTTTTATTGCTCATGATTCTAGTATACAACATACGGAAGGGGCTATGCTTGTAAATATCGATTAAAGTTGTATAATATATAGCAATATGGAGCGCTCAAAGCCTAATACGGAGTCTAATTCTCCCGAACTGTTCTCTGAAGAGGACTGGAGGCGAATTGCTGGTGCAAATTTATTGCTTGGTGGGAAAAACGACGAGATTGCAATTGCTGAGATAGAACAAGCTGCACACGCTGGCGATATTGAGGGCGAGAGGGTTAGAGTTGTTGGGTATAGTCAATCCGAAGAGGATGATTCGTATCGTCTGCAGTCAGTTGAGGGTGTGGCGGATTTGATATCTCCCATGGAAATTGATCCTGAGATTCCAGCGCCGTTTGCGATTTACACCAAAGAAATGGCTGCTTTGTGTGTGCGAACTTCGCAGAATGACTATTATTTTCCGCTTGACAAGCAGGCGATTGTGTCAATAGAGTTATTGCCAGATGATAGCAGTATTCCTCGATGTGTGCGTAAATTGCGCCACTATGCTGACAAAATTGAAGAAGCTGCTGGTATTGGCGACATTCAAGATGTGGAGTCGAGGCAGCTTTTGATAGATGAGATGAATGACGTTTTGAATGAGATTCCGTATGATGGCGGAATTCAAGTGAAATGCCAGGCGTATAAGGTTAAAATTGACGGCAAGGAAAATAATGTAGAAGACGCTAATTCTGCGGTTTTATCTGGATGGCTACCGAGTTTTACGTGGCGTGATGATCGCCCTGTGCTGGAAATGTTTGATATTAAAAATCGATTTGCGACTTTTTGTGTAGATATGAAAGATGTGCTTGATATGGCGCCAATTGATAAAGAAGAGATTGGGGCCTCTATTGATTTATTTGAAACGGTTTTTAATGATGATTTTCAGGAGACTACTTGGCAGCTAGCGACGGATCTTTCTTATGTTGACGAGTCGGAGTTTGATGAAGTGTCAAGAGAATATACCCAAACATTAAATGACCAGTTGTCTGAGTTTTCTGCGACAAGACTTTATGGCATTAGCACTGTTGATTTTACTGGTTTTGCGTTGGCTCCTGACGCTACGAAAAATAATGAATTGCAGTATGAATTTATGGATATTTCTGGGGCGTGTATTGATGGGATGTGTTTTGTTAGATATCATGATAAATTTTACGCGGCGCTTGAAGTGACGATAGATGGTGAGTCTGAAGACTTTCCGAAGAGGATTTATGTGATACCTGACAGAGATAAGATTATTCGCTTGGAAGGATTTGACGGTGAAGCTGAAGAGCTTAAAATGGCGGTAAATGAACTTCATAAAATTGCAAATTTTGCAAGTGGCGTAGTTAATGATGAGTGTTTCTATAAATTGCCTCTTAATGAGCAGCTTGATGTATTGAGTCAGTATGAATGCGCCGCTCGTAATGTAATCCAGGATATTGGCAGAGCTCGGGAATTTAAGGGCGAATGTGTAGTTTCGGCATACCGATGTTTGCCTGGTGACTTGCTGAATGCTGTTTCGTGGAATGATGTTCCGTTAGAAGAAGTGAATAGCCATGAATATGTTGAAAAATTTGCGCTGCGTGCGGATAGTTTGGTGGTCTGGAATCCGGAAATTAACGATAGACCAGATATTGACGGTCGAATATTAAGCGTGTCGGAATTGCCACTTAGTCGCGGCGAGCCTGTGCTAATAGTTAATAACGCGGAAGAGAATAAATATTACTTGGTGCGATGTAGCGATGTGATTAGTTTGTCGCGAAACGATCCGTCGACCATTTCGTGATATAATCAAACAGATTATGCAGGAAAAACCTTTTTCTTTTGAAATAACTTCACGATTTAACGACACGTTGGCGCGAACGGGAATTATTCACACGCCGCATGGAGATATTAAAACGCCGGCGTTTATTGTGGTTGGAACTAAGGCTAATGTTAAGGCGATGATTCCTGAGATGGTGAAGGATGTTGGCGCGCAGGCGGTGCTGGCGAATGCTTATCATTTATATCTGCAGCCGGGACACGAATTGATTGAAAAGGCTGGATATCTTGGTAAATTTATGCACTGGGATGGTCCGACATTTACGGATAGCGGCGGCTTTCAGGTGCTAAGCCTGGGCTCGGGCTTTAAGAAGGTTTTGGCAATGAGCACTGATGTTGATGAAGAAATTGCGATTGCTAAAAAATCGTCGCGTCATGCTTGGGTGGATGAAAATGGAGTGATGTTCAAGTCGCATCTGGACGGCTCTTATCATAAATTTACGCCAGAATTGTCCATGCAAATTCAGGCTGGAATTGGCGCTGATATTACTTTTGCGTTTGACGAATTAACCTCTTTGATTGATCCGTACGAATATCAAGTTGAGGCGCTGGCCAGGACGCATGCTTGGGCGGAGCGAAGTTTGGTGGAAGTCAAGCGCTTAAGGGCGGCTCGTCCGGATAAGCCGTACCAAGCTTTATTCGGTGTTTTGCAAGGCGCGAATTACGAGGATTTGCGGAAGCAAACTGCCGAGTTTTTGGGCGCGATGGATTTTGATGGCTATGGAATTGGTGGCGCGCTGGAAAAGGAAACTATGGCGCAAACGATTCAGTGGGTCAATCAAATTCTGCCTGAAAATAAACCACGTCATTTACTGGGAATTTCCGAGCCTGATGATATTTTTGCGGCAATTGAGCAGGGAATTGACACCTTTGACTGTGTGAGTCCAACGCGTGTAGCTAGGAATGGCGCCGCGTATACGCCGTTTGGTCGGGTCAATGTGCGCGGTCGAAAATACCGCGAGATGTTTGCACCGATTATGGACGATTGCGATTGTTATACTTGCAAGAATTACACGGCGGC
Organism: Candidatus Saccharimonadota bacterium; assembly: GCA_900555675.1. GTDB lineage: Bacteria > Patescibacteriota > Saccharimonadia > Saccharimonadales > Saccharimonadaceae > Nanosynbacter. Next base: position 12,132 of record UNSN01000003.1, on the reverse strand, counting down.
TTATCTCTGTCATCTTTTGCACGCCCGTGAGTCGTTGGCTGGAACGTTGTTGTCAATTCATAACGAGCGATTTATCGTTAAGTTGGTTGACGATATTCGAGCCAGCTTGGAGAATGGAACTTTTTACGAGTTTCGCGATTCGTTCCTGGCGAAGTATTATAGTAAGAAATAGGCTATTTACAACTGATTGGAAAATCGTTATAATTAAACTCATACGCCGTGAGGTCTTTTTTATGGACTGTACCCGCGTGAAAAATAATAATTAAATTAAGGAGAACTTCTACAAATGGCAGATGTATTTGACCGAAGCAAACCGCACGTTAACGTTGGTACAATGGGCCACGTTGACCACGGTAAGACTACGCTGACTGCTGCGATTACTGCAGTGTTGGCAAAGCGCCTACCAAGCGCAGTTAACAAACCTGTTGCGTACGACCAGATCGACAACGCACCAGAAGAGAAGCAACGTGGTATTACTATCGCGTCTTCACACCAAGAGTATGAATCAAAGAATCGTCACTATGCACACGTTGACATGCCAGGACACGCTGACTACGTCAAGAACATGATCACCGGTGCTGCTCAGGTTGACGGTGCGGTATTGGTTATCGCTGCAACTGACGGCCCAATGCCTCAGACTCGTGAGCACGTTTTGCTTGCAAAGCAGGTTGGTGTGCCAAAGATTGTTGTCTTCTTGAACAAGATGGACATGGCTGATGAAGAAATGGTTGAGCTGATCGAAGAAGAAGTTCGCGAACTTCTTGAAAAGAACGGCTTCGACAAAGACGCTCCAATCATCAAGGGTTCTGCTCTTAAGGCTCTTGAAGGTGACGAGAAATACGAAGACGCTATTATGGAATTGGTTGACGCAATGGACAGCTACATTCCAGAGCCAGCACGTGACATGGACAAACCATTCATTATGCCAATTGAGGACGTCTTCTCAATTAAGGGTCGTGGTACAGTAGCAACTGGTCGTATCGAGCAGGGTGTTGTTAAATTGAACGACGAAGTTGAAATCGTTGGTTTGAAGCCAACTCAAAAGTCAGTTGTAACTGGTATTGAGGCCTTCAAGAAATCTCTTGACCAAGGTCAAGCAGGTGACAACGCAGGTGTCTTGCTGCGTGGTATTGAGCGCAGCGACATTGAGCGCGGTCAAGTTTTGGCAAAGCCAGGCACAATTACTCCACACACTGAGTTTGAAGCTGAAGTTTACATCTTGAAGAAGGAAGAAGGCGGTCGCCACACTCCATTCTCAAAGGGCTACAAGCCACAGTTCTACTTCCGCACAACTGACGTTACTGGTGAAGTTGAATTGCCAGCTGACAAAGAAATGGTCATGCCAGGCGACACTGTAACCTTCAAGGTTAAGTTGCTTGCACCAATCGCTATGGAGCAAGGTTTGAACTTTGCTATCCGTGAAGGTGGCCGTACAGTTGGTGCTGGTGTTGTTACGAAGATTAATAAATAATCTTGATGACACAAGCCTAATTAAATCCCCCGAACTTTCGGGGGATTTTTTGATTGCCGCAAGAAGGAGTTAATTGACAAAGCGGTAATGTTTATGGCAGAATAAAGACATCTAATATAAAACAGAAAAAGGAGATTTTGGTGAATAAACAGAAATTGCTAATTGTTGGCGGAGGCGGAATGGTCGGTGCGACGGCGGCTTATGCGTGTGCGTTGCGTAGTGTTATTGAAGAGATTGTGCTGATTGACCGTAATGAGGATTTGGCTTGGGGTCAAGCGGCTGACATTAATGACGCGATGGGAATTGACAGAAATGTCGTGGTTCATACGGGAAATTATTCTGATATCAATGACGATGACATCGTTGTAATTACCGCGGGTGCGCCGCAACTTCCTGGTCAGACTCGGTTGGAATTGATTGACGTTAACGCAAAAATTATGCGTGATATTGTGAAGAATATCATGGCGAATGGCGCGAAGCCGTATTTGGTGATTGTCAGTAATCCGGTTGATGTTCTGACTTACGTGGCGCTTAAGGAATCTGGTTTGCCGAAAAATCGCGTATTCGGGACGGGCACGACGCTTGATACTTCGCGAATGAAGTCGTATTTGGCGGACGCGTTCAATGTCGATAGTAAAGCGGTTGATGCTTATATTCTGGGCGAGCACGGCGATTCGTCATTTTCGACAATTGAAACGGCACAAATTGGTGAAGTGCCAATCAAGGAATATCCTGGATTTACAGAGGAGATGATTGACGGAATTGAGCAGAAGGTTCGCGACCGAGCATATAGGGTGATTGAAACGAAGAAATCAACGTATTTTGCGATTGGGTTTGTCGTGTCTAAGATTGTTTCGGCGCTCCGGAAATCGACGCACACGGTTTATCCTGTTTGCTCGCTGGCTGAAGGTGAATATGGACTGAATAATGTTGTGCTTGGATTGCCATCAACAATCAGCAGCGACGGCGTGAAGATTTTGGCGGGCTATCCACTTACCGAGCGAGAAAAAGAATCGCTGAATAAATCCGCTGGAATTATTGCGGAAATGATTTCCCATCTTGATAAAGCCAAAAATTGCTGATATAATCGCATAGTTAATAATAATTTATCTCGAGAACTCGATTGACTATAAATAGAGCAATTAGAGGTTACGAGATTGCACATAAGAGGAGGAGCTATGGCTCAAGATACAGGAATTAAAATCCGTATTCGTCTGAAGGCTTATGACCACAAAGTCATCGACCAATCAGCAAAACAAATTATCGACACCGCAATTCGCACAGGCGCTAACGTGGCTGGTCCAGTGCCTTTGCCAACTCGACGCAGCACTTACACTGTCGTAAAGAGTCCACACGTTTACAAAACTGGTGGTGAATCTTACGAGCGCCGCGTTCACAAGCGTCTGATTGACATTACAAACGCTACACCAAAGACAATCGACAGCTTGCAGAACTTGAACTTGCCAGCTGGCGTTGACGCTGAAATTCGTATGTAATTTAACGATATATAAAATTTCCGCCTCTTGAATGGGGCGGATTTTTTATGCTATAATTCCATTTAGCTTATGACAAAACAAAAAACTCGTACTTATGCTCGCAATCGCTCGAAGTCTAGCGAGCTATTTAGTCGCAAGGGGCGCGAACGCATTTATGACAATGACGGGTCATTTTTCTTGAAATTGGTGGTTTTTGTGATATTAAGTGCGCTGTGGCTTCGTCTAAAAAATCCAATTGAAGTTGGCGGTTTGGTTGTCCAGGCTATTCCTGTCGGGCTATTTATTGCGTTGCTGCTGGTATTAAAGATTGAGAAATATCAATTCAACCGGAAAATTTGGTACGTCACGATAATTTTCATGGCAATTCTGACCTCGTTTACACCGGTTGGCGTGATGATTTAGCTTATGATTACGAAATATACTTAATGTAAATACTATGATTGACATTCTAGCTATTTTTTAGTATAATAAAAACATGGAAAACACTAGATCTAACTCTCCGTCGATCCCAACTATTTTAGACGGTATTAAAGCTGCTGATATAAAGGTTAATTATGGGCCGGATCTGCCATCAGATCAAGAGGTTGTAGAGTATTTTAACGAACGACGTCCAGATACTTGGCCCATAATTCCACCAGAAGAGGAGTTGAATCCTCAACAGAGAGAAGCCTTGGCTGTCTTCGGCAATGCTGACAATTTACGGGAAGATCCCGGCTATAAAATCATAACGGCTACATTTCGTCTGTTAGTAGAGTCAGAAGCAGAACGCCGCAGTAGGCAAAAAACAACACAGGTGGTAGATAAATGTATAAAGTCAGGGATGACTGCTAAAGAAAATAGAGATCGCTTGATAGATAGGTACGCTAAAGTAACTGAAGGGACGATCCTTACTCTGCGCCGTCAAGTGCTCGACGACGAACTAGATGAGGACAGCCTCTTTCGTGAATATCTTCAGCCTGGAGCTTCAAACTTAGGTAGGCTAGCTATACTGGAGTGTCTTGGCTTTAGCAAAGCGAGCGTCCGAGGAGCTATATCATGCGGGAGCATAGATGATTACGAGAGTAAGAAATCTAAAAGTGAAGAGTTTTTTGCCTTAACTGACGAGGAGCGCGAAGAGAAATTAAAAAAGCTTCTTAAACGATCCGAATATGCAATCAGGCAACAGCGAGCAGACAGAGAAAAGCGCGAACAAGAAGCTGCCCTGGAAGCCGCCTATAAGAAAATGTTCGGGGATGACTTGGAAGAGGCTACTCGGCGGATCGAGAGAGACGCAGAATCACTGCGACAAGATGGCTATACATTACTAGATCTATCAGCAAAGCTTACACATATTAGAGAGAAGGCCGAGCTCACTAAAGGAAGTCTAGCAGAGCTGCGCCAAGCCTTTCCAGATTTATGTTACCCAAGCGGACTAAACGCGCTTGATTATTTAGCAGAAAAATATTTCGCAGACACAGACACAGAAATAGCAGTGTTGGTTGGCGCTCAAGTTATGGGAACAGGTAAAGTATACGCTCTTGATACAAACTTAGCAACTATTTATAAAAAATCAGATTCCTCAGAGGGCTGACCCTAGTCGGACTCGTTGACAGTCTATAGCTTCATGTGCTATAATTACGAGGTAATTTCTATTACGCGTAATATCAACTGTTCTCCTTGGTGAATGAGCAGGTCTGGTTATGAGCGGATGTTTACATTTAATGTTCTCCCAGAATCCAGAAACCGCACGTCATCAGGAGTATTTAAGTGGGAGTGAGGAAAAGTGAAAACACTTCTCGGTACCAAACTTGGTATGACCCAGCTCTTGGCTGAAGACGGCAAAGCCATTCCGGTAACGCTGATCCAAGCCGGCCCTGTCACCGTTACTCAGGTGAAGACCGTCGAAACCGACGGTTACAATGCGGTACAGGTAGCTTTTGGAGAGGGTAAGAACCTGAGCAAGGCCGTGGCTGGACACGTTAAGCCAGCCCAAGTGACCCCGAAACATATTCGGGAATTCCGTGTCGACCAGATTCCAGAGGATCTGAAAGTTGGCAGTGAAATTAATGTTTCCGCGTTTGAAGTCGGCGATTTTGTCGATGCAACCGGAACCAGCAAAGGTAAAGGTTTCGCTGGAACCATTAAACGCCACAACTTTAAGCGTCATCGTAAGACGCACGGTGGTAAAGGTAATACTCGTAAGCCAGGTTCAATTGGCTCGATGTATCCACAAAAAGTTTTCAAGGGTAAGACGATGGCTGGCCACATGGGTCACGAACGTGTTACTGTTAAGAACTTGGAAGTGGCATATGTTGATCCAGAGACCAATCTAATCGGGGTTAAGGGCGCTGTTCCTGGACCGCGAAAGGGGCTGGTTATTTTAGGAGGTAACAAGTAATGGCAGATTCAACCAAACTTCCTAAAGACATTTTTGCTGTGGAAGTGCCAAATCACGAATTGTTGAAATTGGCATATGACAGCTACTTGGCAAACGCACGCCTAGCTAGCGCTACGACCAAGCAGCGCGGCGAAGTTTCTGGTGGTGGTAAAAAACCATGGAAGCAAAAGGGAACTGGTCGAGCACGTTTCGGCTCAAGCCGTAACCCAATTTGGCGCGGCGGCGGTGTAGTATTTGGCCCACGCGGCAATGAAAACTACACTAAAAAATTGTCAAAGACTGCTAAGAAAGTGGCAGTTCGCCAAGCTTTGACTGTAGCTAACGAAGCTAAGAAAATTGTCGTTAAAGACGTTAAGACTACTGGCAAGACCAAGGAAGTCGCAACATTCTTAGCTGACAACAAGTTCGAGCGCCGCGTTCTGATCGTTGTAGATGAGAAGACGCCAGAACTTATGCGTGCTACAAACAATATTCAGAACGTTTTGGTGGTTCGCGCTAATTATCTAAGCGTTTATCACATTCTGAATGCGGATACAATCGTTATAACACCGAAAGCTCTACCTGTAATTACTGCATGGTTGGGTAAGGAGGAAGCGTAATATGAAACAGACGATTATTATCCCACGCGTTAGTGAAAAGGCTTACGCACAGAGCGCCAACGGCGTATACGTGCTACGCGTTCCACTTAACTTGAATAAGAACGAAATCAAATCAGCCGTAGAAGCGCAATTTGGCGTTACTGTAGTTAAGGTTAAAACCTTAGTACAAGACGGCAAGGCTGTACGCTTCTCACGAGGCAAGAATCGTTATCCTGGCACAACAACGCGCAAGGATTGGAAGAAGGCTTACGTGACGCTGAAAGAAGGCGATAAGCTCGATGTGTTTGACGCAGTAGAGCAGCAGATGGAGGAGACCAAGTAATGCCAGTGAAAGCTTACAATCCAACCACTCCTGCTCGTCGCGGCATGACGAGTCAGGATTTGTCAGACATTACAACAAGAAAACCTCTTAAAAGTCTGATTAAAGCTAAAAAGCAAAATGCCGGTCGCAACAACCAAGGTCGAATTACTGTTCGTCATCGCGGAGGCGGCGTTCGTCGTCACTACCGCTTGGTGAACCACAATTTGCCAGCAGGCTTGACCTTGACGATTGAAGAAATCGAATACGATCCAAACCGCTCAGCTCGTATTGCTCGAGTTAAGGATCAGTACAATTTGTACCACTACATCCTAGCTGACACCTCAATGGTTAAGGGTAAAACTATCCGAACTGGTGAAGAAGCTCCAATTGAGGCTTCAAACCGCTTGCCGTTGTCAGTTATTCCTGTTGGTACGATGATTTACGCTATTGAGTTGACCGCTGGTAAGGGCGCACAAATGGTGCGCGCCGCCGGTGCTAAAGCTCAGTTGATGGCGAAAGAAGGCAACTACGCAACTATTAAATTGCCATCTGGCGAAGTTCGCAAAGTTCGCTTGGAAGCTACCGCTGCTATCGGTGTAGTCGGTAACGTCCAGCACCAAAATGTTAAGATCGGTTCAGCTGGTCGAAAACGTCGCAAGGGTATTCGTCCAACCGTTCGTGGTGTCGTTATGAACGCCGCAGATCACCCGCATGGTGGTGGTGACGGTGGTCGCCACGGTACTGGTAAGGCACCACGTACTCCTTGGGGCCAATTGACATTAGGTTATCGAACTCGTCGCCGTAAAGGCTCGAATAAATTAATCGTACGCACGCGTCACGACGCGAAGAGGAAGAGGTAAATCACGATGAGTCGTTCATTAAAGAAAGGTCCATTCGTCGATGTAAAGCTAGCAAAGAAAATTGCTGCTCTTAGCCTTGACGATCGAACCGTTATCAAAACGTGGGCGCGCGCTTCGACTATCACCCCAGAGATGGTTGGTCGAACGATTGCTGTTCACAACGGTAGAGTGCACGTACCAGTGCTGATTACCGAAAACATGGTTGGTCATAAGCTCGGTGAGTTTAGTCCAACTCGTAAATTCCGTAAACACGGTGGAAAGGATAAGAAGTAATCATGGCCGATACAACTTATACTGTCCGTGCTTACGCTAAAGGTGTTGATCAGGCACCACGTAAGGTAAGCCTAGTCGCAGCCCTAGTGCGAGGTCGTACTGTAGCTGATGCGCTAGTTATCTTAGAGCACGTTCCAAAGCGCGCTGCTAGCCCAGTTAAGAAGGCTATCGAAAGCGCTAAGGCAAACGCTATTAACAACCACGGCTTGGACGCTAAAAGCTTGGTAATTACGACTTTGAGCGTTACTACTGGTACGCGCTTGCGCCGCTTTAAGCCTGCATCGCGCGGTCGCGCTCTGCCATTCCAGAAAAAGACTTCAAATATTTTGGTTGAAGTAACTGGTGCAGAAAAGCCAAAGAAAGCGCCTGCAAAAAAGGCCGAAGCTAAGGCAGAAGCAAAAACTGCTAAGCCTGCAGCTAAAAAAGCCGCTAAACCGGCAGCAAAAAAGGAGGAGAAGTAAATGGGTCAAAAAGTGAATCCAATCAACTTCCGCCTACAGGTCAATAAGAACTGGAGCTCTCGTTGGTTTACGGCCAATAAAAAAGAGTTTGCAGAGGCGATTCGTCAGGATCACGAAATCCGCGAGTTGATTGAAAAGAAATTTGCCTCACGCCCAACTATCAATCGCATTGAGATTGAGCGTAGCGCTAACTTGATCACGATTACAATTCACACTGCAAAAGCTGGTGTTGTTATCGGTCGCGGTGGTGCTGGCGTGAATGAATTGAAGAAGCAAGTTGAGAAGATCGCTGGTCAGCCAGTTCGTATCAACATTGAAGAAGTTCGCCGTCCAGAATTGGCAGCCAAATTGGTGGCTGAGAATATCGCTCGCCAATTGGAGCGCCGAATCAACTTCCGCCGTGCAACTAAAATGACCGCACAAAACACCATGAATGCTGGCGCTAAAGGTATTCGTATTGAGGTGGCTGGTCGTTTGAACGGTGCTGAAATGGCACGTCGCGAAAAGGTAATTGAAGGCTCAGTGCCTCTACACACCTTGCGTGCTGATATTGACTTCCACTGTGCTCGCGCTCAGACACCAGCTGGTATCATTGGCGTGAAAGTGTGGATTTATAAGGGAGAAAGGAGTCGCTAAATGCTGTTACCAAAGAAAACTAAGCACCGCAAAGTGCGTATTGGAAAAAACCGCGGTCAAGCAACTCGTGGCAATTACATCGCGTTCGGCGACTTTGCATTGCAATCACAATCAAACGAGCGCATCAACTCCCGCCAAATCGAGTCTGCTCGTCAGGCGATGACTCGTTACATCAAGCGTGGTGGTAAGATTTGGATTCGAATCTTCCCTCACACTCCAGTTACTCGAAAGCCACTTGGCTTGAAAATGGGTGGCGGTAAAGGTAACCCAGAGTTCTTCGTTGCTAAGGTAAAGGCTGGTACTGTTCTGTTTGAGATGCAGGGCGTTTCAGAGGAAGTTGCTCGCGAAGCAATGCGTCTGGCTAGCCACAAATTGCCAGTCAAATGTAAGTTCATCAAGCGGGAGGACGCATAATGGCTAAAACGAAGAAATCTGTTAAAGCGGCAGTTGTTAAGACGATTGACGATTTGAAGAAGGAATTGGCTGAAAAGCGAAACGACTTACTTCAGGCAAAACGTTCTCACGCTGCTGGCGAATTAGTTAATCCAAAAGCGTTGCGTTCACTCCGAAAGGAAATTGCACGCCTGCTGACACAAATTAATAACACAAAGGAGAGCAAGTAATGGCCCGACGAACATTGATTGGCGTCGTAACGAGTGCCAAGCGCGACAAGACCATCACTGTGACGGTCACTAGCCGCGAAACGCATCCGCTATACGGCAAGCAGTACACCGTGACTCGCAAATACACTGCTCACGATGAAACCAACGAAGCAGGTGAAGGCGACAAGGTGCAGATCGAAGAGACTCGCCCAATTTCCAAGACTAAGAGCTTTACTCTAGTTAAGGTGATTGAAAAGTCTCGCGGTTCTATCAAACTAAAGGACGAAGTTTCTGGCGAAACTAAGGAAGAGGCTAAGGAGGACGACAAATGATCCAACAAGAATCTCGCCTTAAGGTAGCCGACAACTCAGGTGCTAGGGAAGTTTTGTGTATCCGCGTTCTTGGCGGTACACGACGCCGTTACGCTCGCGTTGGCGACGTAATCGTCTGTTCAGTAAAAGACGCTAGCCCAACCGGTAACGTTAAGAAAAAATCTGTTGTTAAGGCTGTAGTTGTCCGTACTCGCGATCAAATTCATCGCAAAGACGGCTCAACAATCTGTTTTGACGACAATGCCGTAGTGATTATCAACGATGACAAGCAGCCAAAAGCTACTCGTGTCTTCGGTCCAGTTCCACGCGAACTTCGCGATATGGGCTACATGAAGATCGTCAGCTTAGCTCCGGAGGTACTCTAATGGCTCGAATTCATAAAGACGATACCGTAAAAATTATTGCTGGTAAAAATAAAGGCACAACTGGTAAAGTTCTAAAAGTTAACACCAAAGATCAAACTGTTTTGGTCGAAGGTGTTGGCGTTGGACATCGCCACGTTAAGCCAAGCCAGTACAATCCAAAAGGCGGCAAAAAAGATATTCACGTACCAATGGATATCAGTAAAGTCGCTCTGGTTGTTGATGAGAAATCAGGCAAAACCAGTCGGGTTGGTTTAGTAAAGAATGCTGACGGCGGCAAAACTCGCGTTGCTCGTCAAGCAAAAAATAAGGAGATTAAATAATGGCAGAAAAGAAAACTGTCGTGCCAGCTCCTCGCTTGAAAGCCTTGTATCAAGGAACTCACCTTAAGGAACTACAAGCCGAATTGAATCTAAAGAACGTGCATGAAGTGCCAGCTTTGGAAAAGATCGTCGTGAGCGTTGGTACCGGCAAAAAGAAAGATGACAAGCGTCATTTCGAAATTGTCAAAAACACTGTCGAGAAAATCACCGGTCAAGCACCAGTGGCTCGACGAGCCAAAAAATCAATCGCGACATTTAGCATTCGTAAAGGTATGGGCGCGCCAATTGGTGTTAGCGTAACTTTGCGCGGCGCTCGTATGTACGAGTTTATGGATCGTTTGATTAACGTTGCTTTGCCTCGTGTTCGTGACTTCCACGGCGTTGGCTTAAAGTTTGATAAAGGTGGCAATTACAATCTAGGTATCACCGAGCAATCGATTTTCCCAGAATTGACATTTGAGGAAACTCAAGTTTTGCACGGTTTGCAGGTTACATTTGTTATCAAGAACGGCAACAAGGAAGCTTCTAAGGCGTTGCTAGAAAAATTCGGCATGCCGTTTGAGAAGAAAGGAGGCGCCAAGTAATGGCTAAGAAATCAATGGTCGCTCGTGATAAGAAGCGTATGAAGATGATTGCCAAGTTTGCAGCCAAGCGTGCTGAGTTGAAAGAACTTGGCGACCTCGATGGTTTGCAGAAGTTGCCTCGCAATTCTAGCCCAACCAGGCACAAGAACCGTGATAGCATCTCTGGTCGCCCACGCGGCTACATGCGTCAATTCGGCTTGAGCCGTATCAATTTCCGCGAAAAAGCAGCCAAGGGTGAAATCCCAGGCATAACAAAGAGTAGTTGGTAAGAAGGAAAGGAGATTAGAATATGTCTATGCAAACTACAGACCCAATCGCCGACCTTCTGACTCGCATCCGCAATGCGAAATTGGTTGGCAAAACGGAAGTTCGTGTTCCGTCCAGCAAGATGAAGAAAGTCATCGCTGAACAATTAGTCAAAAACGGCTACTTGGCAGATGTCAAACTGGAAGATGCTAAGCCTCGTGGCGTGTTGGTAGTTACTATCAATGAAAAAGGAACTAACAGCACTATCAATGAAATTACCCGCATCTCAAAACCTGGTCGTCGCGTTTACGTCGGCGCTAGCGAAATTCCAAAGGTAAAGAGTGGCCGCGGTTTGGTACTTATCTCAACATCAAAAGGTGTCATGACTGGCGTCGAAGCAGCCAAGGCTAAACTTGGTGGCGAATTGTTGTTGAAGGTTTACTAAGCCTCACGCAAATCAAATAAACGTCCTCATTGCAGGGCGTTTATTTTTTATATGCTTAAAGATTAGTCGGCCCTCACTGGAAATAGCTTTTAGTATAACGTATTCTGTTATACTGTAAGACATATGCGTAGCTTCCTCCATATGACAAAAACATCAGACCAAGCAGAAATAACTGTTAAAGATGTCTTCACTGTTGATTTTTTACCCTTCTTGTTATCTATTGTCGTTATGATGCCACTGCTGTATGGAGTGGGTTGGCTTATTGGCAGTGCTGACCCCAGGCAGGGAATCCCCAGTTATTACATTCGGGTACTGTTCACGGAAAATCCTCTCGTTGAGTTGATCATGGTCGCCGCTGCCTGCTTTATCGCTGTCGGGCGGGAACCTCAGATACGCTTTTGGTCGACGATGGGAGTGGCTACGCTCATCGCTCTAATTGATGCATCAAACTTTCTCTGGCATATTGATGTCAGCGGCTATTTAAGCATCTTCGCTGGCATTCTTTTAATGATCTCTGGCTGGCGGCTATGGGATTATTACGAAGTACGTAAAATCTACGATACGAAAGAGCCGTATTTGACCAAAGCAGCATTATTAACTTACGTCACTTTCGCTATTTTGGCAGTCATTCTGCTCACCCCGTACGGCAACTAGGCAGAGCGCTCAAAAAACCTTGCATCTCACCCCTAATCTATGCTAAAATATCAAGGTTAATATCAAATCACACGAAAGGTGAGTAATGAGTCTGAGTCGAATCGGAAAAC
>UNSN01000002.1 GCA_900555675.1 Candidatus Saccharimonadota bacterium | reverse complement strand
TCTTTTTCTTATTCTGAGCACGGCTCTGATCATTCATCTCTACAGTAGTCTTCTCTGTCACGTCAAACTTATCAAGATATTTACCAAGCAAAAGATGAGTTTGCGCATTATATGAAGCCATTGAGCTGTATACTATAGCGATTACAGGCATCAGAGTCCATTGCAGGACCATTAATATATTCCTACTCTTTTTATATCTTTCTGGGCGCGGAGGCAGAAGTTTAAATGATACGAAAATTGAAACCAGAATACCCACCATAGCTATCTGTTGTATTAAGCTAACCGTATCCGGCAGTTGATGTGCGGCAACACTACGAGCAGCCTCACCATTCAGCACAAGCGGCGCCCACCCGCCAAGAGCAACAATTAGGGCAATACAGGCCTGTGTTACATGTCCATCTAACAACCTTATGAACCTGGCTAGACTAGGCCAAAATTTTACTGTTCTATTTTTATTGAATACGTTATTACCAACGTATGCCACATCTGAAGCCCCGTAGCTCCAACGACGCAACTGAACAAACTGCGCCTTCAGCGTCTTTTTATATCCATTAGACAATACCGCATCCTGATAAATCGGTACAAAAATCGGCACAACCTCATAATTACCATCAAAATAGAAATAGCTTCTCCAATACTGGTGGCCATCTTCAACAATTGTTCGCGTACTCCAAAAGTTCATCTCAACGAGAGCGTTCATTGGTTGCGAATGTGACGCAAAGTTACGCAAAGAATATGGACGCATGGAGCTTATAATATTCCAAAATGAATTCCCTGTTGCCACTACTCGCATTGGCGCAGGAACATCCCATATATTATTAGTAAACAAACATATTGGCTGAAACGACAAGTGCTTTCTGTCTTCATGAGTAATATACTCATATGTCACATAATCAAAGTAATATTTATGCGGCTTATTATCGCAGTCCATCGTTGTAACAATAACATCAGAAAAGGCTATTTCTTCCTGTTGTAAATATTGCTCCAGCCACTTGCCTGCATACGTGATATTTCCACCCTTACCAACCACTTCATTTGGCAGATCTTTTGGATGTTTTACAACGTGGAAAGAATGAAAGTACTTACCGTATTTCTTTTTCAGTATTTTAGCCGTTGTATCAATATCAACACCACCACGCTCTTCGTACGCAAAAACTACAATTAGACGCTTCTTGTCATACGTCGTATCTAAGACCGACTTAAGAGCGGGCTCAATCACTTCTATACTCTCGTTGTACGCAGGCATAATAAGAGCGTTGTAAATATTACTAGGCTTAGGATAGTACCCATCTTCCGCAGCAGACATAAATCTTAGATTGTCTACATGTTGTTGATATAACAACTCCTTAGATTGATTATCTCTCAGTCTAGAATACGCATCCTTCGGATTCTCCAAATCAGATAACCGATTATTCCAATCGACTCTCGACGCTTTTTCCATATTACTATAACCACTAATTACCCTATAGCTAATTGCTATGGCTTTCACAAACGCGGCTAGGATTATAGACAGTAAATAAATTGATGCCAGAACGGGACTTAATATAGACAAAACGATCAAAAGAACAATAGCCCCGTAGCTTAATAATCCAGGAAGCATCTCAAGAAAACGATATTTTTTTGTTCGTTTACCAAGTGGAATCTCAATGTCCATATATTATCCTATCGATGCAATTTTAATTATAGAATAGGCTAAAATAGCTAAAATAGCTAAAATACCCAACGTCAACCATAAAATAAATATAGCCAAGCTTCGTTTCTCTAGTGAAATTAACTTGACACTTAGTGCGGAGTGACCAAAAACTATCATAAACGCCAAAGCAAAATAACTAAATAAACTAGACCAGTGACTCCTATAAAAATTCGCATCACCATACGTAGTGTAGCGCGTAATAACCTGAGCCTCGCTATGCTTTATTGATGATCCTAAAAATATAGATACAACAATAGCCACAACAACGTTAACTATCAAAAGAGTTGCCACAGTCCTGTCGCTAAAAACAATTTTTATCGATTTCTTTACAGTATCTTTCATAAAATGGAGCCGTTGACTGGGCTTGAACCAGCGACCTGCTCGTTACGAATGAGCTGCTCTACCAACTGAGCTACAACGGCAAACTCCTTAGGAAATTATAGCAAAAATGGGAGCTTTTTCAAACTAGGTTGCTTATTTATCGATAGAAATGAAATATTTTACTTTATTGTTATTTTTTAAGTAGTTAAACTGGTTATTAAATTCAGTCAACGGAACTTTTACATAAGAGTAATTTACGGTGTTGCCTTCAATATTATTAAGCGTTACAAAATAATATCCGTCACCCGAAAGAGTCTTTATAGGACCTGAGATTTTACCCTTTGTTAATGACATAGCCGCTTTCGTTAGACCTCCGTCAGAATTATCCGTAGAGACGGATAAATCAAATACCGATTGCACCTTGTCGCCCATTTCCGTAGCAATATCCTTTAAGGATTTACCCTCTTGCAGCCTCTTCTTAATGTCAGACGCTAGATTATTAGCTGTTTTATCAATCTTAAAAGACACTTCCTGCTTTAACAAAGTATATTTCATGGCAGTTTTTAGCTCATCCATTGACCAATGAAGGTTGTCTTTTACTACAGACTCGTAAGCGGACTGCGATAGCTTGCTAGATTCCTGCTGTTTTTTGATAAGATCTTGTACCTTTTTATCATCTACCGTAATATTATTTTCTCTCGCAAGTTTTTTGGCATATGCCACCTCTAACGCCTTATCTATGGACTGGTTTTGGTAAAACTTAACCTTATCTTTTTGGTCTGCCTGACCTTGAGATTGTAATACCGCTAATGAGCTGCGATGATACAGAAGATAATCGCTATATTCAGCGTTTTCTCCGTCAATATTAGCCACTGGAAGAGGTAAAATCTTAGTTATCCTATATGCGATATCACTTGTGTCTTTCCAGACATATAACTGTGCCCAACCAAGAGCGATGAAAACAATCAGAATAACGACGCTAACAAGCATCGTTATCCATACCAATCGACGTTTAGTGTATTGGATGGGATATTTATGCTTACGACCAGCCGCCAAGACTTTCTCGCGGTGCTGAGCTACCGTATCGTTTGTAATCCTCTTAGGTAGCTCCTTTGGCTGTTTTTTATCTTTACGGTTCAACAGATTCTTCATTGATATCCTCCTTCTTTGTCGAAATTTCCACTGCGTCTTGTAGTTTATTATAGATCTTATCTGGATGTTCTACGTTTTTTATAACAAGATCTCCAACAAAAGTTTGAATAACTATTGTACCAAACTTAAACATTTCTCCGCTAAACCCCGGGATACTATAACTAATATTCTGAATTTTTGACAATTTCAGCTCAATGACATCTTTACCAAAAAATCCATGCTGAGTAATCTGACGAATCCTCTGATCGGTAACAATATAGTAAGTATAAAACCACATTAGAAAATGATAAAAAAAGAGCATTAGACCAAAAATAAATCCGCCAACAAACACCCATAAAAGATTCAAATTATCTTGCCAAATCAAAAAAGGCAATGAACCAAGCGTCATTGATCCGAGAAGCAGATAAAATCCTTTTCTCATAGCAATTATGTGACGACGAAACACAAACAACAGTTGCTCTCCGTCACGCTGCCCATCAAATTGCTTATCTTTAATTTGCTCTGTCATATATTTGGTACCCCGGGCAGGAGTCGAACCTACAACCTTATCCTTAGGACGGATCTGCTCTATCCAGTTGAGCTACCGAGGCATACAACCATTATACCACGGTAACTCTCAGGAAAGACTAGCTTAGCGAGTAAACTTTTCACTTAATGTGTGATAATTTACCAATTCTTCCGGCTTGAACCAGTGCTCGATCTCACGAACAGCCTCATCTGAATCGCCAGATGCGTGAATCAAATTTGGAACTCCCTTTTGACACTCATCTGCATAGCCAAAACTAATGTGTGAATAGTCACCGCGAATTGTTCCCATGTCAGCCGACTTAGGCTCTGTTGGACCAACAATCTTCCTAACAACAGCAACAGCTTCAACACCCTCTAGCACCATTGCTATAACCGGACCATCCATCATCATATCTAATGTTATGTTCAAAGTATCCTTGCCTCGACGAGTAGCCAATTTACCAATGTCTTCATAGTGAGCATAGTAATGATCTCTAGATGGTGATGTCATTTTTACACCAACTATTTTTAGACCAACTCGCTCAAAACGTTGTAAAATTTCCCCAACGATACCTCGTTGAACTGCGTCAGGCTTAAAGACGATCAATGTCCTCTCAACACCACAGTAGTTTTTTTCGCTTTCTGCCATAGATACTCCTCTGCTTATTATTTTCTAATATAGTAGCAGAAATAAATAATTTGATAAACATATTCATTAGCGATAGAATAAATATTATGTTTATGTCAGAAGCCTTAACTGATTTCTTAGAACACCTAGAGGTTGAAGGTGGGCGTAGTCAAAAAACCATCATAAATTATCAACTATACCTGGAGAGATTTATCGATTTTGCTGGTGATATAGATGTTGAGAAAATTACATCAGAACTAATACGCCAGTATCGCCTCTGGCTAAACCGTTATAAAAATGACAACACCGGCGAAGAGCTGTCTTTAATTACTCAAAGTTATCATCTTATTGCATTACGAGGTTTGCTAACCTACCTTTCTCGCCGTAATATCAAAAGTCTAGCGGCCGACAGAATTATATTGCCCAAAGTAGTCCGTAAACAAGTAACCTTTTTACAATATGACGAGGTTTTACGTATGATCGATCAAATACCGACCGATACAGAATCTGGACTGAGAGATCGAGCAATCGTTGAGTTGCTATTTTCCAGCGGACTACGTGTTTCAGAATTGGTCAATTTAAACCGAGACCATATAAACCTAAAGAGGCGCGAATTTATGGTGCGAGGAAAAGGACAAAAGGATCGCCCTGTTTTTATTTCAAAAAGTGCTGCCGAGCACATATCGGCATACCTGGAAGCTAGAACAGATAATCTACCCGCTCTATTTTTAAGCTATAGCAAACGCCGCGCAACTCCCAACACCTCCGGAGACTACCGTAGGTTAAGCGCGCGCAGCATTCAGAGAATGATTGGTCAATATGCTAGATTGGCTGGTATCACAAAACATGTAAGCCCACACACCATGCGTCATAGCTTTGCCACCGATCTACTTATGAACGGTGCAGACTTGCGCTCAGTCCAATCAATGCTGGGCCATAGCAATATATCAACAACACAGGTATATACGCATGTTACCAACCAACACCTGAAAGATGTTCACGACCGATTTCATAGCGATACAGAAGCTTAGCTTATGGCTTACATCGACCTGCAGTAGCAGATCCGCCGCCAGATACAGAGAAATCTTTACATAGACTATTCTTTAATTCAACCGCATTATTAGGATATGCGAAATCATCTCCTATTTGCAATCGAGCTTCAACTCTTCTAAATAAATCACTTGCCCGCCCCGTGGAATCGACAATTGGCTGAACTCCATCAAAATTGACAATTGTTCCGTCAGTTTTTTGAAGAGAAATCTTCACACTGCCACCTTTATATATAGGCAATAACCTCAAGAACGCAGTTTCGCTACCAGCTGGAATCTCATCAACATCAATCACCGCTTTACACGAATATTCGCCAGAAAACTTGAATGTCTTGCTGCAAGAAACCGCACTTGTTCCATTATTATGTTCATTCCCGTCAGTTGCGCGTGGATGATCAGAAATCTTACCAGAAACAGCAGTACCATTCTGACTTGCTACGTCTGACCTTAAAACGTTCGGTCGTAAGAAAGAAGTGACACCAGTTGAGTCTAAAGTCGCTAAATTAAAGGTAGATCCTGGATTGATAAGCTGCACGCGCATCAATTGTGGCGAATTAGCATTCCAGCTGTTTTTCGTCGGCAAATCCCCAGAAGTGGATATTTCAGTGTTAGCGGCGTTGGCGCCATTCAAATTGCTCTCATCATCACGCCTGTACCATTCAATAGATATTTTGTTGAACGAACCAGTTGCACGTAGTGGCACAATTTGAGATTTTTCCTCAATAGACTTATATATAAAATCTTGAGATTTCATAGTGATTTTTACACAAGTATACGCTTGATCAAATTTTTTACCCGCATCTGTACCAGTTTTAATAATAGTTTCACCAGAAGAGCTACCTCCAACAACACCAGATGCCGCGACCATATTACAATTAATTGGACCATTCAGCACTCCCGCCGCTTGAATATTGCCCGTCTGGGCGGCACGAACCACACGCTTAGCATCCTCAACCCCAGCCAAAGCTGCGTCATAAGCACTTTGTGACAGATCATTATTCGAGGATTGTCGCTGATCCATAATCATCAACTTGATAAACCCAATAGTAACAATAGTCAGCAACATCGCGCCAAATATAACCGCAAAAAGAGATACAGCACCTGATTGTCGCGTATTTTTACCCATTCGTCCTCACAATCATCTCAAATTTATTTATAGCACAGAACTCAAAATTGCTATCATCTTCAGTCGGAGCTTTACAGGAGGAGTTTCTTATCTCGCTCATTTTGCTCGTTCCCAGCGTAAAGGTCAATTTATACAGTGCCTCCCTTGAATTATCTGAGGTAACCTTTTCTAACATGACTTCGTGTACACCAATTGAGCCATCGCCGCTATTGATAGACCTGAGCAAATTGGACGATTTCGCAAGATCGACGGTTTCTGGATATTTGCCAGAAGCATCTTTTTTACACAATCCGCTATCCGCATCAACTACGCGCACTAAATTCACTGGATTACCATTAACCTTAAACAGACTATTTCCGCCCAACAGGCTAGGATCGTCCAAATACTTTGGATTATTCCACACATAAGAATGAGAGCCAAGACAAAGTCGACCAGTTGACCAATTGCTATTATTCGGCACCCTCAATCCCGTGCTATCAATCTTTTCGGCATTCGCCTGAAGAAAATCGCGTCGAATCGTATCTGAAATATCTCGCCCCGCTTGATTAACATCACGAAGCACAATACCTCTGCTATACATTTTTCCCGCTTGAATACCCACCATAGCAATCGACAACAAAAGAACAGAGATAAAACTCATGGCGAGCATCAATTCGATAAGTGTAAATCCTTTTTTATAGCCCCGAATCATACAACCTCACAATCGTACCGATGGTTGCCGGCATTTTGCTGCCAACAGGCATCCAGCACGCTTTTATGTACGCATCATATTTATTGCTATCCCTACTTCCAGTGGCCGTACTCGGCTTAACTAATCTAACTGATATTCCATACGTTTTTTTAGCATCGCTATCAACCCGCGCGTACGTTTCTGCTGGTTTATAATCGCCAGGATTGTTCAATACACTAATCTTCGAAGCGAGCGAAGGTGTCGCAGCCAAAGCAAACTCTTTCGCGGAAAAATCATCAGGACATTTTTCAGCGCCCAAGTTTCCTTCATTGTCATTAACAGCAGAAACGCTCACCGAATTATTGTCTACCAATTTCTTCCAAGTATCATTTTTCATATCATGCGCATATCTTAGCATTTCAGCCTGAGCGTCAACCTGTTGGCGAACCAACGTCGTCTCCAAAGAATACTGAGCGATAGCCATCCCACGGTTCATGGTTTCTAATGCAATAACGGCAACTAGACTAAAAATGGTTACTCCAAGCAGCACTTCAACAAGTGTGTCGCCCCTGTTAAACTTACGCATCAGCACAACCTCCCGTAGCATTACCCATAACTACAGCATCAGCAGAACCTGCGTGTGATCGTAGAAAAATAGATAATCTCTCTCCCGGTAGCCAGTCGTCATCATAAACACAGATCTCCCTCTGTTGACGCTGCTCGCCAGCAGATTGCACAACTCCAGCACTATTTTTATTATTTACGAAATCAGTCAAATTGTCACCAAATCGGCTCGTGTCGGTTCTAATGTCCAACTGCCCCGTCTCTGGGTGGCGGTACATCAAAATAGAAATATACGCACTATCTTTAGCTTGGTTAGAAAATCTAGTTTTTGCTTGCCAATTAACGATATATTTATCAGACTCAGCACCCCGCCTATAAGTCCATGCGCTACCCTTATCTGGCCTATAGGCATAAACTGGATAAGTTTTGTACAGATTGCCGTTCGTCGAACCCAGAGAACCTTCAGTGGTAATATAGCGACCAACAATCACACAATCAGATTGACCACGTAGAGTTTCAGCTCGACCGTCAGAGCCTTCAATTGGGCAAGCGCCCTTAGATCGCTCATTCTCAACATTGACCACCTTCGAGTACTCATTTCGCAAAAAACCAGCATATGATTGCACCGAATCGCGATATTGCTGACGATTAATTGACATACTTACGCCGACCATTAACATAGAGGTCAGTAAGCCAGAAATAGCCACAAACAAAATCACTTCAATTATAGTAAAACCTTTTTGTTTATTGCCCATCACTTCTCCATTATAGCATAAGCGCTTTTTACTTAGACAATAAGAAAGCCCCACTCTAAAATTTGTCGGCTAAAGAACCAAGCGAGTAAAAATCCTACGATAAGCAATGGACCGAAGCATATCCGTGAAGTTGCCTGCAATTTTCCTCGCACCATTGATGGCAAAACAAGAAGCGTGCCTATAAGATTCGCGATAAATAATGCCGCAAACGCCAAAAGCCAGTTTCCTAAGAATAACCCCAATCCAAGCCCAAGTTTAACATCGCCAAAACCAATCCAAGTTTTATCTTCCCCATAACGATATTTCGAGAATAAATATAGCACCATATATATTCCGCTCAGAATCGCAATCGACCCAAATAACGTCATCAAGTTTTTTGAAAAACCGCCAGCTAGACATACTTTTATTCCCGCAAAAATAGCGCCAAGAACGATAAACGGAATATTAATTACATCTAGAAGAAGTAGCCATCTGAGGTCGTAGACGAATAAAATCGCCAATAGCACCAAACTTGCCAACCACAAAACCAGTAACGCGACTTGCCAGATATCCGTCAATGATCCAGACCAAAAAGCCACGGATGCAACAAATAATCCAGCCATCACTAGTTCTAGCAAGATTTCCGTCCAGCCGATAAATGCTTTGCAATATCTGCATCGACCCAATCCAGCAACCCAACTTACCACAGGAATCAAATCGCACCCCTTAAGCTCATGTCCGCAAGATAAGCAGCGAGATCTATCTTTGGAAATTTTTTTTATCAATGGAGATAATTTCTTTAATTCCTTTTGGTCAACTTTTTCTCCAGCTTTTTTATCTTCCATCAATTGACGAGCCCGCAAGCGCCAAATTTGCGCTCCAGCGAAACTGCCTAAAATAGCCCCTAAAAATCCCACTAGTACAAACTTAATCATACTTCTTATGGTAACAAAAAACCATAAAAAAATCAGCCCCATACTGAGGCTGATTCATAATTTATCTATAGATTATACGTCCTGGCAATACAATTGCTTTTGAGAGCCATTATTTTCCAATAGAACTACAACTGCTGCGTTGCGTGAAGATCCGTTTTGCAAAGTTATATTTGCTGGATCGTCAGCAGATGGAGCTGGCGTGCTAGAAGGACACTTCTTGCCTCGCATAACCTTGATTTCATTGCCAGCGACTGACATTGAAGCACCAGGTGTAGCAACCTTTAATTCTGAAGACTTGTCGTATTGATCAAGCTTATCGACATACTTACGTAGAGACTCTTCATTAAACGTGCCACCGTTACGGTTAGCTGAATTCCAATTGGTAATAGCTGCAGCAACCGTTGAAGCGTCATTCTTCCTTGACTGGTCACGCTGGCTACGCTGCAAAGCTGGCAATGCAATAAATACCATCGCAAAGATAAGTCCAGCGATAGCCAAGACTAGGACGACCTCGATGATTGTAAATCCTTTTTTATTATCTTTTTTTGTCATTAGATTTCCCACCTTTCTATGGTTTACCTATATTTACGCAAAAATGCTTAAGTTTATAATACACTAAAAATATAAGTCAGTCTAGCGAATATTGATGTTGCCAACCAAACTATAGATTGGAAGCAAGATAGCCGCGACCATCGTACCTGCAACTATAGCCAAAAAGACCATTAAAACCGGCTCTATCGCCGTCGACAAGGCGCGAATCTCCTCGTCAAGCTCATCTTCGTACACCTGAGCAGTCTTGCCCATCATCTCATCAATCTTACCCGATTGCTCACCAATTTTAATCATCTGCGGCACCATTGCTAGGAAATAATCTTCATTAGATAAAGAAGCTGAGAGCGCCTTACCACCCTTCACCTTATCTGACGCACGAAGTATGCTTTCGCTAATAATCACGTTATTGACAGCATCAGACGTAATTCGAAGCATATCAAGCATTGGCACACCAGTACTCAGAAGAACTTGACCAGTCCTGGCAAATCGAGCCATGTACATTTTCCTGAACATGCCTTTGAACATTGGGACATTAAGCTTAAAGGTGTCTTTAGTCCTAATTCCCTGTTCAGTTTTCAGATATTGTGCTAGGAAATAACCGCCGATAATCATTGCCAATATAACAAGCCACCAAAGACTACTAAAAAAGTTCGCCGTTTTAATCATCATAAGAGTTACAAATGGCAACCCCTTATTTAAGTCACGATACAGACCCTCAACTTGCGGAACGACCGTGAATAACATAAATCCGATAACTAAGATAATCACTACCAAGACAATTGACGGATACATCATAGCACCTCTAATTTTACTCATCATAGCAGCCTCTTTTTCCTGCTGAGCAGCTAACCTCTTAAGCGAATCATCCATCGTACCTGACGTCTCGCCGGCCGAGATCAAAGCTACATAAACTTTATTAAAAGCTTCTGGATGCTTTGCGAACGAATCAGACAAGGATTTACCACCTTCAACATCAGAGATAATTTCCTGGACTATTTCCTGCATACGCTTATTCGTCGTCTGCTCCTGAACCGTTCGAAGACTTTGCGCCAAAGGTAGCCCAGCTCCAATAAGAGTTGCTAGCTGACGAGTAAACACAACCCTATCCTTAGTGGTGATTCTACCAGAAAACCTCGCAAAGAAATTTGTTTTATCGTCTTGTAATTCAATTTTTAACGGCACAAAGCCCTGAGCCGTCAAGAGTTTTGCGGCAGCGTTTTCACTATCAGCCTGAACAACTGATTTAACGATTTTGTTACTTGCGCTATCCCTGGCTTCGTAATCGTACTTTTTCATTTATTACCCCCTCATCAACCTCTCAAATTCCGTCAAATCGACAGCAAATTCACGAGCACTATCATACGTAATAGTACCGTTCTGCACCAAATTGACCAAAGTTCGATCCATCGTCTGCATTCCCTGGTCAGCACCAGTCTGGATCACGGCATCCAATTGGTGAGATTTACCTTCGCGAATAATGTTGCGCACCGCTGGATTGGCAATCAAAACCTCTGCCGCCACGACTCGTCCACCACCAATAGCTGGCACTAGTCGCTGCGAACAAATTGCCATCAAAATATTACTGAGCTGAGCGCGAATCTGCGGCTGCTGGTGTGGCGGGAACACGTCAATCATACGGTCAATCGACTGTGCTGCGGAGTTCGTGTGCAGCGTCGCAAACACCAAGTGTCCAGTTTCAGCAATTGTAATCGCTGCTGAAATCGTCTCGAGGTCGCGCATCTCACCAATCAGCACAACATCTGGGTCTTGGCGAAGACTCGAGCGCAAGGCTGCAGAGAAGGAATAGGTGTCATAATGAACTTCACGCTGAACTACCACTGATTTTTTCGACTTGTGGGTAAACTCGATAGGGTCTTCAATGGTAATAATATGCTGTGAGCGCTCAGAATTAATTTTATCAACCAGCGCCGCCAAAGTTGTTGACTTACCGGAACCAGTTGGACCAGTAACTAACACCAAACCGCGAGGAAAGTCCGCAAACGTATTAACAACTGGCGGCATACCCAGCTCAGACGCCGACTTAATTTCATTTGGAATCAAACGTAGAGCTGCAGCCAAATTGCCACGCTCATGGAAGGCATTAACTCGGAATCGCCCCAATGTGCCAAACGCAAACGAAAAGTCAAATTCCTTATCTTTTAGCAAAATCTGTCGCTGATCTTCATCAAGAATCTGAAATACCAATCTCTCAACGGCAGGCTCGTCTAAGGGCTGAGTTCCGGCGGCTGACATTAACGAACCGTCAATTCGTAGCATTGGCGGCAAACCAACTTGAATATGAAGGTCTGAAGCTCGCTTCTTAACAACTTCTTCCAGCAAAATCTCAATTCGCAATTCTTGATTATTCATGTTTCCTCCTTTTACGCGGTATCCGCCGCTACTCTATTAACTTCTTCTATTGTCGTTATTCCGTTCAACGCCTTCAAATAACCATCTTGACGCATCGTAATCATGCCCTGTTGAATTGCCATTCGCTGGATTTCCGCTGAGGTTGCACGCTTAACAATCAAATTCTGAATCTCTTCAGTAATGTCCATGACCTCATACAAACCAGCTCGACCGGCATAACCGCGAGGAGTTTGCGGCGTATCTTTTCCTTTTGCCAAGGCAAACGACGTCTGTGTCGCTAGTGGCAAACTTTCATATCCCAAATCTTGCGCGTATTGAGCGACCTGTTCCCTTGTTTGCGGCAATAATCCACCAACTGCTTCACGAATTGCCTGCGTTTCCAGTGGTGATGATTGATAAATATCTCGACGGCGCGCCACTCGCCTCACCAAACGCTGACCGATAATTGTGTTAACCGTACTGGCAATAAGAAACGGCTCGATTCCCATATCCAACAGACGCGGCAGCACGCCAGCGGCGGAATTTGTGTGAAGTGTTGAGAAAACCAAGTGCCCCGTTAAGGCTGCTTGAATAGCCAAATTTGCTGTTTCATTATCGCGAATCTCACCAACCATCACAATGTCTGGGTCTTGACGCAAAATTGAGCGCAATCCAGAAGCAAACGTCAAGCCAACTTCCGCATTCACCTGAATCTGATTGACACCATCCATCTTATACTCAACCGGATCTTCAAGCGTCACAATATTTACAGTATCATCCTTAATCTCCTTGATCAACGCATACAAACTCGTTGACTTACCGGAACCAGTTGGACCCGACGTTAAAATCATTCCATTTGGTCGCTTAATTCCCTTACGGATCGTTCTTAATGCACGCCCAGCGTAGCCCATATCTTCCAAATTGAAAGAACTTCCACTCTTATCGAGCAGACGAATAACCACTTGCTCGCCCCAGACAACTGGAGAGATAGCAATACGAAGGTCAACTTCTTTACCTGCAACGTTAACCGCAAATTGACCGTCCTGAGGAATGCGATGCTCGTCAATTTTCAGATTGGAAAGAATCTTAATACGACTAACTAACGCCGGCTCAATACTCTTTGGGAGCTGCATTATTTCACGCAAAACACCGTCAACACGACAACGAATCTTCAAAGCCTTCTCTAATGGCTCAATGTGTACGTCGGACGCGTGACTCTTTACCGCGTATTCCAAAATTGTCGACAACGCTCGTGATATTGGTGAATCTTGAACAATTGTTTTGATATTACCAGCTTCCGACAAAGACTCTTCCTGCGAAGCCTGTGCAGCCACATTAACAGATGACAAGTCAGTCTTATATTGATCTAAGACGTGGCGGACACTCTCTTCTGAAGCCATGAATACTTTTATCGGACGCTGGATGCGATTTGACAAATAGTCCACCGCCTGAACATTATTCGCGTCGATCATCGCTACCGCCAGTCGGTTTTGAACCTCGGCCAGCGGCACGGCCATAAATCTCTCAGCAACGTCGGACGGTAATAGAGATAAAATATCCTGGCTAATAACACTATTCGACAGATTGACATACGGCACGCCCGAAACTTGAGCCACGCCATGAACTAATAGTTCATTATCAAGCAGTCCCTCTTCACTAAGCAAACTAAATAACGGCTTGCCGCTCTCAGAAGCGCGCTTTAAGGCATCATCAATGACAGACCTCTCAATAAGCCCCTCGTTTACGAGCAGCTCAATCAACTTATCTTGGATGTCGTCCGTCAGTAAAGCCATTTACACCCCTTCTCTATTTGGCTGCATCTTGACCTACGAATATTTCAACAGTTGGATTTATCGCATTATTATTAAAAATTGCTGGGTTTGGTTTTTCTACGTCAGGTGATATTTCTCGAATAGTCTGTACTTTTGTGCCAGATTCCGGGACTTTTAAGAACGAGATGTTAGAGGCAACAATGTAGCCGATTGCCACACCCACACCCGCGATCAATATTACCATTGCTATATCTGTTTTCTTCATGGCTTAACCACCTTATTCTCTAATTGTATTGTTTGTGCTGGCTCGTAATAAGCGACACCTCGAACCACCAAACTCAATCTATCCTCATTTCGCTGGATTTCCACGGTCTTTAGATCAATGACTCGAATAGACGCCTCTAACTTAGTTAACAATTCTTTCAGTTTTTCAGCCGGGCCGCTCACTTCCATAGTAAATGATATGGCGTTTTCAGATGTTGACTCAGAGCTTTCACTATCAGATCCAGATTGAGCAACGGTCAGATTTTGAATAGTCACACCAGTAGTCGTGTCAATAAATTTATTCTTCAATGAAGCACCAAGAGCGTCGGCGTTCGCATTATCTGGCAACGCATCCAGTATCGTCTGAAGAGCATTACTTTCGCTGCTTGATTTTATAGAGTTAAGAGCAGTGTTCGTGTCTAAAACTCGGATATTCTTCTTTAATTCATCAACTGATGATAAATTTTTATCTAGACGAGAAATCGTATTTTGCTTCTCCAGAAGAATCTTCGAATGAAATACAATTTGCTGCACCAAAAATATACTCACAACAAGCGCAATTCCCGCCAAAAATGCCGCAGAAGCCACAAAAATAAACATAGTTTTTTTCGATGAGTCAATCTGCTGCCGCTTGCGTATTGCAACTTCTTTATTATCGGTCGCCATTATTTCTTCTCCTGTTTTTTCGAGTTACTCTTAAACAAGCTATCCGGAATTCCCTGACGTGAATCTGTCACATCAACCTTACCAGTCGGAGTCAATACGGAAACTGTGCCGTTATTTGCAGGCGCTAATAATTCTTCTGCATATTCAAACGAGAACGAGAATTGCAACACTTTTTTACCTTCTGAATTCTCCCCAAAACTAGTATCACCATCTTTTATCTCCTTAGTCAGGCTAACCTCGGAGCTTTTATCGCCGTCAGTAGTCTGAACCTTCGTATTCAAGATGGTTTTCTTTAAGGTCTCTAATGCACTATAACCGTTAACCGCACTGCCCTCCAATGTAATAGTTTTTGACTCAGGATTGACTTTTATATCCGAAAAACTAACATTATTTGGTGCAACTGGATTAACCGCCGTTACAACATCAAAGATCCTTGAATTAATCTTCTTTCCAGAATGTTGCTCATTGATCTTTGTTAATTGATGTTGAATCGTTACAACCTTATTAAGATCCTCGACCGCCATCAATTTATCGCTTCTATCTTTAATAATTCCACCCTGGACCGCCTCGGCTGCAATCTGGCTACCAAAAATCAACGCCAAAACAACTACCGCCGCAATCGAAGCACCGCCCACCAAGAACGATATCGAAATAACTCGATTACGCATAGCCCGAGTCTTCAATAGCTCGCGCTTAACGTTTGGGAGAAGATTTATCTCAATCATGATATATTACTCCTTTGTGCCAACCCTACGGCAATAGCGAATTCTGAAGCAATCGGAGCCAATTGCTGTTGATCTGACTGAGAAACTTGAACGCGCTGCCACGGATCTGCAGTAATTGACTGGACTCCAGTTTTATTCATCACATATCCATCAAGTTGCGGAATAGCTGAACCAAACCCTGATAACAAAATTCCAGAAACTGCTACGCTTGGGTATCGAGTTTGGAAAAACTTTATAGATTTCACCAGCTCTGAAGAAAAATTGTCGAGAGTTGAATCAATAGCCCTTAGTACTTGACCGTCCAATTTATCTGGCGCCAAACCAAATTTCAAAATAAATTGACGTGCTTGATCTTCCTGGACGCTAAGATTCTGAACTGCCGATCGAACCAAAGACGAAAGCCCAGTTGGAATCATACGAATAAGTCGCGGCGCTCCGTTGTAGACGACCGCCAAATCCGTTGAATTTTCGCCCATATTGATAATTAAACGCGCATCCTGAGAATCGGTAGCCGACAAGGAACGAACCATAGCAATAGCGTTCGGCTCTTCAGCAATCACATTGAAACCAAGATTTTCAACCAGCTCCAAACGCTCTTCTGCGTAAGACTTCGCTGTACTTGTCAGTAAAATCTCATACTGATTCTGTGCGTGCAAGCTATCGCCCAATAAAGCCCAGTCAACTTCTGCCTCATCCAAAGACATTGGAATATATTGGTCAATTTGATACTTCATCATTGCCTTCAATTCCTGCTCAGAAACCTTTGGCACATCAATAATGGTAGAAAACGTCTTATTTGACGGCAAGCCGACAGCTACATTGGACGTCTTAATTCCAGCTTGCCCAACGGCAGTCATAATAGCCTCGCCCAAGCGTCGCTTAGACTCTGGAGAGTCGCCACTCGTTATCTTAGAATCAACTGGCGTATAACCGTAATGCGACAAACTCCATCCCGTGCCAGTACGAGACAATTGAACCACCCGCACCGCATTCGTATCGATGTCCAGTCCGAAGAATTCGCCCAACCCTTTTGCTAATTTCATAACTAATAATAATTATATACATTAGCGTTTTAATTTGCAAACTTTTAATATCTTGGCGGCAGTTCACGAACATTCATCGTGCTAATCGCGCTAGTGTTTCGATAATTATTGTAAGCCCAAATATAAGTGTCAGCCCTCAAATTGATGATTTCTGCTGGAGTTCCAGGGTGCATATTCGGATCATTCTTTGCAGATGAAGCATGTTTTCCGCCGTACGTTCGTCGCAAGAATAAGCGTCCAGTTTTAATTGGCCCGTTGATTTTCAATTGCTTGCCACAAGAAACATCAGAAACACCACTCAGCCAACTTCCGGTGCTAACTCCGGCGCTAATTACCACGCCACAAGTACTAACATATCCGTCTTTCTGAGTAATCAACCAAGCATTCACTTCTCCAACCGAAGGCTCTATGATAATATTTTTCGCGTAGATAATTAGTTGTGGCAATTGGCGCACGTCATTCGTGTCTGTGTATAACAAATCGCCCGAAATCCTGACTACGCCCGAGGACTTTATGACTATACTCTTGCCTACGCTTAATTTTGACCCTGTTAAGGTTACGTTTCCAGCGTTATATTCACCCGAAGCTAGACTATTCACATCTACATTGCCAGAGATATTACCTCTCGCCCCGCGAACTGACGGTAAAGTAAAATTATCTGGAACTGAACTGGTGCTGCTGAAATTACCATACTTTGGAATATTGGCGAAAGTTAGCTTGTTATAGTCACGTGGAGTTACTCCCGAGCGACCATTAAACGACGATGACAATCCAGCCCCCGAAGCCGAATCCGCCTTACCATTGGCAATAATTCCATATTCACCCCAAGAGCCATATACATTCTGATTCGTATAGGCCATCTTATACGCCAACGTTATATCCTCGATCAGCAGTCCCATATGTGACGGATTAGATTTTATATAAATATCGATGAAGTTATTATTCTCATATAGAACAGTGCCTGGCTGCGTCTCAGCGGTAAATCGAGAATTTCCAGCATAGCCCGGAAGACCCCAACCAAAATACTGAACTCCTTCAGGTCTGGATCCATTGTCGTTACCTAACGTTTTCATCTCATAACCGTTAATCTTCACCTTAACGAGGTTATCTACAGCTCCACTAAAACCAATCTCCAGACTCTTAGCATCTTTTAACCCTCCTAAATTGATACCTTTCAGCCTAAAGACATACATATCCAAACACGGGATAAGCTCTACTATAGGACGAAGATTGTTATTACAATTTAAGAATGCTGGATCTGGTCTACTATTAGAATGCGTATGTCGACCAAAGCTGTTTATACCAATCCACTTTGCAGAGTCAGATGTTCTCCAAACACCCCTCTTACAATAATCAGGATTATAGACGAGCGATGCGTCACCAACTATGTCGTAATACATGGAATCGGGTTTACACGTAATATAACCATCTTGCAATACATCGCCTCCACCAGGAGCGCGCCATTGTGTCGTTACAATCGTCCTTGCTTGATAGTCGTCTTTTAAGTTGGTCGCATCACCATGACAACTCGGAAGATAATCTGGCTTTCCAGTAGACTTCTTATACGCCCTCTGGTTTCCATTACCGCCATACTGATCCTCGGCACAAACTATTGACCAATGTTTATCATCCATATTACCACCCTTATATCCATATTCACCGGGACTAAACGACACTTCACCACCAAGCTTATTCCCATGCCTGTCTAAACCAGTACCCCACAGCCCCTTTGCTCGTATAGAGGTCTTATCTAACTCAATTCGACTAAGATTCTCATCAGGAACATTCACATTATTTGATGTCCTGCTGGTAATAACCTCTTTATCTGTCTTAATATCACCACCCCAAACCTGAACCTTTGGTCTTTTTGAGGATCTGATACACTTAACCGCGTATTTAAAATCCGTCGAAGGCGCCGAACCATTGTAATTACTTACCATAACCACATAACATAGACTGTCGTTAGCACTTAGCTTAACCCTATCCCTATCCAGATCATCTATCTTATTTGTAGCCACTGGAGTCTGACCGGTGCTTAATTGATTGCCAGTGTTTTGAACAATTTTTCCACACGCGCCACTATCAATATTTAAGCTATCTCTATATTGCCCCTTAATCAGTCGCACAATTGCACACGGCCAATCACTATCAGCAGTACCTCCAGGAAGTGAAACTTCATTACTCTTTCCTGTAAGCTCCGATACTTCAGCCCCTCTGACAACAAACCGCGCAAGTGCATACGAAGAATTTTGAGTTTTTGACGTGCCCTTATTGTTCAAGCCGGCATTTATTCCCTCAATTTTCGTGACATTTTCTGCGTCAATATAATCCGAATTAACACTCACCGAAGGTTCTACATTATAATCATACGGAACTTCAACACAGGCGTATGATGAATACACCCAGCCTTTTGACACCAAAGAATTACGCCTATCCCAGTAGATTCGCTGACAGATACGCTTACCCATATCCTCTCTTTTAATGACTCGCGTAAACATAAATTTATTTTTTCCAAGCGGACCACGAACATCCTCTAATCTAGATTTTCCGTTCAACGCCTCCATAGAGGTAGTGTGATAATCCACTCCCTCTGGATTGTTCATTCGCTTCCAAGCATAATCCTTCCAATCCGTCATAACGTTAAACCATCGAGGATCTTCATTATGCCAAGCCCCCCTATCGTTCAGACTGACATCATTATCCATCGGCTGATTTGAGCTTAAATCGAACACATCTTGCTGTACGCCAGTCACAACATAGTCAGTGGCTCCGCCGCTAACGAAAAGACTATGCCACCAATCAACCGTATCTCCGGGCTTCACATTCTTTAACCTCCCCGGAGCAATAGTCCAGTTAGACCCAAAGTTAGTGGTATCCGATGGATTAAATTGCTTAGTAACCCAGGATTTACCAGTTATCGTCCAATTTGGCGAGCTTGGCGCCGCATACGTATAGATAAAAAAAGCCGTTACCGAAATAGCCAAAGCCACTACTATTGCCAGCATGCCCACCTTAGGCAATGAGTATTTTCTTCTCATGCTTATAATTATATCAAAGATTACGCAGATGATATAATAAATATATGAGTTTATCTATTGGAATCGTTGGTTTACCAAATGTTGGCAAGTCGACACTTTTTAACGCTTTAACAAATAATGATATTTTAGCGGCTAACTATCCGTTTGCGACAATCGAGCCGAACACAGGAATTGTTCCCGTGCCAGATAATCGCCTGCAAATTTTAGCCGATCTTTATCACGCGCAAAAAATTATTCCAGCCACCGTCACTTTCGTTGATATTGCGGGGCTGGTTGCTGGCGCGTCTAAGGGTGAAGGTTTGGGTAATAAGTTTCTTCACAATATCAGAGAGTGCGACGCAATTGTTCATGTTGTCCGTGCATTTGAGAATTCAAAAATTCTGCGCCATGACGAAGCACCGATTGACCCAAAAAAGGATATTGACATTATCAATACTGAGCTGATTCTGGCTGATCTACAAACTCTTGAAAAACGCCTGCCCCAGTTTCAAAAAGAAGCTAAAGCAAACCCAAAAGCTCGCCAAAAAGTTGAATATCTGCAATCTTTAATTGACAATTTACAAAAAGGCGTACCAATTTCCGCCCTGTCTGATGTGGATTTTGAGGCAATTTCCGACCTACACCTTCTTACCGCCAAGCCGGTTATTTACACATTTAATGTCGATGAGGAAGGATTGAACAATTCCGATCTACAAAGTCAATTGACCGAACTTGTAAGTCCTGCAAAAACCGTCTTTGTCTGCGCAAAACTGGAAGAAGAATTGAAAGGCTTATCTGAAAATGACGCCAAAGAGCTATTAGAAAGCTACGGCGTCAAGGAAACTGGGCTCGCTAAACTTATTCACGCATCCTACGATACGCTCGGACTACAAAGCTACTTAACTGCGGGCGAAAAAGAAGTTCGCGCTTGGACAATTCACAAAGGCTGGACTGCACCGCAAGCTGCGGGCGTTATTCATTCGGATTTTGAGCGCGGATTTATTGCCGCACAAATTGTCGATTTTAACGATTTAGTCGCTGCAGGATCAGAAGTTAAGGCTCGTGAAAACGGCAAAATTCGCACCGAAGGAAAAACTTACGTCATGCAACCAAATGACGTCGTTGAATTTAGGTTTAACGTTTAGATAATTTCAATTTGTAAAATCGCTCAAGATTGCCCTTACTGCCAGCCACTTCACTATCTTTTTTATCTAAGATAACAAAATACTTTTTCGCCCAATCTTCAAAATCGGATAAAATCTGTCGGCGAACTTTATCGTTTTTAATAATTCCCTTATTAACCTGATGCCGCCCCGCCTCAAATTGAGGCTTCACCATAGCAATTAAAACAGTGCCGCTATTCATCAGATTTTCTGCCACGTGCGGCAAAATTTCCCTCAGAGATATAAACGACACATCGCCCACAATAATATCAATTGCTTCATCTGTATAAAAATCACGAATATCGGTCTTTTCGTGAAGAACAATTTTTGGATTCGGTCTCAAGCTTGGATGGAGCTGATCCGTTCCAACATCAACAGCAAATACCTTTTTAGCGCCATGACGCAGTGAATAGTCAGTAAATCCACCCGTGCTCGAACCAATATCCAGAACGGTTTTATCCTGAAAATTAAGATGAAAATACTCCGCCACGCTTGCCAGTTTTAAGCCGGCTCGCGAAACATAAGTTTCCTTCTTCTCGAGCTTTATCTCGTCCGAATCAGATACCATAGTTCCTGATTTTTGGACAATTTTCTTATTCAAAAAAACATAGCCCAGGCGAATAAAATTATCCGCCTGAGATCTTGTTGTCGCCAAACCACGCTCGACCAGAGATTTATCTAATCGCTGTTTCATTAAATAGGATTATTTCTTTCGCTCGCGATATTCGCCAGTTGATGTGTCAACGCTAATAATATCACCCTGCTTGATAAATGCTGGAACTTTGACAACCAACCCTGTCTCCAAAGTAGCATCTTTTAGCACAGATGAAGTCGTATCACCCTTAACCACATCTTCTGTGTAGGTAACTTCCAGATATTTATTCTTTGGTAGTTCAACGTTAATCACTCGACCGTCGAAGAATTGAAGGCTTAATTCGTCGCCTTCTTTCAGGTATTTACTAGCATCGTCCACGATTTCCGCAGCCAGCTCAAATTGCTCAAAGCTAGTCGGATCCATGAAATAAAACTTGTCGCCGTCGTTATACAAATATTGCGCAGTTTTATTATTTACTTCCGCAGCTTCGATTCGCTCTTGACCCTTGAAAGTCTTTGGAATAACGCTTCCGTCAATTAGGTTTTTCAATTTCACGTTAACGATCGAACCGCCACGACCCATAACTTTTTGGCCGTATTCTACGACGCGATATGGCTTGCCGTCAATTTGACAAACTACGCCTTTTTTCAAATCAGTTGGCTGATACATATTTTCTCCTTTCCAATAAAATATCTCGCTGCCAAATATGTAATAGCAACGAGATATTGCGCATTAAACGTTCCTAGTTGCTAGTAACAAATGGCAACAAAGCCAAGTGGCGAGCACGCTTAATTGCTACTGCCAAGCTTCGCTGTTGCTTTTCGCTCAAACCAGTCTTGCTGATTGGCTCGATTTGACCGTAAACATTGATGTAACGTTGCAAAGTTTTTACATCTTTATAGTCAAAAATAATCGGTGGATTTTTCTTCAATTGTGCCATTTTAATCTCCTTATTAGAATGGAATCTCGCTTAGGTCAATTGGCTTATCGTCAATTTCCGTTACGACTTCCTCTTTTTTAGTAGTCTTTGGTGCTGCAGAACCTGAATTGTCGCCGCTTGGACCGTCTAAGAACGTTACATCTGAAGCAGTGACTTCAATTCGACTCTGTCTTTTACCAGTATCCTTATCTTCCCAGCTATCCTGTCGCAGTCGTCCCTGGATTAAAACCCGACGACCTTTGCTTAGATATTGCATTACCAAATCACCAAGTTTATCCCAGGCTGTGATATTGAAAAAATCAGCCTGATCGTCTTGAGATTGTCGATCAACAGCAATGCTGAAACTAACTACATTCTTGCCAGAAGCGGTTGTTCGCTGTTCTGGATCGCGTGTCAATCTACCCAACAAAATCACTTGATTGATACTTCGTGCCATATTCTATCCCCTCTTTTACCTTACGGCAGTTAGGTTTATTTACTTGATTCGCTTGAATCAGATTCTTCGTTGCGTGCTTTTTGCTCGCTTAATGCTTGACGAGTTTTTTCATCAGTTTTTACCAATAGGTAACGCAAAACTTCATCAGTAATATTAAGCGTGTTTGAAATTTTCAATAAAGCTGGTGCTGGCAATTTAACCTCAAAGCAAACGTAAACTGCAAAATCTTCACGCTTGATCGTATAGGCCAATTTTTTCTTGCCCCAGTTATCTTCTTTGATAATTTCACCACCGTTAGTAGTGATTAAACCACGTACCTTATCCAACGCTGAATCTAGATTAGCCTCTAAATCCGGGTGAATAAGAACAGTTAGTTCGTATTCGTTCATGTTTCCTCCTCTGGAATCCATTTACGGATGCTTATGCTGTCTCACACAAGCTTAGGTTGATATTCAATTGCTATTATATCACTAAACAGCTAATATTGCCAATCTTACTACTGATAAATCGTAGCAATTGCTATTCCGCCAGCAATTCCTCAAGCTCTTCTGGACTAGAAATCAAAACATCGCGCGGCTTAGAACCGTTCTGCGGACCAATAATTCCCCGCTCTTCCATCTCTTCAATGATTCGAGCAGCTCGCTGATAACCAATTCCCAGGCGCGTTTGCAGCATACTTGTTGAAGCCTTGCGTCGTTCGACCACCACACGAACCGCGTCCTTAAACTTATCATCACCACCTTCCGACAGATCCATGACAACACCGCCCTTTCCATCCAATTGAACTGGCTGAGCCACTACTTCGTCGTTATACTGCGGAGCCATCTGCATACGCAAATGATCGGCAATTTTATTCACCTCATCATCTGTCACCCAGGCGCCCTGAATACGTTTTGGTTTGCTCATACTCGTTACGTAAAATAGCATATCTCCCTGACCCAATAATTTCTCAGCGCCAGATTGGTCTAAGATCGTAATACTGTCAACCTGACTGGCCACCGTAAAGGCAATTCGCGCTGGAACGTTTGCCTTAATCAAACCAGTAATCACGTTCACGCTAGGACGCTGCGTTGCCAATACCAAGTGAATACCAACCGCTCGCGATTTCTGCGCCAAACGAACAATTAGCGTCTCAACATCCTTTTTAGCCATCATCATAAGATCAGACATCTCGTCCACCACAATCACGATATATGGCATTGATCCATCTTCATGCTCCTGAACATTGCCATTTTCATCAGCAATCGCAATCTTCTTAGCGCGCGATTGCAACCTCTTGTTATATTCCTTAATATTGCGGATTTTCTCGCCCGCCAACAATTTGTAGCGTCGCTCCATCTCATTCACTGCCCACTTCAAAGCTGAAATGGTCTTTTCCGGTTCATTAATCACCGGAGTAAGAAGATGCGGAATATCAGCGTACGGCGCCATTTCGACTTGCTTCGGGTCAACCAAAATCAACTTCATATCACTCGGACTATTACGATACAGCAAGCTACACAGCAAAGTATTAATCATCACAGACTTACCAGAACCCGTTTGTCCAGCAATCAACAAATGCGGCATCTTTCCCAGTTCACCCACAACAACTTGACCGGATATATCTTTACCAATCCCAAAGCTCAAAGGATCACGAGCAGCAGCCCACTGTTTTGATGACAACGTACTTCGTAGTCGCACTTCGGCAGCCTTGCGGTTAGGCACTTCAATACCAACCGCTCGCTGACCAGGAATTGGCGCCTCAATCCTTAAACTTTGTGCTGCCAAATTAAGTGCAATGTTAGTTTCCAGCGCCGTAATTCGCGTCAATTTAACCCCACTTGGCGGTCTTAGGGTGTATTGCGTAACTTTTGGACCAACATTAATATCGCCCATCGCTGCCTCAATATTAAATTCAGCCAGCGTATCGTGAATTATTTGGGCGTTCTGGCGCGTATCTCCAGCATCAGCACCGCTTTCATTCTTCTCTAATAGATCCAAGCTTGGCGCTTCCCAATTTGGATCACGGGTTGCCACCAAAGCCTGCTCTTCATTGACCTTCTCTGGCTTCTCTACTTTCTTTAATAAGCTCTTTTTCTCTTTGGCTGTATCAATTATTGGCACACCAGCGTTTAGCTTAATTTCTCCCAAGTCGGTCTTTTTCTCTTCTTCTGCTGGCTGAGCAATTGACGCCTTCTTCATAACAGAACGATTATTATCGTCTTCCTTAGTATTACTCTTAATCATCTCCCAAAGTTTACTGAAAACCGTAAACGGCGACGTCTGAGTAATAAATAGAACTGTTATAAACGCCAAAACTAGATAAATAATTACAGCAATTGCCGAATCTACCATTTTCAAGGTAGCTGTATTCAATATGTCGCCCACAAATCCACCAGAATTCGGATGCGAAGCCGTCTTCATTAACCCAAACAATCCAGAAAACCACACAATTTCCAAAATTGCCGCAAATTTCACCACTGCGGGTAATTGATTCTCTTCCGCTCGAAAAGTCTCAACCGCCAAATAAATCAGCAATATCGGCAAGGCATACGCGGTGTAACCAATTGTTTTTACGGTTGCCATATCAATCCATTGTAAAACTGGACCACCGACACCAAACCACGATACGACGAGTAGTAGAGACAAAAGAATAAGCATCACCGCGCCAACTTGTGACCAAAAACCCGCCGGCAAACTATGCTGCGGCTTGGCTGGTGCGGATTTTTTCGTGCTCTTTCGTTTTTTTGCCATAATCGTTTTTATTATACACTGATTTTACACTTATTAACAGATGTAAAATCAACTTAATACGCTTAGTATTATAGCATAATTCACCAGTAAAATCAATCCAGAACCCTAGTACGGGCGAGTATTCTGTCGCTCTCTGGCTTTTGTGTCGTTTGCTTCAGTATCTGGCACTTGGCGCTGCGGGAAACGACGACGCGGCGCAGTCGGAAGAGTCATTTTTGACTCACCCGAGGCGGGTCTCTTACCGCGCGCTGGCGATTTCACGGCAGAATGTGTTGGCGTAGCTGCCGACTTAACAGGTTTCAAGCCACCAACCTCATTTATCACCGGAATGACAATCGGCGTTCGGCGAGTCTGATCATATAATATGTGCGTAATCTCATCTTTAATTTCTTTTTTGATCACATCCAAATCATATTTGCCAGAAAAACTACGTGCCGCTTTTTGCTTCAAATATTGACGAATCATATTCATCAACTCTTCAGAGTCGCGCAAGTAAATAAATCCGCGAGAAATAATGTCTGGGCTAGTCAATAATCGTCCCGTGCCACGCTGTACGGTCAGCACTACGACAAACATTCCCTCTTGTGACATGTGAATGCGGTCTTTCAGCACAACCTCAGAAACAATTGCGCCAGTATCATCGTACATCACGCCACCAACGTGAATTCGCCCAGCCTTCTTCGCTTGCCTTTCAATATCAATTTCAATAATATCTCCAGCATCACATACAAAAATATTCTTACGAGGAATTCCACATTCCTTTTCCGCTAACCTGGCATTATGTACTAGCATATGGAATTCACCGTGAATCGGCATGTAATAAGTTGGGTTAAGTGCGTTGATCAGTTTGACGTGATCATCATAATAGCCATGACCCGACAAGTGCAGAGGACCAATTCCCGTCAAGTGAGTCTTTCCGTTTTGAATAACATCAGAACCCTCACGCATCAGACCATCAACCGTTCGCACCACGCTTTTTTCATTGCCAGGAATTGGATTTGAGCTAAACACTACAACATCCGAGCCCTTAATTTTCATATATTTATGAGCGCCCGTCGCCATGCGATTTAAGACGGCGTTAAATTCACCCTGCGAGCCAGTACAAACTACGGCAATTTGGCTATCTGGTAATTTAACAATATCTTCCATCTTCATGATGGTGTCTTTAGGAATCTTAATCGTCCCCGAACGCAACGCCACTTCCAGGTTCTGGATCATCGAGAATCCAGCAAATGCCACCTTGCGTCCGTGCTTATGCGCCTCTTCCAAAATTAATTGCAAGCGATGCACCTGCGATGAGAAACAACTTAAAATTACTCGACTATTACTAAACTTGTCCATCACCTGACCGATGGAATACTGAATATCAAACTCCGTGTGTGTATGTGTGCCGGCCGATTCACAGTTGGTCGATTCATTCATAAACATCAAAATGCCTTCTTTTGAAGCCACTTCCGTAAGTCGCTCAAGGTCAAACTTTTGACCGTCAACTGGACTTTCCTCGAATCGCCAGTCACCAGAATCGACAATCACACCCATTGGAGTTCGAATAATTATCGCTGTAGAATCAGGAATTGAGTGGTTAACTCGCACCAACTCGATTGAAAAATGCTTAGAAACTTGAACAATTTCGTGACTCAGCGGATCCATCACTCGATAATCTGGCTTGAAATCCACCTCTGAATCGTCCATCGTTCGATCAAGCATACCAATTGTAAACTTAGAGCCATAAACTGGCGCTGGAATACGATGAATAAAATGGCGGAACGAACCAATATGATCAAGGTGCCCGTGCGTAAAAACGTGCGCCTTAATCTTGTGCTTATTCTCTTCCAGCCAAGTAATATCTGGCGTGATGTAATTGATGCCTGGATAATCGCTACCCGGGAACAGAAAACCCATATCTACGATGATAATCTCATCATCATATTCGATGGCGTTCATATTCTTACCAATTCCCATTTCGCCCACGCCACCAATTGGGATAATCCGAAGCTTCGGCTGACCGCCGCGAACGGGTTTTGGTTGCATTTTGGCACTAAATTGCTCGCCGCCGTATCCGTTGTAAACTGATTTGTTTACTGGAATATCAATCAAGTGCTGCGAAGCCCTGAGATTAACATTCTCGCTCGTTCGCCGCTGAGCTCGGAAAACCTCACCCTTACGAGTAGTTGTGCTATTCAAAACTGCATTGTTGCTTTTCTTTGACTGCGGACGCTTATTGGCGTCGTCTTTTTGCGGTGTTGCTAGTCGCCGCTGACCCATATTGTTATACTCCTTTTTTATTACAATATAATTCAAAAACCAGGCATAGAGGTGAACTGATGTAAATTCCTCTAGTTAGTACTCTTATATTAGCAAACCGCTCATTTTTTGTCAAAGAACAATGTTTTATAACAGAGGTCAATTAATCGTCGCCATCCACCGACGTGTGCGCGAATTTACGCTTGCCACGATAAGCGAAGAAGCCGATTGTCAATAAATTAGCCACCAACAAGAATCCAACCAAAACCCACATACTGCCGCTGTAAAATGCGTTATCTAGCCCGCCCGAAATAGCCTGGCGCAATGCGCGAATTGAGTAAGTCATCGGCACCAGCGGATTAATTGCTTGGAAAAATCCGTTGGCAGTTTGAATTGGGAACGTTCCTTCACTGGAGCCCAATTGAAGCACCAAAAGAACCATCGCTAGGAATCGCCCTGGATTGTCCAAAACAATCACCAAAAGCGACACAATCGACATATATGCAAACGACGTCAGATAAACTGCCCCGATGAAATGCGCTGGATGTTCTGGAGTTAGTCCTAAGAAAAACACCATCACCAACATCAAAATCGTTGCTTGCATAAACGCCGCCACGCCAGCCACCGAAGCTTTAGACAGCCACCAACGAATCGCACTTTCCTGCTCAGAAAAAGTTTTGCGAATCGGATAAATAACGTTCAGAACTAGTGCCCCAACAAACAAACTTAGCGACAAAACATACGGCGACAAAGCGTAGCCATAGTTCGGAACATTGCCTTTTTCAATCATCTCCGACTTCACTGGATTTGCAATTTGCTGCTGAGTCGTAGCGCCAGTTGGTTGAATTTTTATGCGATTAGAAGCGTCCGCCAATTTATTCGCCAGCGTATCCGCGCCGCTTGCCAGTTGCGAAGTTCCATCAATCAATGCGCCCGAGCGACTTTCTAATAAACTCGCGCCATTCGCCAATTTTTGACTACCCGATTTTGCTTCGCTTAAGCCGTTTGTTAAGCTTGCCGAGCCCGCCAATAATTGATTATTCGCAAATCGCACGCTGTTGTAGCCGTTAAATGCGGTGATCGCGTTTGGTGTCAATTGATTCACGCCGTTATTCAATGCAGAAACTCCAACCTGAAGTTGCGTTTGTTGCGCTGATAATTGTTGAGTTAGCGTTTGAAGGTCTTCACGTAGCGTCCCCGTCTGCGCGATAATTGCCTTAGTTTTTGTGAATGCTTGAGAAATATTGCTAATTTGCGACGAACTTATCGTCGTAGAATCGCTACCAGAAGCGGCTGCTTGCGTGCTCAAAGCCTGCAAAGTGCCACCCGCCGTCAACAAGTCGGACTCCGAAGCTCGCATTGTTTGCACCAAAGTTTGCGCGGTCGTTTCTACCTTGTTTTGTTGAGCCACGAGCACTGGCGATGGATTACTAACGCTGGCGTTTAATTGATTTATGCCCGATTGCAATTGTTTCATACCGTCAGATAATTGCGACAATTGAAATTCGGTCGGCAAACTGTTCGATAATTGCCCCAATCCCGCCTGCAATTTACGAGAGCCGTCGCTGAGTTGCGCTAATCCGCCAGTCAAGGATTGCTGATTTACCGCTAATTGCTTAACGCCGCCAACGTATGTTTGTGTGCCAGATTGCAATCGCCCTAATCCGTCGTGTAAAGTTGACGCGCCGTTAGCCGCCGTGTCCAGTCCTATGCCAAGCTTGTCCAAACTCTCCAAAATCCCCTTAGCGTACGCCTGGGTGATTTGTTCAGACACCGAAGATTTGACCTTGGCGGCAGCTTGATTACTGACTAGCGAACCGATGTAGTTTTTCGCTGGCGTGGTCGTAAAATTAATAACCGCTTGCTGAGGTTCAGATTCGGTAATTGACGCCACTTTCTGCGAAAAATCGGACGGAATAGTTACCACTGCATAAAAATGCCCGTTATTCACGCCTTCGTCTGTTTGTTGCTTACTGACAAACTCCCAGCCCAAATCGTGATTATCTTTCAGTTTTTTCTCGACAGATTCGCCGACATTCAGCGATTTGCCATTTAAGCTGGCGCCCTTATCTT
Organism: Candidatus Saccharimonadota bacterium; assembly: GCA_900555675.1. Classification (GTDB taxonomy): domain Bacteria; phylum Patescibacteriota; class Saccharimonadia; order Saccharimonadales; family Saccharimonadaceae; genus Nanosynbacter. Next base: position 30,339 of record UNSN01000002.1, on the reverse strand, counting down.
CGTTCACAAACGCCACCGGCAAGTTTTTTGTTTGTCCGTACGGATCCCAAATTGAACCTAGGAAAAATCCACTATACAAAATCGGGATAAACGAAATCACAGCCATGGATATTAGCAATATTTTATTATTAAACAAATGCTTCCATTCGGCTTGTAACATCTTATTTTTAATCATGTGCGACCTCCTTTGCGACATCTTCCAGCGTCACAGTTTTCAAATATTCACTCCACTTTTCCTGTGCTTCAGAAAAAACCTTTTCTATCATATTCATGCCAATTTCCACCTGACGAGGACGCGATTGAAAAACTCTCTCAACAATTCCCTTAGGTTGGAAAAATGGCGATTCTCCTTCAATTGCAAGGACAACATCATGCAACGTAACTTCGTTCATTTTTCTCGCTAAAATAAATCCGCCGCCAGTTCCCTGAGTTGAAGTGATTAGCTTTGCTATTACCAATTTCCGACTAATTTTCTTCAAGTACGTCGGCGAAACCAGCATCTTTTCTGCCAGCGCATCATTAGTTACCGGCGTCGTCCTTTTCGGATCCGCCAGAATTGCCATAATGCAGCACGCCTGTTCAACAGCTCCCGATAATCTCACACAAATCCTTTCTCGATTTAGCTATAATAGATATCGACTATCCACTATACTACGTCTGGGAAACTTTTGCAAGAAAATAGTCTAATTAAGCGCTGCTATTATTCTTCACAAATTCCACAGCCTGAATAAAATCGTCAATTAAAGTCTGACGCATGCCGCCGTTATAAAGTGCAGCGGCTGGATGATATAGAGGAATGACCACAAATTCTAGATCATGTAGACGCACTTTATGTGGACGACCGTGTTCTTTACTGATCTGCAATCCCGGAATAAACCCGCCGCCACTGTGCCGCCCTAAGGTCAGAATGGCCTTTGGCTGAATGATTTCTAATTGCCTGAGTAAATATGGCCAAAATTGGCGCTTTTCCTCTGGTAACGGGTCACGATTATTCGGCGGTCGATACTTAACAATATTGGTAATATATACATCTGACCGCTGTAAATTGGCAGATTTTAGCATTTCATCAAGGAATTTTCCCGCAGCGCCAACAAACGGCTTGCCTTGTAAGTCTTCATTCTTCCCCGGCGCCTCGCCAATAAAAACGATATCAGCATCATGATTTCCGTCGCCCATAACAAGCTGCGTCGCCTGATCCGCCAAATCCGAGCAAACCTTCTCTTTTACAATTTCTTCTGCCAGCGCGTCCAACTTAGCCTGCTTGTCCATATATTTATTCTATCAAAAAACGCCCCGCAAGAAACGAGGCGCTTATGACATTTAGCAGAACTATTTATTTACCTTGTTTACCAGTATAGCTCCTAGGTTATTTAGTTCGTCCTTAATTTCGCCCTCTTCTGCTATTTTTTGTAGTCCCGAAGCCCATTCGCGAGCAGTCTTCTGTATCGCGGTAAGAGTATCGTAAAAATCACTGATATAGTTAGAGTCGTATTTTTTGTAATCAGATTTCATCTCAGCAACTTTTGGCAACATTTCTTCAAGTTTTTCCAATTGAGCAGTAAAGTCCTTGACGAATTTCTTGTTGTGCTCGTTCTTGATATCGGCGTTTTTAAGATCCTGTCGAGCTTTCTTAACCGCACTCTCTAAGGTAGATATATTAGAGCTGTTGCTACTATCAGAAAAATCAGCTACTGCTGGAAGTATCTTTCCGTAAACTTCATCAAAGGCATCCACTGCAGAATCAAACTTACCTAGCTTATTTTTCAAAGCGTCATACTTCTCACGAACTTCTTTGTCGCCAGTAATAGCCTTCATCTTGCCTAGCTCGCTTAATTTACCGTCAACTTCATCCTTTGTGGAGGAAAGCTTTTTACGAGTAGACTCTAACGAAGACTTGGTTTCTGAAGTAGAAACATATGAAAGTGACGTCGAAGCTTTATTGTAAATTTCGATCGTATCGTTCACTTTGTCTACAGCAGCTTTATAATCCGCCTTGCTTGGACCGCCCAGTAACAAGACAGCTAGGACTACACCAACGATAATTACGACTAATCCAATTATTCCGCCGATGATTCCCCACATGACACCTTTACTCATTTTCTTTTTTGGTGGCATTTGGTATGGAGTTCCCATGACTGGTTGTTGTTGGAATTGTTGTTGTGGCTGAGGCTGCTGAACCTGAGGCTGTTGTGGAGCCTGCTGGAATTGCGGCTGAGGCGGTGTTTGAGGCTGTGATTTATTGTTATTATCGTCCATAAATAGTAGTCTCCTGACTTTTATACTTTTTGTCATTATATCGCTATAGCTTAATTGTAGTCAAATAAAAGCACCCCGATTCCTCAGGGTGCTTTATTTTTAATTACAGACTATTTATTAGCTTTTTCTTCCAAAACTTTCTTAAAGTTTTCGCTAGCTTCTTTCCATTTATTTAATGTATCTGCCTTAATATCTATCTTCGGTGATGTTGGAGCCTTTGGTCTTGATACTCCCGATGATGCGTTCTTAATGTATTCTGAAAGTTCTACGTAATATTGCTTTATTTCTGAGTAGTATTTCTTCAGATCTTCGCCATATTTAGCGACTAGCTTGTTGTTAGATTTCGACATCTTATCCAAAGAATCCATACAGTCTTTCATATTAGAGTCAAAATATTTCTCAACACTTTCTTTGGATTCCCGAATATGCTTGCTTACTTCAGTTAGCCTACACTTCTCGTAAAAATTATTTTCAGTAAAAGCTCCTATGAACTCAACATATTCTTTTGCACCGTTATTCCAACTGTCCAAATATTTATCATACGCCGCTTTCACATCCTTATCGCGAAGCGCTTTATGTGAGCCCATTTTTTTATTAAGGTCGTCAATTTTCCCAATAGTCTCATCTATTTCAGCTTTCCTATTTTTAGTACCAGTACTACTTTTACTGATAAAGGCGTTATTTATATCAAAGCCAGTAAACTGTGAAAGCAGGTCTTTATAATCCGCCTTGCTTGGACCGCCCAGTAACAAGACAGCTAGGACTACACCAACGATAATTACGACTAATCCAATTATTCCGCCGATGATTCCCCACATGACACCTTTACTCATTTTCTTTTTTGGTGGCATTTGGTATGGAGTTCCCATGACTGGTTGTTGTTGGAATTGTTGTTGTGGCTGAGGCTGCTGAACCTGAGGCTGTTGTGGAGCCTGCTGGAATTGCGGCTGAGGCGGTGTTTGAGGTTTGTTGTTGTTGCTATTGTCCATAAAATTTTCTCCTAAAATTACGCTTTCGTTATTATATATTTACAAACCAATCATCGTCAAATTAATCTTACCGCGCTCGTCAATTCCAGTAATTTTCACGCGAACAGTTTGCCCCTCTTTCACGACATCAGTCACTTTTTCAACTCGACGTTCCGCCAATTTCGAAATATGAACCATTCCGTCAACACCAGGAAGTATATTCACAAACGCGCCAAAATCTTTAATGCCAACAACTTTACCTTCGTAGATCTTACCGACCTCTGGCTCCTCGATCAGACTTTTAATCCAGTTCATAGCCTTTTCAATCGACGCGCCGTCTGGGCTAGCTACAGTAATCAAACCATCTTCCTTAATATCGATCTCAGCGCCAGTTTCCGAGGTAATCTTATTGATCGTCTCACCACCCTTACCAATAATCACGCCAATCTTATCTGGGTCAATCTTAATCTTCTCAATTCGTGGCGCATACGGACTGAGCGACTCACGAGGCCCTGGAAGCACACTAAGCATATGTTCCAAAATGTGCGCGCGACCTGCTTTACTCTGCTCAATCGCTTGACGCAATACCGCCACTGGCAAACCATGAACCTTCATATCCATTTGAAGAGCCGTAATACCCTTTGAAGTTCCAGTTACCTTAAAGTCCATATCGCCAGCAAAGTCCTCAGCGTCAGCGATATCGCTCAACACATACGGAGTATCGCCGTCCATCATTAGACCCATCGCAATTCCACTCACGGGAGCCGAAATTGGTACACCAGCGTCCATCAATGCCAAACAGCTAGAACAAGTCGCCGCCATCGAAGTTGAACCGTTCTGACTCATAATCTCTGTCACCGAGCGAATAGCGTATGGAAAATCTTCTTCAGTCGGCAAAACTGGAAGCAAGGCACGTTCTGCCAAATATCCGTGACCAATTTCACGACGACCTGGACTGCCCATTCGCTTGACCTCGCCAACCGTATAGCCCGGCGCATTGTAATGATGCATATAACGTCGCTCACCGTCGGTAATTTCCATAGTGTCAATCAATTGCGAATAGCTAAGCGGCGCCAAAGTCACAATATTCATTCCCTGAGTCACGCCACGCGTAAACAAGCTGGAACCGTGAGCGCGCGGCAAGAATCCAACTTCCGAGCTGAGCGGACGAATCTCGGTCAATTGTCGACCGTCAGGACGAACTCGTTCAGCGACAATTCCCCGACGAACATCTTTATGTAAAGCCAAAGTAAACGCTTCGTCATAATCGCCACGAACTTCGCTATATTCTTCCTCGTCCAGTCCCAATTTTTCCGCCATCGCCTCATGAAATTCAGCGCGAATTTCGCTAATCATCTCATTGCGCTCTGGATAGGGGCGACGAATTTTCTCACCAAATTTCCCATCAACCCACGCGTTAACTGTTTGCTGAATTGATTCATCTGGCAAAATTAAATCGTATTCCTGCTGTGCTGGCGCAACTTTTTCCGCCAATTCGCGTTGCAAGGCAATCGCTGGCTGCATCATCTGGTGAGCCCATGCCATCGCATCAACAATTACATCTTCTGAAACTTCTTTAGCACCAGCTTCGACCATTGTTATACCGCTTTCAATACCAGCCACAACCAAATCAAGATCCGACTTTTCGCGCTCTTCTGGAGTCAAAAACGCCTTAAATTCGCCGTTCACTCGACCCACGCGCAAACCAGCCACCGGACCGTCAAACGGCGTACCGGTTAACATTAACGCACTAGACGCAGCGATCATCGCAATTACATCTGGGCGGAAACTCGGATCCATACTCAAAACAGTCGCGACGACTTGAATTTCCTGACGATAACCCTTCGGGAAAAGCGGACGGATCGGACGATCAATCAATCGCCCAATCAACACAGCTTCATCGCTTGGGCGACCTTCGCGCTTGATAAATCGACTGCCAGAAATCTTACCCGCTGCATAAAATTTTTCTTCGTAATCAATTGACAATGGAAAATAATCCAATTGCACTGGACGCGGACTAACCTGAGCGCTACCCAAAACTACAGTGTCGCCATAGCGCACCAAAACACTACCAGTCGTCCTAAAACCGACGCGATTCACCTCTAAAGTCAGCGGCCGACCACAAAAATCAGTGGTAACACTAAAAATCTCCTTGCCGCTTGGATTGATAATACTCATAAAGAGCTCCTTTCTTGCGGTAGTAACAGGGATGAAATTACTTGGCAATTTAGTCGTCTCATCTCTATCACTTCCGCGTTACAAATTGCTACTTATATTATACTAAAACCTCAACCCAAACGCCAGCCGCGAGCGCGTTTAACATAACCTTATTAACAGATGAGTGTGCTATAATTTATTCATGTCACTTCAGCTAGATTCAGTAAAAAATCGCCAGAAAAGCTATATCTTAACTATAATCGCAATCTTGATGATTCTTGGCGGAGTTTATTTGCTTGTCCTCATCAGCACGCCCCTTATTTTATCGCAAAATATCAACCCAAAAGACAACCAGACCACTCAGCTCATCACTAAAACTGAGAATAAAATTACCGAAAATCGACTTTACATACCGAAAATCGACATAAATTTGCCTTATAGTACTGGCGGCGCCGAAACAATGGAACATGGTGCGTGGTGGCGCAAACCAGAAAACGGTAATCCAAAAGATGGTGGCAATTTTGTCTTATCTGCACACCGTTTTATTATGGGATTAACTCCTCAGCAGACGCTCAGAAAATCACCTTTTTATAATATTGATAAATTGACTGTCGGCGATGAAATCATCATTGACTATAACGGCGTGCGTTATAATTACGTCATCAGCGAAAAACAAAGCGTTAAACCAGATGCCGTGGAAATCGAACAGCGCACAGATCAGCCGCAATTAACTCTTTATTCCTGCACTTTGGGTGGCGCAAATGACGGACGAGATGTGATTATCGCCAAATTGAAAAAATAGCCAGAACAACAAAAATCCCCTTTTCGTCAAAGGGGATTTAAGCAGTTTTTAACGTAAATTATTTACGCAAACCTAACTTGGCAACAACTGCTTTGTAACTCTCAAAATCAGTTCGTTCCAAATATTTCAGCAAACGCTTGCGCTTACCGACCATTTGGATCAAGCCGCGACGAGCCATGAAGTCGTGCTTATTCGCCTTCAAATGCTCTGTGACTTCTTTGATACGAGCCGTCAAAACTGACACCTGAGCTTGTGGGCTACCGACGTCGTTTTTATTGACCTGAGTCAAAGCAATTGCTTTCGCTTTATTTTCTTTGCTAATCATAGCTCTGTAATTATACCAAGCTTCTCTGTTTTTTGCAATTAGCTAGTAATTCCAAAGTCCGCCAGAGTCTTTGCCTGATCAATAGAATAGTCAGCAATTTTCGTACGACGCAGATTTTCACAATACGCGCCCGTTTCCAATTCCTCGCCAATATCCACCGCTAACGTTCGGATATAAGTTCCGCTTGAAACGTGAGTTCTGATCTTTAATTTGGGATATTCGTATGCCAATAACTCCAATGAGTAAATTTCTATCACACGCTTAGGAATCTCAACTTGTTTACCTTCGCGCGCCAATTTATACGCTCTTTCACCGTTAATTTTTATTGCGCTAAAAATCGGCGGCGTCTGCTCAATTTTTCCCACAAATTGACTAACCACCCGCTGAACTTCTTCCAAACTCGGCTTATAATCAGACACATCAGTAATTTCGCCTTCTGGATCACCCGTCGAACTATTCTTGCCCAGAATAATTTCCGCCTCGTACCACTTATCCAGCTTAGTAAAAGTTTCAGCTTCGCGGCATTTCTTTCCGGTCACGATAATCATTAGTCCAGTAGCAAACGGATCAAGAGTACCCGTGTGACCAACCTTCACCTTCTTTCCCGCCTGATTAGATAAAACTCGTCGCAAGCGTGCTACCACCCCAAAGCTAGTCATTCCCTGAGGTTTGTCCATGAGAATCACTTCGTCCATCAATTATTGTCCTGGGATGTGGAATTGCGCTGGATTGAAGTCTGCGTTTTGAGCTGGCTGAGTTGGCATTGCAGTGATCGGCGCAGGCGCTGGAGCTTGCGGAGCGGCTACTGGCTCAGGAGCCACCCCTAGCGGTGCGATCTGTGGCAATCCATTTACATCAACACCTGTAGGCGCTGGCGGCATTGGTGGCAAAGCGCCGAAATCCGGCATCGCTGGCGGCATTGGTAAATCGAAACTTGGAATACTATTTTCAGGATTTGTTATTGCTGGCTCAATTGGCGCAATCGGCTGGGACGGAGCTGGCGCTACTGGATTATTCAATTGATTTGTGTCGTTGGTAATTGCCGAAATAATCGACTCTTCAGATTGCGGCGCAACAGGTATTGTCGACAATTTTTGCTCAGCGGCGTTAGTTGTCGCGAACGGATCAATCTTTGGTGGCTCATCAGACGCACCCATCGCCGCATTTAACGGAGTATCGCCAAACGACGGCGTACTATCACCCACATATTTACCGTGCGTCAAAATGGTTTTGTTTTGGTCGCTAGCCAATTCCCTGATCTTATCCTCGGCGGCCTGTGTAGTCGTTGCGTTCAGAGTGCCACCCATCAGTGGAGTTTCCTCAAAAGAAAGCTCGCCCTTTGAAACTATTTTTTCACTAGGCTTTTCTTCCTCGACTTGTGGCTCCTCCTTTATTGGCTCAATTTTAGCCAATTTCTCTTCAGCAATCCTAGCAGACTCTTCTTGCTTTTCCTTCGCTGTTTGTTCAGCTACTTCATCAACATCACCCTTCTTTTCGTGGCTAATCGACAAAGTTCCGTCCGCGTGTACAGTTTCCTCATCTTTCTCCGCTTCTTCAGTCTTATCCTCTGAAGCTTCTTCTTTTTCTGGAGATTTTTCTTCGATCTTTTCAATCTTCTGCGGCTCGTCCTCTACTTCGCTCTCTGCAATCTTTGAAACCACCAATTGCTGATTTGCGCCGGCCGCCATAAGTTCTGCGGCCGTGGTCATAACCTTTGATGATGTATTTCCATTACTAAACCTCTCAGTTACCGCCACAATTCCCGTAAGCAAAGCCGTCGCCATCTGCTCGTCCAGAGTTACTTTTGGCGTTTTCAGGTCATCCAGCAATTCCACGACCATTTCGCTCACGCCGCTAGCATTAGATTCGTGCCAATCAACAGAGCCCAGACCACTCTTTACGTCGCCCGCCGTTATAGCCACAACCGTAGCATCGTGCAAAATCTTACCGTGCGCAGTCAAAGCCGTATCAATACTTTCACTATTTTCAACATTTAGCGCTAAAACCAACTCAACGTTATAATCGCCCTGTGAAAATTCCAAATCCTTATCGGTAATTGTCGTACGATATGGCGTAATGAAAATCTTTACGGCGTCATCAACAACTTTATAGCGCAAATGGTCAGCCTTCTCTTTATCTAAGGCAATAATAAAATCACGTAAAGAATCTGCGGTCTGCTCAAACGTCTTATCAGGACTCAAGAACGTAATTGCCGGCGGAATGTCGCCACTAAACACAGCCGTAGCGTGCTTCCCTAGTTTATTGAGGAAAATCGTCAATCCTAATGCTGCCGACAATTCGTCGACTGATGGGCTAGAACTCACCGTCACTAAAATATTAGTTACATCCTTGATACTCTGGATTACTTTTTGCTTTGCTGATCCGTTTGACATGATTTTTCCTATGTTTGTTTTTTGTAATTACGCTTGGCATCACTATACCATAAGCAGTACCATAAAGTCAATATCTAAGCCGCCTCTTTACAATTTATGCTATTTTCTGTATAATTCTTCCTGATTAGCGATACAAATCTATAGAGGTAAAGGAGAAACATGCCAATCATCAAATCCGCCATCAAGCGTGCTAAACAAACCCTAAAGCGCCGCGAGCGAAACATCAGCATTAAAAAAGACATTAAGACTGCTGTTAAAGCTTTCTCTGCAGAACCAAGCGCAAAGACTCTTGCTGCAGCACAAAGCGAAATCGACACCGCTGTTAAAAAAGGCTTGATTAAGAAAAACACCGCTGCTCGCCGAAAGAGCGCATTGAGCAAAATTGCTAAAAAAGCAGGCGTTACATTAGAAGCTGCTAAAAAACCAGCTGCAAAGCCAGCAACAGCTAAGAAAACTGCCGCTAAAAAAGCTCCAGCAAAGAAGCCAGCTGCTAAGAAAGCTGAAAAATAATCTGTAAAGATTACTAGAAAATACCCCGGAATTAACCGGGGTATTTTTATTTAACATCAGTTGACTAATCGGCGGCTCGCCAATTCATATACCTGTTCGACTTCTTTACTTTCCAAATTCCAGTTATTAAGTTCAGCTTTAATTAACTCTGGAAATTTCTTACTAATATCCCTTAAAGCATTTCCAACTGATTTTCTCACATATTCGCTTGCATCTTCTTTTAAGTTGGCAATCCTTTCAATAGCTTCATTCGGATTTTCCTTGAAATATGGTCTGCTCGTCCATATTCTTAATCCTTCTGTTACTGCTCTCCTCGTATTCGGATTATTGTTTTTTAACCATTCATCAATTGTTGGAAGTGCTTTTTCATAGCCTGTTTGCTTACAAAATTCATCAAATGCCTTCGCCAGCACTTCTTGAACTCTCCAATTGTCATCTTTGGAAACTTCATCTCGCATAAATGTTAAGACATCATCTTGTTCTGATAAGTATCCAAAAAGAAATACGCCGTACATTCTTACTTGATATGTGTGAGATTTATAAGCTAAAAACGCCAACTTCTTGATATGTTCATCATCATTGGATTTATAATCAGCTAAGGCTCTTTTCTCTTCCTCTTTGAAGCCATTTTCAATTAAAGAAAATTCCTTTTCTAAATTTGCGATATATTCTTTTGCGCGAACATCGTCCATAGAATCCAGCAACCTCCCCATTCCTTAGTTTATTTTCCAATTCCAACCAGCGCCGCCTCCACAAGCAGCCACGGATTTACAGAAGTTGTTTTCATTTGCAAATCTGCCCGAAGTAGCGCGTCATTTATCCTCTTTAGTTTTTCCTTATCGGCACCTTTTGCTGAAGACGCCAATTTTCGTAAAACATACGGATTAGCCGAAAAATCCGAAGCCACCAACTTACTGTCGCCGTCAGCCAAAACCAACGCCGTCAAGTTAGTTGCCTGCGAGGCGAGCAATCCCATTGTCTGATAAGCGCCATCAACGCCACTTTCCGACTCCAAATAGCTAATTATATCATGAACCTTATCGTAATCACCCGCCAGTGCCGAAATGAACAAATCAAATACATTCTCCGTCCTCGCCAGAGGTATGAAGTTGTCAATTAAATCATCCGTCACTTTTTCCGCCAGCGCCAATTGGTCCAAAAAGTTACTCAGTCGCAACTGATCAAATCCCAAACGATCAACAATTATCTCTGCTTGATGATTCGTTAATTCACACTCGCGAACCTTCGCCTCCGCCACGCACCACTTTAAAAGCTGCGGTTTTTGACGATCACTAAGCGGTGAAAATTCCTGAACTTTGGCATTTTTCTGCAGCCACTTATACGTTTTCGTTCGCTTATCAATTTTATCTTCCACCAAAATAATCGTCCTGCCATCATCAAACTTCATATCTGGAAGTTGCGACCAAATCTCAGAATTTTCGCCTAGTTTTGAAATCAAATACACCGACGAATCCATAAACAGCGTCTGCCCAATTGCTATTTCCTGCATTCCAGCCAGCGTCAAATCTTCGCCGTCATGTCGCGCCACTTTTTCATTGTCGATCAGCTTAGCAATTGCTTGTCGTTTCTCGAATTCGTTTTCACCGTAAAAAAGGTAAATCACTTCGCCTCCACTTGGCAAACTGGACAAATATGCGTACCGCGTCCAGAAACCTTCATCTTTACAATATCTTGATCAGGATGTCGATGGCACGGCTGACCTTCCCGACGAAATACGTGCGCAAACGACAGATAATTGCCCTTCCTGCCTTCGGCGTCAACATAATTTTTATCCGTCGAGCCGCCCTGATCAATGCTCAATTGCAAAATCTGACGCAGTTCGTTAAACAAATCTTCCAATTGGTCATCACTAACATTTTTGACGCGCGTCTGAGGGTGGATTTTTGCAGCCCACAGAGCTTCATCGGCATAAATATTACCAACTCCAGCGATTACCGACTGATCAAGAAACGCTGGCTTTATCATCGAATTTTGCCGACGACGAATTCGCTTAATAAAGTCACCCGCCTCGGTTTTTTTATCGAGCGGTTCCGGACCAACTTTCTGCATAAATGGCAAATTTTCTATCTCATCAGTCGGCATCAATTTCATCCAGCCAAACTTACGCTGATCATTGAAAAATAAGTGTGAACCATCCGTAAAATCAATTTGCACTCGTGTCGACTTATCAGGCAATTCACCGATCAAACTATCATTCGGATGACCACCAGCAAAACTATTAGCCCCACGAAAAATTAATTGCCCAGTCATCTTAAGATGTATCACCAGCGAATAACGCGTATCAAGATCAATCATCAGCACTTTTGCGCGACGTCGCACCGCCGTTACATGCGCACCATATAAAAATTGCTGAACGTCAATTGGCGAATTCGGAAAGCTTTTTGGCGAATCAAATACCGTAGCTCGTACAACAGCCTGACCTGGTAATAAATCCGCCAAACCGCGACGAACTGTCTCAACTTCGGGTAGCTCGGGCATTCGGCGAGTCCTACAGCTTAAACAAAGCTTCTTCTTGACTTAGTCCAATTCCAGCCGCCATTTTCTTACCGTCAGGAATTTGCTTCAAAAACATATCCAAAATCTCGTTTACATTAGCTTGTGCTGAGCCCTTAGAGCCGCTACAATCCGACGTCCACAAACTCTTCACAACGGAATTATCCTTCAAAGTTTCGAATTTGTAAATTTTACCGCTAGCACAAATCCCCCGCAAATCGTTTTGTTGCTCAGTTAGCGGCGTACCTTCCATCATTTTTCGCTTATCAAGCGCATAAACCAGCTCCGTATAAGCCTTGCTATTATTATCCAATTTTTTCTCTGCAATCGGCTTATCCAAATATCCCTCGTACGTTGTCATTTCGCGAGATTCTGGCGAAATAGTGATGCTATATGAACGAAAATTCTCATTCGCTACAATTGGTCCACGCACTGTCAATCGAACCGCACTTCCCACGTCCGTCGACAATAAAGCAACTTGCCCTACGTTAACATTCTGATCTGTTGTTTGACCTGAATCGTTTTTGCCAAATAATGCTCGACCAATCGCAATAACCGCTGCTACCGCCACAACCGTGATAACAATAACCAGCAAAATTGGTACAAATCGAGAAAATGAATTTCGTCGTTGAGTGTATTTCATGGCGTAATTATACCATATTTTCTACACTTCGCCCCAATTTACGCCCGTACCGACATCTACTTTCAATTTAATCGGCAATTCTAGACAAACGCCTTCCATTTCCGCTTTCATAATCTCGCTGACTTTCTGGACGTCTTCAGGTTTGCATTCCACCAAAATCGAATCATGGACTTGTAAAATCGCGTCAGCCAAGCCCGACAATTTGTCCTCCAGTCGAATCATCGCCATTTTCATCAAATCCGCTTCCGTGCCTTGAATTGGCATATTCATCGCAGCCCTTTCCGCCGAAGATCGCACCATAAAATTGCTCGATTTTACATCAGGCGTTGGTCGTCGCCTGCCAAAATACGTTTCAACAAATCCCTGTTCTCGCGCTTGAGTTAGAATTTTATCCAAGTACTGACGAATCGGTTTTCGCACCTCAAAATAATGATCAATAAACTTTTTCGCCTCTGTAAATGACATTCCCGTAGCCGCCGCCAAACCGTGCGGGCTCATTCCGTAAAGTACACCAAAATTGATCACTTTCGCTGCTCGACGCTGAGATTTGCTTACTTCGTCAATCGATATTCCGTATGTTTCCGCCGCCGTTTTTGCGTGAATATCAACATCGCTATTAAAGTCTTCAATCAACTTCTCGTCACCCGCCAGCACAGCCGCCAGCCTCAATTCAAATTGTGAATAATCCGCGCCGACAAAAACTTTACCATCACTCGGAACAAACGCCTGGCGAATTTTCCTACCCAGTTCAGTCCGCACCGGAATATTCTGTAAATTCGGATTTGTACTGCTCAGCCGCCCCGTGCTGGTTACATCCTGATTAAACGTAGTGTGAATTCGCCCATCAGTCGCCATCAATTTTGGTAACGCCTCAATGTACGTGCTGATCAATTTGGTCAATTCTCGATATCGCTCGATCAACTCGATAATCGGATGTTGTCCACGTAATTTGTCCAACTCTTTTTGACCTGTTGAATATCCAGTTTTTCCCTTTTTTATGCCCGCGGTTGGTAATTGCAATTTGGTAAACAAAACCTCAGAAAGTTGCGCTGGACTAGACGCGTTAAACTCGTATTCCGCCATGGAATACATTTGTTGTTCAAGCTCACGAACTTCCGCCGCCAGCTCATCGCCCATCTGTTTTAATAGCGTGTCGTCCAACTTCATACCGCGTTTTTCCATCTGGAATAGCGCCCAAATTACTGGAAAATCAAACTCGTAAGCCACGCGCGCAATTTGCGAATTGTTTGACATGTAAACTTTTTGTTCACGATAAATTTTATGCAAGCGAGCCAATTGATAAGGCGCGGAATTGTCATCAGAAAAATCACCAGACAGCGCATTCAAACTACGATCGCGCTTCAGTGGATCAATCAAAAACGCCGCCTGCCCAACGTCCCAAACCTCATGAAAACGCACCGCCACACCATGATTATCCAGTGCATGATACAACTGCTTAACATCCGCCGCGATCACAGTTCCCTGCGCCAATAATTGCCACATAGATTGACTAATTTCATCAATTTTCGCCGTCCACGCCGACTCAGGATTCGAGCTTATGTAAACTACATCAGGCTCCGACGAATCAATATATATTATATTTTCCGCCTCAAACATCGGCGTGTCGGGCAATTTTTCAACCGTCGGAATGTCCAACTTCGGTTCTTCTTTTTTCTCATTTTCCGCCGCTTGCATTGTTTTTGGCAATCGTCCAATTAGCGAATTAAACTCCAACTTCTGCAGAATTTCCGTTACTCGCGCAAAATTGCAATCATTAACGTCCGCCACATCCCAGTCCAGCTCAATCGGCGCGTCCGTCCAAATTTCCGCCACTTGCTTGGTCAAATATGCCGACTCACGACCATTTTCCAACTTCGTTCGCAACGCGCCTTTTTGCTCGTCCAAATGCTCATAAACTCCGTCCAGCGTTTCATATTCTTGCAATAATTTCACCGCCGTTTTCTCGCCAATTCCCGGCACTCCCGGCAAATTGTCACTAGAATCACCCTTCAAAGCCTTCAGGTCTAAAAATTGCTCCGTCCGAATTCCGTATTTTTGTTCAAAATATTCCGCCGTGAATTCCTCGATATTCCTTAAACCATTTTTCATGGCGTAAACTTTGGTCATCGGTGATATCAATTGCAATGCGTCCAAATCCGACGTTATCAAGCACGTTTCAATTCCGCGAGATTCCGCTTGCCTGGCAAACGCGCCCATAATATCGTCCGCCTCGTAATCATCAATTTCATAAAGCGGCCAGCCAAATGCATCAAGCAACTCGTGTAAAATCGGGATTTGCTGGTAAAAATCATCTGGCGCTGGCTTGCGACCAGCTTTATATTCTGGATATAATTCCCGCCGCTTGCGAATATTTGTGCCTCGTTTATCCCAAGCTACCGCTACATAATCCGGCTCCAATTTCTTAATCAGCTCAATTGCCAAACTTACAAATCCGTATACTCCGCCAGTCGGAGTTCCGTCAGCCATCGACAATCCCGGCATAGCATAATAACCTCGGTAAAACACCGACTTTCCATCAATAACCACTAGACGCTTCATAACTCTATTGTAGCATTTAAGCGGCTATCGTCAGAGAGTTGATTATTAACGCCTCAGCAAGTTTCTTCTGCGCTCTTTCGTGCTTCTCATACAACCTATTGCGCTCCTCCAGATAGCTATAACAATGAACATACTCAATCACTCCATCATCGTTAAAGAACACAGTTATGGTTTCATCTCTACCGTCATCTGGTCCAACAAAAAACTCGTAAGACGTTTTATGGTACTTAGGGTATCGATCAACCTCAAGCTCTTTTATGAAAGCATATCTAAACTCATCTTCATTCTTGGGTATCTTATATATTTGATATCGATCCTTTGGATTAGATGATGAAGTGGCAGGATTTTCCCAAATCATCCAACGCTGCCCATATTGATCCTCGATAGGCTTACCAACAAACCTCTGCCATTTCTCGCTACCGTCTGGATTATGATCGAATTTCGATTCCAGCTCTTTAATCTGAGCCGTTATCTTATCATTATCTATCGAATTTTCTTGACCCTTAATATCAAGGTCAGAAGGAAGATTCTGAGGTAACTCTTCAGTATGTCCATGAAGTGTTTCCATAGTGTGTAGCTTAAAGATACTCTCTATTTGGAAGAATGTCAACAAATTGTTAAAATTAGTACATGACACAACCACACGCAAAAATTATCGCCCTGGTTGGATTGGCGGGCAGCGGCAAAAGCTCAGCTGTCGAATATTTGACAGAAAAAGGATTTCCAAAAATTTACTTCGGTGGCGTTATTTATAAAGCCATGGACGAGGCTGGAATTGAAAAAACTTGGGACAATCAACAGCAATTTCGCGAAGAAATTCGTCGTCGTGAAGGCAAAGATTTCGTAATCAAACGCGTCATAAAAAACATCCATGACTTAATAAACGCCGGGCAAAATAAAATCGTTTTGGACGGATTATACACTTGGAGTGAATATAAATTCCTTAAGCACGAATTTCCTGGACAAGTTGTCGTTATTGCTATTGTTACACCAAAATACCTCCGTTATCAACGAATGGCTAAACGCATAGAGCGCCCAATGCAACCACACGAAGTCGATCAGCGCGACTGGTCAGAAATTGAGAATTTGGAAAAAGGTGGACCAATTGCTATTGCTGATTATTTCATCATTAACGACGGCAGTCTCGAGCAATTACACCAAAAAATAGACGCCGCAACTCACGACGCCCATTTCTGTAAATCGCCTGAACAGTGTTAATTAGTCCAGATATTCGTAAAGTTTTTTCGCGTCTTTGTGCTTGCGAAGTTTTGCTAGCGCCTTAGCTTCAATCTGACGGATTCGCTCACGCGTAACTGCAAATTCCTGACCAACTTCTTCCAAAGTGTGGTTTTTTCCATTGTCCAAGCCAAAACGCATTCGAACAATTTTCTGCTCGCGATCGCTCAAACTTGATAGAATTTCCTGAACTTGCTCTTTTAACAATTGATTTGAAGCGGAATCTTCTGGTGAAACCGTATCTTCGTCAACGATAAAATCTTGCAATACAGAATCATCATCTTCACCGTCACGACCAACACCAGCATCCAAAGAAGAAATGTCTTGCTTAATCTTAATGACATATTCAATTTTCTCTGGCTCCATGTCCAATTCTTTAGACAATTCTTCAATTGTCGGCTCGCGGTTCAATTCCTGCGTCATTCGTCGCTGAGTACGTAGCAATTTATTGATAGTTTCCACCATGTGAACTGGAATACGAATCGTTCGCGCCTGATCAGCAATCGCGCGCGTAATTGCCTGGCGAATCCACCAAGTCGCATAAGTCGAAAACTTAAATCCCTTATCTGGATCAAACTTCTCAACCGCACGCAAAAGCCCAGTATTTCCCTCTTGAATCAGATCCAAAAAGTCCAAACCACGACCAGAATAACGCTTAGCAATTGACACCACCAAACGCATATTCGCCTCAGCCATCTTATCCTTAGCCTTTTTATCGCCTTCAACAATTCGGCGCGCCAAGTCCATTTCTTCTTCAGCGCTAAGTAGTGGAATTTTACCGATTTCCCGCAGATACAACCTGACCGAATCGTCCGACACATCGTCCAAATATTGCCCAGTTGTCAACGAATCCAAATCTTCCGATTCTTCTTCGTCTATAAGCGTTGGATCAAAATCATCATCTTCGTTTAAGTTTACTGGCTTCGTCGTGATATCGTCGCTCACATTTTCTCCTTAATCAGATTATTTAAGCTCTGGCGTAAATTCTGAGACAAAGCCTCATCGCCCGACGCCTCGGCCTCTCTAAGCTGCGTTAATAATTGATTCTTTTTGTTTTCGCGATGTTTGATTGTTATCTGTCTGACTAGCCGAGCCATCTCTTCGTCTAAGCTTTTTTGCTCCCAATTGGCGTAACGACTTTCACTTTTCAACTGTACTATTTTCACATACTGTTCGATTTTTTGCAAGTCCAGCGGAACCTCGCCCAAATCCGCGTCTGGATTCTTTCGCAAATAGCCAATCAATTGCCGCGCATTGTCATCATCCAACATTTCGCCAGAAACCGCCGCCAACCAACGCCGCACGGATTTTTCACTCGCCGCCAGCCCCGCCAGCATATCCTCAGTTTCATCCTGAACCGGAGTCGGTTTTTCTTTCTCAATTTTCGCCTTTTTCAATTGATGTTCAGCAACTTTTTCATTCGACAGTTTCGCCTTCAGCGCGGTGATTGACGCGCCAGTTTTTTCAGAAATCACCGACAAATAATGCTCTTGTTCCACCGGATCTTTCAAGCCTCGG
Organism: Candidatus Saccharimonadota bacterium; assembly: GCA_900555675.1. GTDB lineage: Bacteria > Patescibacteriota > Saccharimonadia > Saccharimonadales > Saccharimonadaceae > Nanosynbacter. The sequence continues at coordinate 12,458 of UNSN01000002.1, read as the reverse complement.
ACAATTCTCAGCGCAATAGTCGAAAATCGCCGCTTGCCTTCTGCCGACTTCAAATTCTCCATTTCCGCGTATCTGGCAATCACCCAATCCACCGCTGGCTGAGATTGGTCAATCGCCGCTTGCCAAAGCGCTGGATCTTTTTGGATCAATTCGTCTGGATCTTTGACGTCATCAGGTATGCTAACAACCTCTAGCTCCACACCGACTTCCTGCGCCAAATTGATAGTGCGTTCCGTTGCATTAACTCCCGCTCGATCACCATCAAATGCCAAGCGAATCCGCCCCGCCAATCGACTAAGTGACTTCAAATGTTGCGTTGTCATCGCCGTTCCAGAGGTCGCAACTACGTTTTTAACGCCTGCTTGATGACTGCTAATTACGTCCAAATTGCCCTCAACAATCACCGCCACATCGCTTTTTCGAATCGCTTCCTTGGCTTGATGCAAACCAAAAATATGTCGCGATTTATCAAACAACAGCGTTTGCGGCGTGTTCAGGTATTTTGGAGCACGCGGATCGTCACGAATAATTCTGCCCGTAAATCCCACAACTTCACCATTGCCGTCACTCAATGCCACCATCATTCGCCCGCGAAACAAATCGCCGCCGAACCGATTCGACAAGCCAGCATCCGCCAATTCCTGCTTAGAAAATCCTCTTTTTTCCAATGCTTTCGTCAACGTATCGCCATTCTCCGGCGCATAGCCAATCAAAAAATCACCAATCGTCTGACGATTTAATCGCCGTTTTTTAACCACATAATCCAGAGCTAATGAATTTTTCACCAAATTTTGCTGATAAAAATTGGCGGCTAATTTCAACGCTTCTCTAGCTCTGGCACGGCGCTTGGCTGTTCGTCCGTCGCCATTAGAAAACAAAGTCAGATCAACGCCCGCCTTTCGAGCCAAATGCTCCAGTGATTGACGAAAATCCATTCCTTCCACCATCATCACAAACGTAAAAATATCGCCACCTTTTCCAGAAGAAAAATCGTGCCAAATCTGCTTTTCTGGACTGACCATAAAGCTTGGGGTTCGCTCGTCGGTAAACGGACTTAAGCCCTTCAAGTTGCGCCCCGCTCGCTTCAACTGAACATACTCACCAATCACATCCTCGATATTTAATCGCGCCCGCACTTCTTCTTTGGCATCATTCATATTTTTATTATATCACTCTTTACCTCTGTTATTGTTTGTGGTTAAATAGAAATATGTATCCTGACAATTTGAACAACCAACCTCAAGGTATCGATTATCTGAATCAAATTGCCACACCTCCGCCAGCTGAAGGTTTTGATAAAAAAACCAAAATCATCATCGCTATTTTGAGCTTTATCGGCTTGATAACCCTAATCGCGATATTCGTTTTTTCACAAGATTCTGTGCCAAACGCCAACCCATCACAAGTTGCAGCGCGCGTTAATAAGTTACTCACTATTTCCAAAAAATACAATAATAAGTTCCGCTCGACCAGTCTGCAGACCACCAATAGTTCCCTGGTTGCAGTACTAACCACCGCAGACGCCTCAATGGGCGAAGCGCTTCAAGCAACCGGCATCAATTATAAGGAGAAACAGAAGGATATCCTCGCTCTAGATCCGTCGGAAAAATTAGAGAAAAAATTGGACGAAGCCCTTCTGAACGCGCAATTGGATATTACTTATGCTCATGAGATGAATGTGCAAATAACAGATACGATCAATATGATGAAAAAGGTATACAAGTCCACCAAGTCAAAAAAGATGCGCGAATGGCTAGTAAAAACTGCTGGCGATTTAGAGAATATTCAGAAGCAGATCAATCAAATTATTAAGGCAGATTAAGCCTCTGAGACTAATCGATAGCTCAGCCTCGCCAAGTCAAAGACTTCTTCGTCAGTCAATTGACCTGAACAAATAATTGTATTCCAATATTTCTTGTTTAAGTGATAGCCCGGTAAAACCGTTTCGTATTTTTCTCGTAAATTCTGCGCCAACAACGGATCACATTTTAGGCTTACTCTGAGCGGCTTTGATCCTTCCGCCACCAACGCCACCATTTTCCCCGCGCCGTCATTATCTCGACCAAATTTATACACCGCAATCTTCTCCTTGAACGGATAATCCAGCCATACGCCCGGCAAACTCAGGATAAATTCTTCAAATTGTTTATGCGTCATACTTTCACCTTTTTCAAATAATATTCAAGTTCCATAATACTGCCGCGGATGTCTTCCAGTGCTCGATGATCTTCTGGCTTGGCGAATTTCTTACCGTATTTACCTTCAAACACAACCTTCCAAGCGCTCACATCCAACACACGATAATGTAGTCTTTTTGACAACGTTGGCCACCATTGGTCAATGAATCGACGATCCTGATGAATTGAATTGCCTGCTAACAAAATCTTCGTTTCACCCGCAAAATACTCATCACAAAACGCCAATAATTCGCGCTCTATTTCTGCCAAAGGCTTGCCCGATTCATTCTGCTCCTCCAGCCCGCGTCGCGCTTCCGGATGCTCATTCCAAAAACCAGCATTTCGGTCCAACAACTTAGCCAACTTTTCCGAATCGTGGCGCACAATTCCTTCGTACGTCGCAATTTCCTTAAAATTCCAATCTGTCGCAATTGCCGCCACTTCCAAAATCTCATCACGTACCGGATCCAACCCGGTCATCTCTAGATCTATCCATAAAATCTTCTTTGGCTTAAAACTTGCTTTCATATCTTTATTATACTACTTTTTGGCATCGTAGTAATCTCGAGAAAACCGCTCTGGCACCTGTCTTAATAGCCTTTCAACAACGTCATCAAACTTTGCCGCACCACCATTTTCTCTTTCAATCCGAAGGGATTCAAGCACGCCATCAGACGGGACAAAATCCGTCTCATTCACTAGATAATAATACATCTCAATAGCACTCATATCTTCACAACCATACGGTATCATTCCATAAAACTTTAGATTTTCCACATAGCGTTCGACCAATTCGTCGCTGACTTCTAACGCCTTATCTAGCTGTAGCGCTTGCATGAAATAAGCACCCCTTGGATCACCATAAATATCATCTGGCAATTGAACACTCTTGATGGTTGCATAGTCAATCCCCTGAACTTGCATATCAGACAGAAGCCTCACTGCCTTGAGGGCTAATTTATTGCCAATTCGATAGCCATAATCAATGTCGTGTTCAAAAACTGTCGGTCTAATAATATGCTCAGCAGTATCCAACACTGCTTGAGTGCTAGCCAATAGACTCCAAGCACCGTTGTTCTTGTGTATGAGCACTTGATTGATTGTAAAATCATGCCGCCTCATAAACTCGGCAGTAGATTGTACATACTCCGCGCCATAGCCATTCATTGCATCACGTGGCGAAAAACGCATTGAAAGATCGCTCGCTACCGCCCGAATCTCATCTGGATCATAATCGCCACTAGCAATAACTTCTTCTAAAATTACCAAATCGACATCGCGAGGAGGCGGTAACTAACGGTCGCTATGAACTAGAGACTCCAAAACCTGACGAGCCGCCCCACCCTTTACACCAATAAATGGCGGTAGTTCGTCTAGATCAAAACCCAAATTAGCCCGCTTAATAGCATCGGCAGGTAATTCATATTCATATATTTCATTGCAGCGAGCTTCCGGGTTGCCAGGCTGCTCGCAATCATAATCTTTCAGCTGGCAGCTAATTCCCTCAAATTCTACGCGGCGCTCGCCGCTATCAAGAACTTGCAAAGCGCGAGGCTGATGCATCTTCGCCTCTATATCACTCGGAGTCGGGCTTAATTTTTCCATAATTACTATTATAGCATAAACAATTTAAAAAGTCAATCAAAGAAGTCCTCTCATCACGCACTGGATCTAGTCCAGTCATCTCCAGGTCGATCCATAATATTTTTTCGCCTTACTCATACTATCTATTATACGCTCGTTATCTGTTTATCTGACCATAAAAAGCTTCTTGCTGCTCGCTCGTTAACACATTCTGCACTTCAGCCCAAACCTTAGCCTCCGCCTCATGGACATTGTGACTATTTACCGCAGACCCGTCTAGGACCTGATGCAATTGACCCTTGGTGATAACTCGCTGATGTTGTAAATCAAACAATACTCTTACTTGTTTATTAGCCTTGTTTTTCATTGCGTCCACTATCAGCGCGATTTGCTCATCTGTTATGGCGGGGATTTTTTGCTGCCGCTCTGGACCGAGTATCAGCGAGCCGACTTTCGGCCGCGTCACACGAACCAAGTCGCCATTAGGAGCAACTCTATCACCAAGGGATTCAGACACAGCGCTACTACTCAAGGCTTGAGCAACTTGATTCTTGGTTACTGGTAAAATTGTGTTGAGTGTGTATCGACGACCATCATGCGCATCATACCACCACGGTAAAGCCAGCACTAACGTCAACGCCTCCGAGCCCATACGTCGCACTAAGCTGTGCGAACTAATTTCATACTCAGAAATACCACGTTCGCCAGTGTGAATGTTGGTGTATTGGTTGACCGTTGTTCGTTCAATGCGCCGACTACCAGCTTTGATATACAATAATTCCTGAAACCCGCGCACCAAAGCCACCGATATATTGTGTTTTTCCTCGCTGTTTAGTTCACCCATGTCGATATCGTTTGGATTAACCGACAGACGCCGACATATTTTACTAAATTGATAGTGAATATTATCCGCCTTATTGGGATCAATACCATTAGTCAGGTAGACATCATTGTCAGTACGACAGCCGTTATAAATCTCTCTGGTTTTCAAAAAAGCATCGTATTCGGCAAAAAAGTCATCTGTTGTATCGGGGCTGACAAACTCCTGGAACAATTCCTTTGGTTGATGCCACGCGGCAAAACCACCGCCAGAAACGGAAGCCGCAATTGCTGATAGTGCCAGTACTTCCCGCAAACTTCCTCCAGTTCTAATCATTTCTGCTAATGCCCGAGACAACTCTGGTGACAATGGCAAACTATCCATAAACTCACCAATTTTTGTGATCCGCCCCTCTCCATCAATTGCTTCCAGGGTTTCCAGCAAATCGTACGACTCTTGAATAACTTTTTTACTAGCAACAGGATGCATCAGGTATCGGTTCAGATCCTCAAAATCACCATTCAGATGGATAGCCGACAAAACGTTGCGCACAATATTCGTGTGATATATCTCCGGTGGAATATGCTGTTCACGGGACGCAATATCATAAAATCCTTTCAGCTCATCTGGCAAATAAATCTTATCGTAAGATATCGGACGAGCCAATACAAACTTAGCGCCATCAATATCACGACCGCCCCGCCCCGCCTGCTGCATCAGCTCTGCTTGAGTACACAATCGAGGCGGTAGCCCTTCTGCACCTTCTTCGCCAATCTCCTTACTCTTCGTCAGTCCATTCGATAGCACCAAATCAACCTCAGGTATAGTGATTCCAGACTGTCCAGCCGAGGTCGAAACGATGACAAACGACTCATCTTCTGCTGGTTTGGCAGTAAAAATCTCTCGGCGCGCAGCTTCTGATATGCCAGAATGTAGTTTGAAAAATCGTATTTTCCCGGATTGATGGCGAGTATGACGTTTGATTGACGCAATGGTCTCATCAATACTCCTCACACCTTCAACAAAGATTAGTGATTTTTTCGAGTCCTTACCATATTCAAGGTAGGCTTCGGATGCGGTATTCACCTTATCTTCTTCAATATCAATATCATGCGGCCGACCCTTAATGGTTACGACTGGTAGTTCTGATCCGTTAATATCTTCGTACATCGCCTGAGAAACTTCCGTGTCAGGCGTGGCACTAGAAAAAGCCATATGCCATTTGTCGGTATTCTCTATCGATTTTGCCGCCAGAGCGGTAGCAAATTCCATCTCCAAATTGGCTTCATGTATTTCATCAACCAGGATAAGCGTCTTCTCGTCCTGCCAGTCGCTAGAAAATTGTTCCAGCTTTTTCGTAAACGTTGCTGGAGTCATGAAACAGAGCCTAGTGTCCGGCGTCGCTTCAGTGGCACGTCCGTGAATCTTACCCACCAAGTGATTAGGATATTGTTCGCCAAGCTGTTCACGCAAACTCTTCTCGACATATTCAGTAACATTATCGACGATAACCCGCCGCGGCATCAACACCACGACACGATCAAACCGCTCCAGTGCATACTGAGCGGTTTGTGTCGTTTTACCACTACCCGTCGGTCCGCACAGCCAGGATATTTTACTTTCCGATAATGTGTCTAATATCTCTGCTTTGTGCTTATATGCAGGTAGTTTTTTGTCACCAAGATCATAGTCAGCAAAAGGAGTTTCCGGTAGTTTACTGTACCGTTCCCGCAATTCTTTTAAACGCTGTCGCCTCTGTTCGGGCGGTTCACCATAACTATACGACGGTTGACTGGGTCTTTCAATATTTCGACTCAATAAATGACTACTGCTAGGTTCTTGCGATCTACGTAAATAGCTCGGACGCCGAACTCCATCTTTCACACTACTCTCTCCTTTATACTCACATTGTAGATAGGAGAAAGTAAAATAGCAAACGTAAGCGTCTTAGCTTTTTCTTGTCTAGTTTGTCTAACTTAAAAAACGAATATTTGTATAGCAAATCGCAATTCGTATTACACTGCCGCCTCCCTTTTGCATTTATGTTATTTTTCAAGCGCGCTATGATACACTGGTGTCATGACAAAACGCATTCTACTCAAATTATCAGGTGAACAACTTCAAGGCGAATTCGCTAGCGGCTTTGACCCAAAACGCGCTCGCTGGATTGCCGAACAAATTCGACCAGCACTGGACGACGGAGCTGAGATTGTAATTATGGTTGGCGGCGGCAATTACGTTCGCGGCAATCAAATCATCGGTCAAGGAATTCAACCTGTTTCCGCACATAATATCGGCATGCTTTCTACGCTAATGAATGCTATTGCACTGGCTGACGTATTAAACGATGCAGGACTGCCAACTCGCGCATTATCTACGGTTGAAGTCAATCAATTTATCGACCACTATACTTTCCGACGCGCCATTAGCCATATTAAGAAAAACCGTACCGTAATCGTGGCGTGCGGCACTGGCAGACCGTTTCTGACTACTGATACTGCAGCATTAAATCTAGCACTGGAAATGCAGTGTGATGCCGTGGTTAAAACAACGAAAGTCGACGGAGTTTATGATAAAGATCCCATGAAATTCCCTGACGCCGTAAAAATTGATCATTTATCTTACCAAGAAGCCCTAACAAATCCTAACATTGCCGTTATGGATAAGGCGGCAATTGGGCTAGCCATGGACGAACACATTCCAGTTGTAATTTGTGATTTGCTAACAGACGGAAATATTCTCCGCGCAACCCGCGGAGAATCAGTAGGCACACTTATTAGTTAAGCGATTAGTCCTTTTTCTTGTCTAATTTATCGAGTTTCAAGAAGTGAACGATTGCATATACAACAAATGCAACGGCTATCAACGTAATTAACGAGCTAACGAACGCGCCGTATAAAAACTCACCTTTACGTCCAGCAACTTCAACTGTGAATGAAGCTGATTGCAACCCTTGCTGAGAACCGACAACCAGCTGTACTAGCGGATCAATAAATGCTGTTACCAATTTTTTCACAGTATCACCAGCCGCGGTACCGATTGCCAAACCAACCGCCATACCGACAACACCCTGTTCGCGAATAAAATTAACAAATCCAGCCATATGAGTGTCTTTTATAGCTGCACTTACAATTTTCTTCTCTTTAAGAGCGGCAACTTTCGCCGCAGCTTTTACACTCTTCGAAGCTAATTTCTTAGCTGATACTTTTGAACCTTTAGTTGATTCTGAAGATTTCATAACTATAAAACTCCTTTTATTAGATATTTATTCACTAATTTTATCACAGGTAGCATCGCGTACAATCGCACCAGCAGCCTTCATAGACCTCAGCAACTTTTCGGCAGCCCTTAACTTCCCTACAGCCAAGCTATCATACTTAGGTTTACTATTGATAATTTCCTTGTACAACCTAATCGCCTCATTCAATAAGTTAGTATCCCTATCATGTTTAGCTACTTTACGCATAACATCAGGAAGAAACAGTCTGTTCTTTGAAGAATCTCCCGACAACAAACTATCATTTACCACGGACGCTACTTGAATAGCCAAATCACCACTGCCTTGTTTTATTAATTCTCTACATAATTTATCCGCTTCTTTCAAATCATTCCGAGAATCAACATCTAAATATATACCAGACAAGTCTACTATTTTATCCGCAGCCTCTTTATATCGCTCATTCAACTGATCAATTCGAGCATTATATTCATCTAGCAATAATAATCTACCTGGAATGGACGGCAGAGTAAGCATCTGTAGTCGTGCATTTCTTCCGTGGCCATCTCGATATTTCATACCATCCGAGAACATCAACCATTCTCGTCGAGCTACAAAATCACTTCTATTAACGGACGAGGGCAATTTCTGCAATAATAAATCTGTATATAAAGTACTATTAGCTCTGAGTTCACCATAATACAACTGCTCAGCTGGATCTATTCCATCAAAGCCAATGGTGTCAGTCATTTCACAGCGCAACTCCTCTGTCAAAACATCTATTATAAAAGACCTATTACTACTACGATCAAATAGTGTGATGAACGTGTGTTGATTTGCATAACTAATGAAATGTTCAATTCCTAATTTTTCTAAACATTCTGACGCAACAATTGTATGTCCATAACAATTAGCAGCTTCGTCTTTGGCAATATTTACCGCTTCAAGCGGACTTGAAAAATTGCCCGTTGACCTAAAATTAAGCGTTTCACGAACAAGCTCTGCAACAGATTTAGCGGCCTCTGCTATATCATCAAACGTCTTATCTGACTCTTCGTACACATTTTTTATGCTACAAAGCTTCTCTGACTCTAATAAGGGTTCTCGCTTAACGCCTCTTTTCTCTGCTATATCACTTCTCGGAGTTAATAGCTGAGTAGATAAATATCGATCATAAAATGATGTATATGGTTGCTCGTCTAATTGTTTACTCGGTCGTTCATTCACGAATTCATATTATATACTAATACAGTATATTTTACAAGCGATCTGGCGCCACGATTCCCAAAATAGCCAGTCCAGCCTTAAGAATGTCGGCATAAATTGCCACAATTCCTACACGATGCGCCTCTTTGTCACTGCCAATAACCTGATTTTTCTCGTAATATCGATTAAATTCTTGCGCCAATTCAAACAAATATGTACATATGTGATGAGGCTCCAAACTCTCCTTAGCGTGATCAACCACGTCCACGTACTCACTCAACTTTCTGACCAGCATCTTATCTTCGTCAAACAACTCTGTCGGAAAGGCAATTTCTTTATCGGATTTAGTTAAAATACCTCGCGCTCGAGCGTGAGCGTATTGCAAGTAACTTCCCGTATTTCCTGTCAGACTTACTGCGTCGTTAATATCAAATATGACGTCGCCGCCGATCTTCACTTTCAAGAATTGATAACGGAGCGCGCCAGCAATCACATCGTCAGTTGGTTCGCCGCCAGCATTTTCAATTGCCTTCTTAAACTCATCAAACAGCCAGCCGATTGTAACAACTTCACCCGTTCGCGAACTCATTTTCCCAGTTGTCAATTTAACCAAACCAGTCGTGTAATTAAATAATTTTCCTTTCAAAGCTGGAATCGACAATTCACTAGCCGCAATCACGCCACGGAAGTATGCCGCTTGTTCTTCGCCGTTTACTGTAATTGATAAGTCCAAATTCGGGTAGTCCTTATACTTCAGCTGAATCAATCCCATATCATGCGCCCCATAAAGGCCATTGCCATGAGATCCGATAAACACGTTATCAAACGCGCCATATTTGCTGCCCTTAAAGACATACGCACCGTCAGATTTGGTAAACACCTCTGGAGTTTTCTCTTTAATCAGAGATTTGCCCAATTCTTCAGTTTCGCTCTCAACGTAACGTCGCTCAATCGGCACATTTCCAAGTCGCCCAACATTAGAATCGATTTCGTCAAAACTCCAACTTTTACAGATTTCGTAAACTTGCTTATATAGCGGATCATCCAGGACGAATGATTGCTTGGCTAGTTCATCAATTTCCGCCTTCGCCTCTGGAGATTCTTTCGCCGCACGCGCACCTTCAACGTACATGCGACTCATAAATTCATTTCGCTTATCAACTGGGATTTCATTCAATTTATTTACATCGCCGTCAATCTCACGTAAAATCGCCCACATACTTTTACCAACATGCGTTCCGACATCACCGTGATAACTCACTCGATGCACAATTGCGCCATCAACCGCCAGCAAGTTAGCCATCGTGTCCGCCAAAATCGCATTCAAAGCGTGTCCGATGTGCATAGCCTTAAATGGATTCGGACAATTGGTTTCAATCACAACCGTCTGACCGGCGCGCTTCGTTGTTGGCTCTTTTTTCAAAGAATTTAGAACTGATTGATCGCTCAGTTTTACATTGATAAAACCTGGACCAGCCACGCTTACTTCGCTAAACTCCTCTTCCTTGCGCAGATTTTCAGCAATCATCTCCGCAATTTCACGCGGATTCTTCCCTAGCGGCTTAGCCAATTGCAACGCCACATTTGTAGCAAAGTCACCAAACTTCGGATCAGGACGCGTCAATTGTACCGATATATCTTGATCAAAAAGTTGCTTCACTACTTGAGAAATAATCTGTTCCATACTGTCCAGTATACAACAGAGGTGGATTATTATCTAGCTAAATCTCTACGCAGTTTCGTCAAGCTCTTCCAGTTCCAGACTTAATTTCGTCGCCGAACTTGGGCTAGATCCTTTCACGTGTTGCAACACATATGTCAACGCCGACATATCGTCTCGACTCAATACGCCTTCGGTAAGTCCGTGAATATCTTTTTCTTCAGCCATTTTATTCCTTTTTGTTTTAATTTTTTATACAGTAAAATGATATCACATTATTTTTATTTTGTCAATAACTAGAACCTTGCGACCACTTACTTGGCTTTATTTTTGTCTGATCGACGCTTATATTCTTCTGCTATAACCCTACCTATTTCGCTGTCTTTTAAGTATTCCTTGCATGATAACAATAGACGCTTAGAGGCATCAGAACCTTCCATTTCTAATGCTTTTCTATATGAGTTACTAAACGCCGCAAACATACCGTCCTCATCTTCCATGACTCTGATGGTAAGTTTCTTATCCTCTGACGATACGTAAACAAATATCAAGTCTGCGCCAGATTTCAATGCCGTATGAATCGCTGCAGAGCCCATTTCACTGCGAGGCTTTCGACCTACTGAGTCATCCGCTGAATATCCAGCCAAAACCAAAGACCCACCATCCTCAACAAATTTAACCGCTTCTTCGTAATGGTCTGTTGAAAAGTGAACCGGTTTTTTACTCTTTTTATCTACCCATTCATATGGCACACCAAAAAAGTTTTTAGCGCCAAACGCAAGATACTGTATAGCTTCTAGGTTGATTCCGCCAACGCCCTTCTTAATCCAATCTCTATTAGTCGACGCTACGCCAATATTAATTTTATTCAACAAAGACGCCAAATAACTAGCCGTAGGAACATCTTCTCCATTAAAATGTGTTGGCGCTATAACACTTCCCTTACCTTCTTCTTTAGCCCTTTTAGCGGCTTCAATTAAGATATCTTCGCCAATTATTTCAACTTCCTTTTTGCCATGCATAAAGCCCATCAATAGCTTAAGTCCAGAGGAAAGCCGAACGTCTGTTTCTGGTAATCCCAATTCTTCTCCAGCTGCCTCAAGTTTTTCTACCGCCGAATTGTTAGTTAATCCAAAAGGTTTGATGTGATTTTCTCGTCTACCACGCACCCATTTCTTAAGAGAATCAAGCGCAACCGACAGAGAAAAACCTCCTCTCTGTGGCTCAGTTTCTTTTACGCCAGCACCAGGCTCTTCAGTGATGTCTGGATGGAAAACTTTATTGAACAATTCTTGCTCTTCTGGGGTTGGGCTAAATTTATCTATTCCTGCAGTCATTTTAACTATCTCTCCTTATTACACAGCCAATACCGGATCATATTTATCACGCATATACCCTAATATCGCCTTCCCACCAAACGTCTCCAACATGCGACGCTGCTTTTCACGAGCCGCCTTTGAGTAAGACGCTTCATGCGAAACATTGGCATAAGCTTCAACTTCATCAGGACTAGGCTTAATAGTCTCACCAAATACCAGTCGCACAACTTTTTTACCCAAAAGCCACTTTAGATGTATCGCATTGTCATTGAGTTGATTAGGATTTCTCTTCTGACCCTCAACCTGCATAAGTACAGGAATTATGGTAGCACCCGTCGCCAAGCTTAGATGAGGAGCTAATTTACCCGCCTTTTCTGGCAGTTCACCGTCATTTTTTATCCCAATATTGCTCATCGGGTTATGTGCTGCAGTAATAACAGAAAGTCCACTATCTGTTATTTTTTCTTGCAGACCT
>UNSN01000001.1 GCA_900555675.1 Candidatus Saccharimonadota bacterium | reverse complement strand
ACGGCGACCACCGAGATCTACACTCTTTCCCTACACGACGCTCTTCCGATCTGTCGAGCGGGCGCTGATGGCGGTATTGTCGAGTGCTTATCGCGAGGACGAGCAGAACGGCAGCAAGCGTGTTTATCTGGCACTTCCAGAACATTTGGCGCCGGTTAAATTTGCCGTTTCACCGCTACTTAAGAATAAGCCAGAATTGGTGGAGAAGGCGCGTGAAATTTACGCCAACCTATCTAAGAAAAATCCTGGACGTGTTATGTGGGATGACAATGGAAACATTGGTAAGCGTTATCGCCGTCAGGATGAAATTGGTACGCCGCATTGCGTGGTTATCGACTTTCAGACGCTGGAGGACGACACGGTCACTGTTCGTGAGCGGGATACGACGGAGCAGAGGCGAGTTAATATCGAGGACTTTATACAGTAAAACGTTAGTATATACAGTCTTGTATAAATAGATCTATGGTGTAAAATGGGTTTATACTAAAAAGGAGGATAAATTTATGAGAGAAATTTTAACTATTAAGCCAAACAATATGACCGATGCTCAAATGGGGGGGTGAATTATCTAGCTTCTCTAGGGTTTGAACAGTCTGAGTCTGCAATGTATCAGGATACGGAGGCGCATGTTTTGGAATCTGACTGCATACAGTTGGGCTATGTTGATGGTGAATTGAAGGGATTTGCTTTGTACAGTGCATGTGTTGGTAGTCTAGCAGTGGAACTTGTAGGCATAGCAATAGACCCACGGTATCAGGGCAATGGATTTGGTGGACAGTTAGTAGCCGATTATGTAGAAAACAAGAGACCAACCTATCTGACTGCGTATACTAGGAATCCATCTACAGTAGGCATACTCAATCGTTATAATGGGACATTTCCTCTTAATACGGATAAAGAACTAGAATTGTTGGCTGGTAGCATGAATGGTGCGGAATTTGTGGACGGAGTTGCCTATCATGTTGGTAGATATGGTCAAGAGGGTCTTTATGGTGTCAGCGACCCTGCTAATCGTAGTCTAAGAGGCGATAATATATCGTTAAAGAAAAGATTCCCTGAGCTCTCTAATCCAGGTAGTGCATTAGTCTTGGCATCAAAAGTTATCGAAGAAAGTGAGATATAATGACGAAAATACTTGCAATTATTTCTACTCATGGCAATGAATTATTAGGTCCGAATGTACTTTCGTATATGTTAAATAAACGTTCGGAGCTATTGGAATACGTTGATTTTATGGTGGCTAATCCCAGAGCTTATTCACAGAACGTTCGATACGTTGAATCTGATTTGAATAGGAGTTATGGGTCTGATTTGGATACGTATGAAGCACAACGATCGAAGACTATAGAAGATCGAATTAAGTTGTTGCAGCCAGAATTGGTTCTAGATTTTCATACGACCACCGCTGAGCAGCCAGATTTGCTAATTACCGCGAACATAGAAGATAAAATCTCTCGTGCTTTTATTAATGCGAGTGCGATTAAAGATGTGTTAGTTGTTGAACCGCTTAATGATATCACGACTGTAGCTCCGCATTTTGTAGCTTATGAGGTGCCAAATTCTCATTTGAATGACGATTTGTATGAACGGATCTGTACGGATATTCGGAAATATCTAGACGGAAAAGTGTCGGATCAAGAGCATACTTTTTATAAGATGATAGGGAAAATTTTACCCGAAGAAGTGCAGGCGGATTCTGGTCTTGAGAATTTTGTATATAGCAATACGCTCGGGGCAATTCCGTCGTTCCTCGGAGAGGAAGCGTATCGGCAGGACGGTACGTATGCCGGTTTTAAGCTAGAAAAGTTCATGAAATGATGTACGTATGAGTCTAAGTAGAAAAGCACAAAAAGAACTAGCTCGTCACATAGTCGAAATAGACAAACTTTCTGATAACCCTGAAGTAACAAAAGAACTTTATTTAATTTCTATAGAGATGCTACGGTTAGCTGGTTTTAAGGATAACGGTATAGCGTTTGACGTGTCTGAATATTTACATGAGAAAGTAGATCGTCTGCGTAACGGTGCTGTATCTGATGGCTGGGAAGAACACACCCACAAATCACTTATGCAACAGTTGAGAGATTAATTGTGATATAATTGCTATCATGTCAAACGCCATAAACGGACAACTCATCACACACGATTCAGAAGGTGTTATCAAGCGCGATTACCTCTATCGTGTTTCCATAAAGGCTCTGATTTATAATGATGCTGGGCAGATTTTGGTTGTCAAAGAGGACGGGCGGCCGCTTTGGGATCTTCCTGGCGGCGGAATGGATTATGGCGAGACTTTTGAGTCGGCTTTGAAGCGGGAATTATATGAAGAAGTTGGCTATAAGGGCAATCTTCGCTATCAACTTTTTGACGCGTCGGACGAGATTTATGTTGAGCGAATTGATGCTAATCAAATTTGTTTTTCTTGTCGTGTGTGGACGGAAAACTTTGATTTTTCAGCGGGCGTCGATGCGGACGAAGTGACGTTTATGGATCCTGAAGAGTTGCGGCTCCAAGAGAGCGAGTCGGGTGCGCCGCTTCGATATAAAGTGCATTTGAAGTGGCAGAAATTGTGTGGCGCAAATAGTTTGCCGACAGAGTAGTATTGACTTTCTCCATAAAATAGTATAGAATATCAGGCATGGAAAAAAGTACAGGCGGTGTATCTTTTGATTGATATAGCTAATGTATAAGATTTAACGTATGAGGAAGACTGATAATTACGGCGCCAGAGTTAATATCGAGAATATTATGGAGGGCGAAGTCGACGAGGATTTGTTATTTGCTTTATTGACTAGATTAGTTGTTAAGGACGAGGTTCTCGATATGGATGTAATGTTGGCTAGTCGCTGTCATGAGTATTCAGGACATATCATGTTAGCAGAAAAGCGTCTTCCTAGTCGGTCTACGTCCATACAATCGCCATTTCAGTTTCCGTATGATAAAACTGAGTTACGAAGTTGGCGGGATGGGTGGGGTGTACATTCTGTTGGAGGGATAAGAGGAGGATTCAGGAAGAATGCTTATTTTTCTTCAGATAATGCGGAATATCTCATGAGACGAGTGGCTGCCGTGGCTGTTGGACTTTGTTTGAAAACGCCTTTACAAGAGCTGGGTTCTGTTAAGGAGTTTTCGGCCGAGGAGTTGGCAGAAGCTTGGCCGAGGCTTAGATACGGAATTTACATTTAATATTGTCATTGCTATAATAACCATATGCATATTATTCTTGGTGGGACGAGTGGGCTTGGATTAGAAATGGCGAAGCAGCTGCGAGAGCGTGGCGAGCGCGTGCTGGTTCTGGGCAAGACTCATAATCCGCAGAAGCACGGCGAAGGTTTTCCTCTGGATGTTTATTATTCAGATCAAGTAGAAGCGGCGTCGGCGCGAATCGAGCAGATTTTAAACGGTGATGATATTGATCAATTCGTGTGGGCGGCTGGATATGGCTGGCGCGGCAATTTTGAAGATCAGCCGAGTGTTCGCAGTATGGCGGAAGTTAATTTTTCAGGCGCGTTGCCGCTGGTTCAATGGGCTTGGCGTAAGATGTCAGCACAAAATCGCAAGTCTGTACTGACGATTATCGGATCGACAAGTAGCGTTAAAGCGCGCTCAGATGAAGCTGTGTACGTTGCGACGAAGCACGCTCAAGCGGGTTTGGCGCGAAGTTTGGGAATGCAGGCAGATGAACAAAAACTTCCAGTTAGAGTTGCGCTATTTTTGCCCGGCGCTATGAAAACTCCGTTTTGGAATGGGCGCGATCTTCCAGCTGACTATATGTTTTTCAACGATCCTGCGAAAATTGCCACGCACATTATCAATGCGATTGATTGTCAGCAGCAGCCGTTTTTGGAATGGGCATTGCCAAAAGGCACGTTGGTTTAGGCTTTCCAAGGTGCTATAATTCAAGCATGACAAATGGTTCGAATAATGATTATTTTGGGGTAAAAGTTGTAGTTATTGGTGGCGGAACGGGAAGTTTCACGCTGCTTTCTGGATTGAAAAAATATACACACAGCATTACGGCGTTGGTCAATATGGTCGACGATGGCGGCTCAACTGGCGTGTTGCGCGATGAATTGGGCGTGTTGCCAGCGGGCGACGTTAGGCAATGCTTGGTGGCGCTAAGCACTTCGCCGAAAGTTCGTGATTTGTTCAATTACCGGTTCGGCGAGGGCAGCATGAAAGGTCACGCGTTCGGCAATTTATTCATGGCGGCGCTGGAAAAAATGACAGGGAGTTTTGCTGATGCAGTGGAATTGGCTAGCGAAGTTTTGGGCGTCAATGGTCGAGTTTATCCGATTACTCTGGACGATACAACGATGTCGATTAAGCTGAAAGACGGCACGGTTGTTGATGGTCAACACGCGGCTGAGTCGCTAAAGATTCCGCGCGGCGAGCGTCCGTGGCTAGAGCTTAAACCGCCAGCTACGATTAACCCGCGAGCTCGTCAAGCGATTTTGGATGCTGATTTGGTGGTGATTGCGCCGGGGCTTTTGTACGGCAGTTTGGCGCCAGCGTTACTGGTTCGAGGTGTCACTCGGGCACTTACTGAAACGAAGGCGAAAAAAGTCTATGTTTGCAATTTGGTTACCAAGCCAACGCAGACTGATGGATTTACCGTGGCGGATTTTGCGGATGAAATTGAGCGATTTTCAGGGGTGAATATGGATTATGTGCTTTACAATAACCATCGCCCGCCAGAGGAATTGATAAAGAAATATGCTCACGACGGCGAATATTTGGTCGAGTGGGATAAGGAATTGCTGAAGAAAAAGCATTATTATGCTTCGGGCAAGCGTTTGATTGCTGATGACGTGTGGGTCAATACGAACTCCACCAGCGATCCATTAGCAGCCCAACGTAGTCTCATTCGTCACGATGCCGACAGAGTAGCGCGCGAATTGATGCGGATTTATTTTGCATAGATAACCGCTATCGTCTAGCTATTGCAAAAATTTATAGTTTGTGATATAATCTACAAGCTATATTATGGAAAGTAAAGAACCATTAGACAATAACACCAATCTTCAAAATCAAGGCGAAGCTGACTTTTCTCTTGAAAGGAAAGAGCTGGCTATGGGGTTGGTGGAGACATTTAGCGGAGATCACTTAACTCCGTCGCGTAAACTGGCTGCAGAGATTATTATCGGAATGCCGGAGGGTTTGAGTGATAGGCGACGTATTGAATATATTATGAGGTCGCTAGATGGCGCCCCTGAAGAGATTAGCGAGGATACTGTTATAGGTATAGTTGAGGACTATAAGGCCTTACAAGAGGCTTTTTCGTCGTACATGGAAGATATTGATGAGGGTTCGCTAGCAGGAAAAGCGCTAAAACTTAAGGACGATCAAACAATTCCTGACGATTTAGACATGGACGGTGATGATTATGGTAAGAGTCCGTGGGCTGAAAATCCGTCAATTCCAGCACCGCATCTTGATAACTTGATAAATGTATTCTCAACAAAAGGCGAAGGAGCTGAAGGTGTAGGCTTGGAGACTGCGATGATTGCTGGAGCTATAACCTTGTCTAACTTAAAAATCGCCCCTTATCATAGCGCGTTTGCGTATAAATGTGCAGTGTTTGCTGAAAATTTCTTAATTCCAGTATGCAGTATTATTGGGCTAGATAACTTGGAATCTGAGCTAAAAGATGAAATTGGTGTTATGACGGGTCGCAATATTGGCGATGCTTTATATCGCAAAGATGCCTTGAGTAATGATATCGATTCGATCATGAATGAGGTGGACAGGGTTGTGTCGTTGCATTTTGGCAGCAGGTATTCGACCGACCCTACACGATTTGATTTTGCTATGGGCAACTTTAATGGTGTGTTCTCTGAGTTGCTAGGGGAGTCAGATCTGAAACCTGCCGTAAATACTAATTCCTCGCATAGTACGTTTTTTGGATCTGGTACCGTAAAAACCCCGAATGGGGCAGAATTGGAAGTAAGGGCTCGAGGTAAGGGTCGCGGCTCGTATTGTAAAAAATTGCTACAGACCATAGGTTATTACGATAAACGTTCTCAGCCTCTGAAAGATTCGGGGGAATTCCATCCGATCGACTTATATGGTATGACGGTAATTTGTCAAGACAACGAACAACTAGCCGATGCCTATGCTGATGCCGTGATTAAGGCTGTTAACGGCGGTAAGATTACTCCGTATCCAGCTCCAGGGCGAAAAAGCGAATGTTTTGTTGTTAAGGGCTCTTCGGATTTCCAAGAGAAGATCAGCCAGAAAATTATCGATAAGATACCAGGCATTGATATGAAAATGTTCAGTTTTAAGGATAGTAGTAGCGGATTTACAGATGCGAAGATTACGGGGTTTTATGAAACTGACGATGGAAGAATTCCGTATGCGCCGTTTGAGATGCAGTTTTCTACGCCAGATGCTCGTCTGGTGGCTCGTACTGGTAGAAAGGCAGCACACTTTTTCTTTAAGCTGCAGAAAATTTACGGCGATTTGGTCAACATGAGCGATGAAACAGCAGAGAAGATAACTGATATTTGGCAGCGTAAGCAAGACTTCTTTACAAACTGTGCTGATGGGGAGAAGGAATCTCATTTAACAAAACAAAGTCGTGAGCGCGTGAGTGAATTTTATAAAGTCTATAATAAGATAAACAGTGTGTCCCGCAAGATAGCCAGGCGAGCTATAATTAGTGTATAATTACACTAATGACAACTTACTATACTGACGGCTCTGCTTCGCCGAATCCCGGTCCAGGTGGGTTTGCAGTTATTCGCGATCTTCAACCTTATATTTTGGGATCAGAGGACGGCGATACTACTAATATTCGCATGGAGGGCAAAGCTTTAATTGCGGCATTAAAAGACGCTAATGGTGCGCCGTGTGTGATTTATTCTGATAGTGAATTTTGGATTAACGTGGTTACCAAGTGGGCGCCGGGCTGGGAAAAACGCGGTTGGACGAAGAAGAGTGGCGAGATTAAAAATCTGGACATTGTGCGTGAATTGTACGAACTATATTCGAATTCTCAGGCGGATTTACGTTGGGTGCGCGGTCATGAGGGCGACGAAGGAAACGAATTGGCTGACGAATGGGCTAATCGGGCGCGTGAAGGCGAGAGATTGGCTAAATAACTGCTAGCGACATCTGATAAAAATTGCTATACTAGAAAAATGGAAGAAGTGAGGGAAACGACTGATATTTTTTTGTGGGCAAATCAAAATGACGCAAAAAAGAATGATTTACAGATAGAGCTGTTCTTATTTAGCAAAAATTACACGCCATATTTTATGCCGATAAAAGGCGATGTTGAGCAGCAGCTCAGACCGTTGTTTTTGTTTGATTATATCAATCAGGTCAATTTGGGTGCGGGTACTGGATTGAGCGTTCGTGATTATGAATTGAGCGAATCAGAAGATAATGTTTTATTGAGGACTGACCTGGAAAAGGTTGGGCGAGCTGAAACACTGATTCATTTGATTGAGCATGAACGTCACGACATTGTGGAGTTTTCGGAAACTGAGCACGAATTCAAGCGCATGAAGGGAATTGTGGCACGATTTACCGATCCAAATAACCCTGACGCGACATTCTATACAGTTAAGCTAATCCAGCAAGGTCAGACGCTGAAGAGCGCGTTGGCTTGGGAATTTTCTGATGGCAAATTTGGTTCATTTAATGCGGAAGTTGGTTTTAAGGTTCCGGATGATAATCAAGTTTTGATTGTCGGTAAAGATATTTTTGCGTTTAATCCTGGAAAATTTGAGCGAATGTTTGGCTATGAATATAAAAAGCAGGTGATTGCTGATAAAAAAGTAGCGGAAATTGAGAAGGAATATAAGCTAAGTTTTCCAGAGGGAATGGATCTTAATGCGCTAGTGAAGGAGCGAAAAAAGACGATTAATAAATTGCAGAAATTGGAAATCGGCGCGGTTAAGCAGGAAGATGTTTTGGACTATGCTGATGAGATGCAGTTGGAATTGATGAGCGATGATAACGGCGCGATTATTATCATGGACGGCAATGATTTAGATATGTTCGTAAATCTCATCAATGAGGATTATATTGAGAGTAAAATCACGGGCAAGCGTTACGAAATTAAGTCGAAGAAGCTGCTCGGCGAGCCAGAAGGCGAACCGCCACGGGGCTAAAATGGATCAAGAATTAGCGCTGGCTATTTTACTGAGCGGTCGGTCGGCGTTGCTGACTGGTGCGGCTGGAACGGGTAAAACTCACCTGTTGAATAATTTTATTGTGCAGGCGCGAAAACGCGGTAAAAAGGTGTCGGTAACAGCGACAACTGGTCTGGCGGCGACGCATCTTGGGGGCAATACGATTCACAGCTGGAGCGGCATTGGTGTGAGTGATCATTTGCCGAACAATTTTTTTGAACGATTGTCAAAAACGCGGCGTGATGTGATTTCTAAAACTGACGTGCTGATTATTGACGAGATTTCAATGCTTCACGATTTTCGGCTGGATATGATTGATAAAGTTTTACGAACCGTCAGGGAAAATGATCAGCCGTTTGGTGGTATTCAGCTGGTAATGAGTGGCGATTTTTTCCAATTGCCGCCAGTGAATCGTTCGAACGAGCAGGGCGGCGGTTTTGTGGTTTATTCTGATGCTTGGCAAGAGCTTCAGCCGGCGGTTTTATATTTAGAGCGACAATATCGTCAGAATGATGAGCAGCTTTTGGAGATTCTGACCGCTCTAAGAACTGGCGATGTTAGGCGACGTCATGTCGAGGCGCTGTTGGCGCGTACGGAAATTGAGCCGCCAGATGGTGATATTACAGAACTGCACACTGTAAACGTTGATGTTGATGATATCAATATTCAAAAATTGGCGGAATTGCCAGGAAAAGAACGTTCGTATCAACAAACGACGACGGGCTCGAAAATTTATGTAGAGAATCTACAAAGGTCAGTTTTGGCTCCAGAAAATCTGGTGATTAAGCTGGGCGCATTAGTGATGGCGGTTAAAAATTCGCCGCAAAAATTATATGCCAATGGAAGTATCGGCACGGTCGTGGATTTTGAGCCGCTGACGGAATATCCGGTTGTTGAGTTTCGAGATGGTCGTCGGGTGACGATGGTGCCGGATGTTTGGGAGTTGCGAGACGGAGAGCGTAAACGAGCGAGTATTTCTCAGGTTCCGCTGCGTTTGGCGTGGGCTATAACGGTTCACAAAAGTCAGGGAATGACGCTTGATGCGGCTAAGATTGACCTGAGAAAGGCGTTTGTCGAAGGCATGGGTTATGTGGCTTTGAGTCGCGTGCGAGATTTGGACAATTTATATCTATACGGAATTAACCGTAGGGCGCTGGAAGTTTCTCCTGATGCTTTGGCAATTGATGAAGTTTTGAGGCGGGCGAGTAGGGAGTCTGCTGAGAGATATAGAGGTGATAAGTATTAGAATAAAGCGGGTAGTTTATTGATATTTATATATTGTCTGCACTTTCCTGCTATGTAACTACCAAGTTTTGCATCAGATATTTCCGTACATCCATAACTAAAAAGTTCTGTGGGTAATAGTCCTCCAGAAGCTTGATAATGATCATCTACGCCAGCTATTCGCTGTCGAAATTCTGGATATCTACCATATAGAGCTATGAGATCTGACACTAGTCTACGGTCTGTGTCTAGGTGATTTTCGTACCATGCGTAATGCAAATATTCGTGAGCCAAGATTGTCCGAAGGATTGTCTTGTTGTTATTTCTCTTCATTTTTATAGTCTTTTGAAAGTCAAAATAACATCCATCCGCCGAGTCCCACTTGCAATCTGCGGCTGGATTGTCTGTGTATATTAGATTTAATTTATGATAGTCATAGGTAGCTTCCAGGTATTGTAGCTCGGATAACAACTCGGGGTCCTGAATTACCGGCTGCGTGGGCTTTTGTCTGATGTCGAAATTTTGGAATTGTTGAGGATCTTCTTGCTGTTGATTAAACATGTAAATGGGGAGATGATTTCCTATTAAAGCTGCAGCCCCTATTATAGGTATCATTATTGTACCAAGTATTTTTATTCTACGTGGTCTACCTTTCTCTGTTTTAACTGTTCTTACTATAGATAAGATAAAACCAAACCCTCCGACTCCTAGCGCTGTGTAGATTGTATTGGTAGCTACCTGATGGGGTATTGCTGCATTCGATGACCAATTCACTCCTATTGTAGTAATGAGTATGGCTATTATTGTGATTTTAGGGGCGGTTAACAACCATCCTAGGAGTTTTTTAATATGTGCGGCTGTTATAGCTTTTTTCATATCTGCATTGTATCACAACAGGGGTGAGCTGTCGAAATTTGGTCTGAAATAACTTTAAGTGCTAATCCATTGCCCAAAACTATTAAATAGCGTCGGCTTATATCAACTCAACACTAGGCTTTTCCACAAAAATGTGGAAAAGTTTTTATTTGATGCAAAAATGGGTAAAAAGTCATAAAAAGGGCTTGCAAGTGGGTAGGTGTGGGTAGTATAGTGGAGTCAGTGGAACGAAAGTTGATGGAAAATCACCAACAAAAAACAAACATCCACTACAAAAAACAACTAATCTACCACGAAGGAAGGACGACGTGCAGACAGATTACTTTGAGCGTAAGTTGGACGACAAGCGACGCTTGACGATTCCGGCTGAACTCAGGGCAGAATTTGCATCAGGTGTCGTGCTAACTCGCGGGTTTGGCAAATATCTCCACTTGTATCCACAGCAAATCTGGGATCGGGAAGTGGAAAGCGCTCTAACGGGAAGTATTCTGGATGAGCGGGTTGCCGACCTGAACGTTAAATTCCGACGAGGTAAAACCGCATCGGCGCTCGACCAAAAACAAGGACGAGTGACGATTGAGCAGCATTTGCTCGACTACGCTGGAATTGACAGAGAAGTCGTTGCTGTGCGAGCAGGGGAATATTTTCGGCTAATAGCGGCCGAGAATGCGGAATAGTAGATTAGCTAAGCACTTTAACAATTAAAACCTCTCGAGATCAACTATCTGGGTATTTGAAAATGGCATGTGGCAATTTGCTCCACATTAAAAACGGCAACGCACCTTCCTCAAACACCTCCCAAAAAAACTCCACCTCACACATAAGTCTCTTTGGAAAACATGGTTGTTACTGACAATCAATAAATTTCCACTCTAAGACAACAAAAACAAACAGAACACAAATACAAAAAAGCCAGAATTAAATATCCAGTTAGGTGATCTCGAGCATTATTTCTGTATAATGGAATAATGATGAGTATTAAAGAACATCCACCACAGTCGGAAGAACTCCAAGCGAGCGAACCGATTCATGTTCCCGTACTTTTGGAGGTAACCCTTAGCAAGCTGCAGCCAGTCGAAGGCGAGTCGTACCTCGATTTGACGGCTGGCTATGGCGGCCATGCCAGGGCATTCTTAAATAGGACGGATAATTACTTGAGCTCAGTGTTAGTCGATCGCGACGAAAACGCGATTAAGACATTGGGTGATTTGGCTGAAAAAGGCGTAACTTTAATTCACAAAGATTTTGTGAGTGCGGCGCAAGATTTGGTCAAGCAGGGGCGTAAGTTTGACGTGATTTTGGCTGATTTGGGGGTGTCGTCACCGCAGCTTGACAGAGCAGAGAGAGGTTTTTCGTTCAGATTTGATGGTCCGCTTGATATGCGGATGGACAATCGGACGGAAATTACAGCGGCAGATATTGTCAATTCGTATTCGGTTGATGATTTGACGCAACTGATTATTCGTTACGGCGAAGAAAATCCCGGGCGAGCAAGGCGAATTGCACAGGCAATTGTAAAAGCTCGACCAATTCAGGGAACGACTGAGCTGGCTGATCTGATCAAGCAAACCGTTGGTCGCGGTAGCATGAAGCATCATCCTGCGACTCGTACCTTTCAGGCGCTACGCATTGAAGTCAATCGCGAACTTAAGCTGATTGAAGAACTATTGCCACTTTTGCCACGCTTACTTAATAAGGACGGGCGAGTAGGAATAATTAGTTTTCATAGCTTGGAAGACAGATTGATCAAGCGTTACTTTTCGGAGCAAGCGGCGGCTGGCTATGAGGCTGAGCTGATTGTTCCAGAGAAAAAACCGGTGTCTGGAACTGAAGATGTTCACAATCCGCGTAGTCGAAGTGCAAAATTTCGATACGCCGTGAAAAAATAAAACAAAAAAGAAGGAGGCACAATATGCCAATCCACATCAAAGTAGAATTCCAGAATACAGACAAGGCAGAGACTGTTTCAGTACGCCGCGGCTAAACTAAAGCGTATTCCGGAATATATAGAAAAACCAGCCTGTCTTTAACGGGCGGGCTGGTTTGTTATGCTAAATACAAATATAAACATAAAAGATAGAGACAAATGACAAACACCACCACATTTACTTCACGACGTTCACACGGTCAATTGCGCCGAAATCAGAATTCTACACGTTTTCAGTCTCAGGTCAAACTTGGTCCTGTTGCTCATACAGTGCTAGTTGCATTGATGATTACAGTACTGGGCTTGATTTATCTTACTCAGGCAACCAGGCTCACGGCTTACGGCTATGAAGCTCAGAGTCTGGATACAAAAATCACCGAACTAAGCGCAAAAAAGTCAGAATTGGAAGTGCAGAATGCGCGTCTGACGGCGTTAGAGAAGGTGAAGAATAGCAATGTCGCTTCAGCTATGACGACAACTGAAACGCATTACGCTCAATAGTGATATAATAAGATAAGCAATATGCAGCGGCTTATTCGTTCAAGAACTGGTTGGTTAGCCATCGCTTTACTAGTAGTGATGGCAGCTTTTGTGTTGCGATTATTTCAATTGCAGATTTTGCAATATGGCAAATATACGGAATTAGCGCGGGCGAGTCAGCAGCGTCAATTTATCATTCCTGCAGAGCGCGGGAAAATTTACATGATGGACGGTAAAACGCCAGTTCCTGTGGTGCTTAATCGGGCGGTCTATACGGTGATTGCGGACCCGCAGTCGATTGACGATAAAGAGCGGAGCCAGCTTGTTGATAGTTTGAGGGAAATTGCTGGTGGTGAAATGACGGAAAATGTATCTGAACGGCTCAATAATAAAAAGTCGCGCTATGAAGTTTTAGCGAAAAATATCACCAGAACTCAAGCGGAAAAATTGAAAAAGAAAAACTTTGCGGGTGTGTTGTATCAGCAAAGTTCTATTCGAAATTATCCTGAGGGCGAACTGGGCGCGCACGTGCTTGGATTTGTGAATGCGGCTGGCGAAGGTCAATATGGCGTCGAAGGCTCTTTGAATAAGCAGCTTAAGGGTCGGGACGGGCTATTGCAATCTGTAACTGACGTAAGGAATATACCTTTGACGGTTGGAAAAAATAATATGCGAATCGAGGCGAAATCTGGTGACAATTTAGCGCTGACGGTGGATAGGAATATCCAGAATCAGACTGAATTGGCATTGAAAAAAGGAGTCGAAGCAGCTGGCGCCACTGAGGGAAGTGTGATTGTTATGAATCCGAAAAACGGTCAAGTTCTGGCAATGGCGAATTATCCGACTTATAATCCAGCGGATTTTGCCAAGCAGAAAAACGGGTCGGTGTTTGTGGATAGCGCGTCGATGGTGCCGTTTGAGCCGGGTTCGATTATCAAGTCCTTTAGTTTCGCTACGGCAATTGACAAGGGTGTTATTACTCCGTCCAGCACGTATAATAATACCGATTGTATTAAAGTCGCTGACCGCACGATGTGTAATGTCTTGAGAGGTTTGGGCGGCACGATGACGATTCAAGGTGCGTTTAACAATTCGCTCAACGTCGGTACGATTACCGCGATTCGAAAATTAGGAAATGGTTCGCAGATTAATTTGCCGGCTCGCCAGACTTTGTACGAATATTATCACGATAAATTTGGCTTTGGCACCAAAACCGGAATTGAGCTGGGCGAGGCTTCGGGCTATATTTATCCGCCAGATAGCGCTGAGGGAAATGAGGTTCGCTATTCGGCTATGACCTACGGGCAAAGTATGAACTTGACTATGGTTCAAGTCGCGGCTGGATTTTCGTCGCTAGTTAACGGAGGCCAATATTACAGGCCAACCATTCTCGTCGGCACAATTGACGAATCTGGCAATCTGAAATCGTCGGAAAATAAAGCCATTCGCCAAACTGTAAGCGGCGGTACGTCATCACAGATGCGAACGATGCTAACGACAGCGCGCCGATCTTCATTCCTATCAAAGAGTGACAAATCTGGCTATGAAATTGGCGGAAAAACTGGTACTTCTGAAGCGGTGGTTAATGGCGCTTACACTCAGAAGGAGACGATTGCTACATATATTGGTTATGGCGGTGGAAAAAATGGCGCCGAATATGTCATAATGGTACGTGTAGCGGCTCCAGGCAAGGGGATTAATTTGCAAGGAAATCTTCACGCTGGACCAATTTTTACAGATATATCCAACTGGATGATTGATTATATGAAAATAGCACCAAAGGAATAAATATGGGAATAGCTTTACAAACAATGACCAATGAATTGACGCACGTGTTTTTACTGAGCGTCGGCGCGTTTTTACTAGCGATGTTTTTAACGCCAATTTATACGTTTTTCGCTTATCGATATCGCTTCTGGAAGCGCCAAAGGTCGGAAAGTACTGATGGGAAAAAGCTAAAGGTTTTTGCCAAATTCCAAGCGGCAAAATTGCGGCGAAACATTCCGACGATGGCTGGAGTAATTGGCGTAATTTCAATCTTTGTGGTGACGATTTTCTTCAATTTAGACCGAGCGCAGACCTGGCTTCCTCTGGCAGCGTTGGTTGGTGGCGGAATTGTCGGGCTGATTGACGATATCATCAATCTGCGTGGTTTGGGTGGCGGCGCCGCTGGGCTTCGTAGTCCAGTGAAGTTTGCGCTGATCACGTTGATTGGCGTGGTGCTTGGTTGGTTTTTCTTTGCCAAACTGGGCGTGGCAAGTTTCCACGTGCCGTTTGTAGGCGAGGTGAATATTGGTTGGTTGATAGTTCCGCTGTTCGCATTTGCGGTGGTGGCTACTGGCAACGCTGTTAATATTTCTGACGGAATGGACGGGCTGGCGGGCGGACTGCTCGGTATTAGCTTTGGGGCGTTTGGTGTAATTGCTTTATTGCAACAACATGTCATATTGGCGGGATTCTGCTTTACGGTTGTCGGAGTGCTTTTGAGTTATTTGTGGTTCAATATTTATCCAGCTCGATTCTTCATGGGCGACGTTGGAAGTTTTGCTTATGGTGTGTGTTTGGGCGTTGTGGCAATGCTGACCGACTCTTTGCTCCTACTTCCTGTGATTGGTTTGCTATTTGTAATTGAGGCGGGATCAAGCTTGGCTCAAATCGTCAGCAAGAAGCTGTTTAAGAGAAAGATTTTCTTATCTGCGCCGATTCATCATCACTTGGAGGCGATTGGTTGGCCAGAAACTAAAGTGACGATGCGCTTCTGGGTTATTGGCTGCGTGATGGCGTTTATTGGTGTGATGCTGGCGCTCGCTGGAGGTCATATTGCGTAATTCGGTCGCCAAAAGTCGTCAATCTATCGCTCAGCCGGTTAGAAGTCACCGGCCGATGTACCAGATTGTGCTTTATATGGGACTTTTGTTGCTACTTGGGCTGATTGTTATGTATGCGCTGGGGCCGCAACGCGCCAACGTGATGAATTATGCTTACGGCACGAATTATAGCGATACGTATTTCTTTGGTAAGCAGCTGACGAGTGTATTTATTGCCATCGTGGCTTTTTCTGCGTTTTACTTTACGCCGTACAAATGGTTTATTGGTGAGAGATCAAAATACATTCTTTACGCTGGATTTGCGCTATGTATTTTACTATTTCTCTCGGGCGCGGTGCTTCATTTGTCATTTGCGCAAGAAACTAACGGTGCGTATCGATGGTTCCAATTGGGCGTACTGGGAAGTTTCCAGCCGTCAGAATTGCTCAAATATGGCGTGCTGTTGTTTTTGGCGGGATTTTTAGGGCGTCGGTCGCAACAGGGAAAATTGAACGATGTTCAGGAAACTATCATTCCGCTGGGCATTATTTCCGGCTTGTCGCTACTGATGATTGTGTTTTTGCAAAAAGACCTGGGAACGGGAATTTCGTTGATAGCGATTATTTTATCAATGATTTTGGTGGCTGGAATTGATTGGAAGATTTTCAAGAAGATTCTGGCGATTGTTGCACTTTGTGGTTTGGTGATGATTTTTACGTCGCCACACCGAATTGAGCGCGTGATGACTTTCGTGCAAGGCGATAGTCACAAAGGGACGAGTAGTCAGGAGAACAAGAATTATCACATTCAGCAGGCCAGAATTGCGATTGGCTCTGGCGGGCTTCTGGGGCTTGGAATTGGCAAAAGCGTTCAGGCGACAGGATATCTTCCAGAGGCGACTAACGATTCAATTTTTGCTGTCATGGGAGAAACGTTTGGCTTTGTCGGTTTAATGGCTATATTGGCGCTATTTACGGCGTTGCTACTATCAATTTTGCATGTAGCCGCGAGGCTTCCAAACGTAACGTTGCGGCTAATTGTGGCGGGAATTTTTGGCTGGATTGCTTCTCACGTGATACTGAATATCGCCGCAATGACAGGATTAGCGCCACTTACTGGAATCCCATTGCCGTTATTAAGTTATGGCGGTACAAGCATGTTATTTATCGCGGCAGCGCTAGGTTTAGTTTTTCAAATTTCCAAATATACGTCACATAAAGCATTAGAGGAGGGTGAAAGTGGCCAAGATCTTAGCGGTCGGCGGCGGCTCAGGCGGACACGTTACGCCAGTGGTAGCCGTATTTAGAGAATTACAGAAAACTGGTGATCACGAGCTTCGTTTTTGGTGCGATAAAAAATTTGGCGCCAGCGCACGCGGGATTTTTGCTAAGTTCGATGAAAATATTCCGGTCGATTTGATTATTGCTGGAAAATTACGCCGATATCACGGAAAAAGCATCTCGTTTCATTTACATCCGTCAATTTTATTTCCAAATTTGCGCGACGGTTTTAAGGTGATGGTTGGATTTTTCCAGAGTTTATTTAAGCTTATGAAGTGGCGTCCAGACGTTATTTTTATTAAGGGTGGATATGTTTGTTTGCCAGTTGGTTATGCGGCTCGGCTATTAAGAATCCCGTTGGTTCTGCATGATTCTGACGCGCATCCAGGTTTGACGAATCGCTTGCTGAGTCCCTTCGCAAAAGCTATCGGCACGGGCGCACCGCTTGAATATTACAATTATCCACCGGAAAAAGCTTCATATGTTGGCATTCCAGTTGCGCCAGAATTCCATCCATATTCTGAGGCTGAGAGGAAAGAATTGAAGGAAAAATTAGGCTTTAATGTCAATAAACCGCTGGTTGTTATCACTGGCGGTGGACTCGGAGCAGGTCGAATTAATTCCGCGATTGTAGCAATTAGGGAAAACCTGCTTTCTGAGGCTTCGGTATTTTTGATATCGGGAAATCAGCAATATGAAGAAATTCTCAAGCAAACCGACGAGCGAGAAGGCTGGCGGCTGCAGGCGTTTGTTCACAACGGAATGGCGGAAGTTTTGGCGGCGGCAGATATAGTCGTGACCAGGGCAGGGGCGACCACTCTTTTGGAATTGGCGGCGCTACATAAACCGACAATCATCATCCCTAACGGCCATTTGACAGGCGGGCATCAATTGAAAAACGCTAAAGTTTACCAGGACGCATTAGCGGCGTTGATAGTTTCTGAAGACGAGTTGGATAAGGACAATCAAATCTTGGCACGAAAAATAATTGGCGTATTAAAATCTCAGAAAATTCTTAAAGGTCTGGGTGATAACTTCGGTAAATTTGCCAAGCCAAACGCAGCTAAAGATATGGCGAAGATTATTCTTACTACGGTGCGAAGGCAGGGTAGGCGAAAGTGAAATTCCCCTTCTCTAAGAAAAAATCGGACGAGAATCTAAGCCGTCGAGAAATCGCGGCGCGTCGTCGGACTGAGAATTATGAGGATTTGCCCGCCCAATCGTATCGTCGGAACAGGACGCTTAATAGCCGCCAAACATCCTCTCCTTTGGAGACTTCTGAGAGACTTGAGACGCACGAATTGGTGAAGAAACGCCGCAGTGTACTGCGAAAAATGCTTGCGACTGCGGTAAGTCTGCTTATTGTGACATTTCTTTTGTTTCAATTGACAATCAATATTTCAGTCCAAACTCCCGACGCAAAAAGTTCCAGTAACGCTAATAAATACGTGGGCGTTCTTAATGAGTATTACAGCGCTCATCCAGCGGAGAGGTTCCGGTTTTTCCTCAATAATAATGACCTAAAGCAGTTCTTTTTACAGAAAGCTCCTGAGGTAAAAAACATTCGCGTGGAGGGAGATTTTCTAGCGCGATCAGCTATTAAATTGACGTTTAGGCAGCCGGTGGCTCAGTGGTCTTCTGGGGATAAGATTTATTTTGTTGATGATAGCGGTGTTACTTTTGAGCAAAATTATTTTGCCGCACCTACGGTTGCTGTTCGTGATGAGAGTGGCCTGCCAACTAGAGGTGGTCAAGAAGTTATCAATCGTCAATTCTTGAGCTTCCTTGGTCAAGCCGTGTCTGAATTTTCGCAACACAAAATGAATGTTTCAGAGGTTATTCTGCCGGCTAATACCGTACGCCAAGTTTGGTTTAGGGTCGAGGGCAGGGAGACTCAGATTCGTATGACGGTAGATAGGTCTGCTCAGGCTCAGGTTAATCAGGCGATAGTTACTTTGAGCTATTTGGATAACAATGGCGCGAAGCCAGGGTATATAGACGTCAGAGTGGATCAGAGGTCGTTCTATAAGTAGGGCGGTCAACTTCTCTTCTGGATAGAGTAAGTTCTCTTTTTGTTCTATTTCTGTATGGAGCGGAAAATATATATAACAATATAAAAATATGCAAAAGTCAAATAATCACAAAATGATAAGCTAGGGGAGTAGGGTAATAAAAATATAAAAATGTCAAATAATATAAAATGCATTGTGGAAAACTTAACGAACTTACGGCGCGCATACTCAGAGTTTATATTGATGTAAAAATATCAATGTAGCACTCCAGTATGTGTAGTGCTGGAATTAAAAATATTTTTTAAGTTCGTATTTTGTTGGTGTATATTTTTATAAAAGACGGTATGTTTTATGAGGTTGTATATAATAGAGAATCCCCTGGCCGAATTACTAGAAAAAGTTCGTTTTTAAGGTGTTAGCGAATATATGTAGACATATGTATATTCATCTTTGTGTGGTATTTATTATTGCGTAAAAGGTACATTGTGCGACATTAAAACTATATCTAAAACACGACTATTCCATCGTCTTTCTTCGCGATAAATTTATCTCATTTTCACCAAATCAACCTACTTGTCGTTTATCGTTTTATAAATCGCCCTATTTGCTGGCTTGGTGTGTTTTATGTTGTGTATTGGTTTATCTGCATTGGCTCGGATTTATAATTTATGCTTGTATTGCGCAAAATTTATCAATATAAATATTCAGCCGATTCGGCTTTATGCACGCTTAAAAATTAACTAACAATTAGTTCGTATTTTGTTCTATTGTTTTTTAATCGCTAGTTTTGCGAAAGAGCTTGGGTGATTCTGTGCTTAATTATTTCACTGTTCCATTCGCCTGCCTTAAATCGCAGTAGGGGTATATTAGTATTGGCCATGATCGAATTGACAAAATCGTCGCGCGTTTTTCGATCGGGCTGATTGTGAGTACTATCATCAAGCTCAATAGCTATGAGAGGCTTCATATCATTGGTGCAAATTAGAAAATCTACAGACTTGCCGTTTATTCTCGCGAAAGCCGCTTTCCAGCTTTGCCCTTTTATCTCGTGATCCAAAAACATGCTTAAATGAGCCTGAGGTATAATTACACATCCGTTTATCGCTTCGTGTAGAGTTTTATAAAACGATAATTCACTTGGCGTCATTGCGCAAGATTTTTTAATGTATACATATTCTTTCTTTATTGGGGTTTTAATTGGGCTTGTGTCGTCAGTCCCCTGCCTTGCTTTAATTACCAGAAAAATAATTGCAGCTACTATAGCTATAAATATAAGCGTTCCCATGAGATTAGTTTATCATATGTTGATACTAAATGCTTACGATTTTTCGGCTTTATCGTTGCGGTGATATAATAAGAGTGATAATTTTATCGGAGATATTTATGGCTTTTTTAAATTATAATAAAGATGAAAAGTTGGAATTTAATTATAAGAGAGCGTGTGGATTGTGGCTAATTGTAATAGCGGCGATTATTTCAATAGCTACTTTAACGGGAGGAAAGCAAATAATAAATATGCAGATATTTAGCATTGGGTATGTTATTAGTTTTTTCTCAATCAACATGAATAAAAAGGTGTTGAATAGGTTATCCGATGGCTCTTCGAGTGAATTTCAAAAGAAGGTATCCTTATATGCCGTTATTTTATTATTTATCTTGATGGTTTTGCTGGGTGGACCATTCTTTGCGACTGAAAATTGGAGATTGATTTGGCTGGGGGCACTGATGGCAACCGCACTGCATTTTTTCCCGTATTATTTTGTGCATGGAAAATCAATGATATATCTAGGTCTTATTTGCGCCATTAATGTTTTTGTAGGATATATTTTTACTGATATCTCATTAGAGGTGATAGCATATATTGACTCGGCAATTAAGCTTGTATTTGGAGTGTATTTATTATTTTTTTCGAAGCCGTAAAAAAGACACCTCGTTTTTGAGGTGTCTATACAACAACGGCTGCAAATCACAACAATCGCTCAGCCATAATACTACTTTTTAAGAGATTGTTCAAGCCTCCAGTTTATCTCACCAGTTACACTACGACCGTTCTCTGCGGCTAGCACAACTAAGCGTTCGTATACTTCCTGTTTAATTCGTACATTATAAACTGGCGTAGGTACGTCAACCTTAGATTTGATAATCTTGCCATTCTTTTTTACAATTTGATTTACTATTGGCATGGCCTTTCCTTTCTTTAGAGGACCTTAGCGCCAAGCGAGGCGTTAAGCTTATATCTTTATTATCTTTTCGGGTTTGCAATTCATTATAATAATGGCGTATCCTCTAATTGTTAATGTGCCTCGCCTGAGTGTTTCTATTATAGCAAAAGTTGCGCACAAAATGTAATCATTTTGCGTGCATTTTGTATACTTTTTATGTAAAATCTATCCTGAAAATGATAATTTACCATATGGCGTCGCCGTACATAAATAAAACCCGCCCTCATTCTCAGAGGGCGGAAAGGCCACATGGATGCTTAAACCATGCGTTTGCAGTTTATCACTATTTGTTAGATCTCGCAATATGCTTAAATATACAATAAAATAAGGCGTACCGCTTTCCGAGACCAGACCCGGGGCGCATTACACCTTATGTTGACATATTACTATAGCCGCCATTGAAAAATCAATAAACGGTTGTTATTAATATTTGTCTTTGGTTATAGCTACCTAACAATTTAGAAATTTATACAGTTTTGGTGATGTTTAAGGGTAATACATCAGTCAAAATAAAATAAGACAGCCCGCTTGCCCTAACATAAGGGGGCGCTGCTGCCTTATAGTCATACTACCACAACCGTCATTGAAAAATCAATAATATCGCCTTGAGTTATAGTTCCCTAACAATTTAGATATAATATAACACTACTGTAAAACCGGATTGATCACTATAACAACGGTGATGTGGTTTCAGTACTATTCAATATAACACTACTGTAAAACGCTTGCCAGTTGCTAATGTCTATGCCTTTTGTTTCAGTACTATTCAATATAACACTACTGTAAAACCAATGGAGCTGTTCAGGGCGAATCGATGAGGTTTCAGTACTATTCAATATAACACTACTGTAAAACACAATCAACAACCTAAGGAAATCTAAATGAGTTTCAGTACTATTCAATATAACACTACTGTAAAACATTTAGCGTCACCTCTCGGTTGTATGTATCGTTTCAGTACTATTCAATATAACACTACTGTAAAACCGGCTCAAATCCGCCCTGGACTTTTCTACAGTTTCAGTACTATTCAATATAACACTACTGTAAAACTTTATACTTCCTCATAAAACTGAGGTCTGGGTTTCAGTACTATTCAATATAACACTACTGTAAAACTGTTTGTTATCCCTCCTCTACCTCTGAAATGTTTCAGTACTATTCAATATAACACTACTGTAAAACTCATAGAATGGACCACAAACTCATAATCCGGTTTCAGTACTATTCAATATAACACTACTGTAAAACTTGCGTCGAAAGTGTTGAATTTTTTGTCAGGTTTCAGTACTATTCAATATAACACTACTGTAAAACCCACACACTAGAAAAAACCCTTGGTCTATCGTTTCAGTACTATTCAATATAACACTACTGTAAAACGCTGTCCCCTGGTTGACCATATCCGCCAAAGTTTCAGTACTATTCAATATAACACTACTGTAAAACCCGATATCCTCTCCAGCGCGGCGGCTTTCAGTTTCAGTACTATTCAATATAACACTACTGTAAAACAGAAGCAATCGCCTATCAGATAGAAAATGAGTTTCAGTACTATTCAATATAACACTACTGTAAAACTAATTACGATATCGGAACACTATCGACGAAGTTTCAGTACTATTCAATATAACACTACTGTAAAACGCGACTTTGCGATAAGTATTGGGACACTGAGTTTCAGTACTATTCAATATAACACTACTGTAAAACGCCTCGTGCGCTAATGCAACATCCGTGTCGGTTTCAGTACTATTCAATATAACACTACTGTAAAACTACTAAGTGTTCAATAAGCTCTCTTGCGATGTTTCAGTACTATTCAATATAACACTACTGTAAAACCTCATGTGTGCGGTTTTACAGAGGTAAACGCGGTAGCGCTTACCTGGTATTATCGTGAATTAGTACTAAAATCATAAAAATCGTCATCTATGGACAAAAGTCCTTCGCCGTCTAACTTGTCTTTACAGATTTTTTCAATAAAAAGTACTGAAAAATGATTATCTTCTACGTATTGTAAAAGAGCTCGCAACTCACTATGTGATAATAGTTGGCGCTGATTGACCAAAACTACTAGCTGTTTTGACAGTAATTGTTGCGCTGAATCTATGATAC
Organism: Candidatus Saccharimonadota bacterium; assembly: GCA_900555675.1. Lineage (GTDB taxonomy): Bacteria > Patescibacteriota > Saccharimonadia > Saccharimonadales > Saccharimonadaceae > Nanosynbacter. The sequence goes on along the minus strand of UNSN01000001.1, from coordinate 39,657 downwards.
CATAAAGTCTATCAATATAGTTATTCCTTAAATTTACCTCCAGTCCCACATGCGCCATCTTTAAGATGTCATTCATGGAAATGGTTGATTGGTAACTCAAATTTTGTGAGAAATCGATATTTATATTATCAAGGATATCAAATATGCTCGATTCTATTTGCTCTATTTTTGTCTGATCTATATCGCTGTTGTCCTGAATGTTTTTATATAACGCCGCAGTAATAGTTCGGCTGGATAAGTCGTATGAATATATGTCGGTAATTATTAGTGAGTCTTTTGTTATGTCTAGCGGATTGTGCTCATCGTCGTAAATCACAATGCGATTATTCTCTTCTCTTTTTGTGTATGTATCAAGTATATTTTCTATAATTTTTCTAAAAAACAAATCATTGTGGATGGCTAGTGTCGCAATTCCCCCATTCTCTGGTATCGATACTGTATTATCGAATCCTGAAACTTTAATTCTCATAAAATTACTGTCCTGTCTGTATTTTGAATTGATAATTCATCGTATTTTCCAGCCAGATATTCCATCGATGCGAATTGGTTTTCGGTTACGGTCAATAATTGAACTATGCCATTTTCTGGTATTATTTTTTTGATTCTGTCGTGAGTTGATTTTTCATTTGTGGAATTGAGTACCAATTTAGTGTAGACAGATTGTTGCATCATAACAAATCCTTCTTGAGTGAGTCTTTTGCGAAAAGTGGTGTATGTTTTACGCTCGTTAGCATTGGTCATTGGTAAGTCGAAGAATATAATCATTCTCATATAGCGTACTCTCATAGTTATATTAATTCATACTCAGGTAGCTCGTCGTCCCCTGTTTCCATTGTCCTGAAAAATAGCTTCACGTAGATACTGATAGCGTTTGACAGGAACTGTTCTTTGCCGAGGATAACAACTTTATGGTTAAGAATTTCAATCAGTCTGCTCTTAAAGAAGTCGTCGAACGCAAAGTTGCGGCATTTGTAAACTTCGCTGTCGACTATGGGTCTGAACGACTCCATGAGGTCACAAGTAAGATTGAACGGGTTGTATTCATTGCAGTGATTGACGCCTATAGTTGTTGAATATCCAGCAGCCGTGATCTCTCGATTGAAGGCAGACAAAAGAATAGCGTAGCCATAATTCAATGCCGCATTTATATCATTAGAACTGTCTCGTGAAAATTTTGGACCAAACAATTCTTTGAAGTAAAGCTTGGCTGCATGAGCTTCCCTATTGGTGAGATCTCCGGGAGATACGTTCGCGGCGAAGTTCATTAGCGCTTCACAGGCGGAACTATTGCCAGTTTCTCTATAGATCGCCTGAGCTTGCTTAATTATCTTTTGAGTAACGATTGTTTTCCATAAACTGTTTTTGGTCGATTGCGACCACTGGCTTTGTTTTGACATCTGTTTGCTTACATTGTGAGATCCGTAATAAGGAATTATCTCTCCATACGGATTACGCTGATGATCGCAGAATATCACTTTGACTTTATAGCGAGATAATTCGCACAGTAGATAAGCCGTCAGATTAACAGCGGTATTTTCAATTATTAAAGTGCCAATTTCACTTATGTGGAGTGTTTTTTCATTGCCGTCGCTAATAATAAGCATATAATCATTTTTATAGCTTAATTTACAGCGATTTTTGACGATTACAGTTCGCCAAGACATATCTTAACGCTTATGTCCTAATGATTTTCCGTTTAGCTTTCGACGGTGTAGCCCGGTAATGGATTCGTAAACAAAGGTAAGTTTGGTTGGGTCGAGAGTTTCTCGCATTCTTCCGAATCCATTCGGCAACTTTAGCTCTGGAAAGTTTGTTTGCATATCAGCACGCTCAGACCCGGCGCGGGTAGCTCTTAGCGCTAGTTTAATAGCCTTTATCTTGTCGTCTATTGATAATTTGTCATATTCCGGCGCCGCACTGCGAGCATTATCCCCCGCCTTTCCGAATTGTTGATATTGATTAGCGAGCTTATCAGAGTAAACTTTCCAAAAGCGATTTATTCCATCAATAACCTTAGCTCTTTTTTCGATTTGTCTATTGCGTTTGTCGCGTAATTTATCATCTTCGTCGGCTTGTTCTTCTGAAATCGTAACGCGTGGAATTCCGCGCTTTAGTGCTATTGCAATGGCATATTCGATATCGTAAGGAAGTTTTAATTGTTTGGCGTTAGTAACTTCTTTACTGCCAACGATGAATTGTTCGTTGCCGTCATACTCAATTTTTTGGTTGATTGGTACTTTTGGTAGAAGCACTACGGCATCTTTATAATTATCTTGGATATATTTATCTATCGATCCTGGGTGAGTCTTCTCTAAGGTGTATATTTGCGTCGGAATGCTGATTATCTCAGTTGTGGGAGATTCTTTTTTGTTTGACTGCTTCAAATAATTGATCATCGCAAAGTAAGCTGCTTTTTTGCCAGAATATCCACCGTACCTATTGACTGGTAGGTGAGCTTTTCTTACTATCATCTTCTTGCCTGAGTTTTTACTGTAGACGGTTTGATCATAGAATTGATTATCGCCAATCTCGGTTTTTCTCGTAATCAAGCAGTCATTGTATTTCATCGTTTTATCAATGATTTCGCAGGATGATTTACCCTGCCAGACAATTTCACCAGTATTTGTGTTGGTAAAATTATATTTCATTGACGATAAAATAAAGCTGCCGTATTCCCTGTTATTTTTCTTTTTGTCGGATTTAAATTTCTTATATTCTCCGTAGATAAACTCTTTATCAAGCTTTGGATAGCGAACTTTTACATATTGGGCTAGAGTTGCCGCTAAGTAGGCATCTTTCGCGTGGTGGAGGTCATTTACTTCGCGGCATTTTGGCAAGTCGTGAATGCGGCGATATTCGGAACTCATGCCAGCGCGAATAGTAAACACCTCTGTTGATGAGTCTTTGTATTTTTCGGTTAGCATTCTAGCCAGGTGCTTGGTAATTTGTCGTGTCTCAACTAATTGGCGATTAATGAAGCCATATATCTGGTCGTCTGATAGCTGCTTCTGGCTAGTTAATCGCTGGAACTTGAGCTGTGACATAAATTTGGCGTTTTTTAAAGACATCCAGATTGGCAACATCTTTTTTTGAACGTCGGGCGATATTGGGTAATCGTCAAGCTTTAGCTGGTTTTCTTCTCGCAATACCAAGACTGTGTTATCTAGAGAATCATCCTTTGTCAATGAACGCGGTAAAATATGATCGATTTCGCAATCTTTAAGTCCGTTTTCAATGTCTAGTTTTTTACCTGAGTATGCAGATTTGCCATTTTGTAAGAAATACAGATAATATTTTTTCTTATCAAGGCAATCTTTATAATTTTCTAGTTGAGGCTTTATATCGGATTTATTATATTCTTTTCCGTATAATTCTTTATACATCTTTTCTAGCTGAGAATATCGATTTTTTGTTCTGACTTTTTCCTCTTCGCCTCGCGCCATCTCAATGCTAATCAGTTTCGGACCATAGCCGATCGTATCGACAATTTCATCTATAATCCGAACACTTCGCCAGAGGGCGCGCTTAATCCCCGGAGATGCTGCGAGATTTTTAATATCATCATAGGTGATTTCTGGGGTAGCATCTTTCAAAAGAGCGTCTTCTATGATTTTTTTGAATTCATATCGGTCACTTTGGATAATTTGCATAAAATTATCAGAACATTGACGCATTACTTCAATAACTGTCATTTTTCCATAACGAGTGTGCGCCGCAATTCCGTCAAGTAATTCACTGGATAGTCTTCCCCAGCCTGTATATTTTAGCTTCAAAATACTATCGATCTGGTCTTTGCTAAAAATGTCATTATATTTTTGTAGTTTTTTTGACAGGATTTTCTTGTCTTCAAATAGAGTTATCCATTTTATTACTTCCTCAATTGCCGCTTTGTTTTCTGGCGTGATTTCAATCCCAATTTTCTTAGTAAAATCTATGTACGATTTTCGTGACGACATGAAAGATTTATCGTCGGCTGTTCCAGTAATAACTAGCGAACTAGTGTCGTATATTTGATTGTCGTAAAGATATTTTGCAAGTTTTTTATAGTTAACGGAATATTCTTTCGTGAATAGCTCGTCAATTATGCGATTTTGAATATCTGGGCTTAACCTTTTTCCGTTAACTGTTACATTTTTTAGTTCATTTCGGCACTCATATTCTTGATAAAGTAATGAATTCTTGGGAAGTGCATCTTTATCTGGTAAATATGTACACTTGTTGCGCATTCTCCCGATAAATTCTTCAGCTGAAGCTTCGTCGTCTATGATTTCATTAAAATTCCACGGATAAATTACGCCGTCTTTCTTTTTGATTGACCAGGCAAAATCACCACCCGTTTTTAATGGTCCGATGTAATACGGCAATTTAAATGTGAAAATGCTAATAATCTTATCGCGATTTTGCGCCAAGAATGGATAATGGGTTGCTTGATTATCTATAATCTTCTCAAGCTCGTATTGATGAATTTGGTGTGGTATGGCACCATTGTCACGTATTCGCTGTCTGGATAGAAATTCGCCCAATTCCGCCCGTTTCTCAAATCTTTGATATCGCGCATCATCTTTAGCCGATTCGCCTAAGTGTTTTTTAATTGATTTATATAGATCGTCTGCGTCAATCTTGTGCCTGTTGTATAAATCAAATTTTGAAGCATCTCCGTGAAAAAATGATTTATATTCTTTTTTAGAGAGAAAATCTCGGAATAGCCCTTTGAGGTCTGATAAATCCTGACGGTAAGCGTCATACTTTTCGACCATGATGTCAGACAGGCAGCTATCTTTCCTGATAAACTGACTAAAAATTGTCCATTGATAGACCGATTCTAAGGTTTCTATCAACTCGTATCGATCGTCGCCGATTGCTGCGGCTATGTCGTCTCGCTGATCTTCGTAATTCTTATCAGAAAATTCTCCTTTTATTTCAAGGGATTTATCATCAAACAATTTTTCTGCATTCCATTTTAGTCCAATTGCTGCACCAACAGCTTCGCTTATAATGTTTTTACTGTCAGCAGAAGGTTGTAACAGCTGAATTATACTTGATTTTCGAGCGCTTCGCGTTTGAGATTGGTTTAGAAAGATGGACTTAATCTGCTTAGCTTCTTTATCTCCAGCTCCAATAAACTCCATGAATTTTTGCAAGTTTTGGCTATCGAATGACGAAATTACGCCGTCTACTCCTCCTTCGATTAAGAAATTGCCACGATATTTAATAATGTGATGTAACGCCAAATAAATTAAGCGAATATCTTGTTTTCCTGGGTTGTGAAATAGTTCGCTGCGTAAGTGGTAAATTGTCGGATATTTTTCCCTATATATCTTATCTGTAAATGTGTGATCTGAGAATAATATGTTGGCGTCAAGATCTAAGGACGAGCTTTTATCGTCTATGTAGAGCATGGATTCTGTCAGGCGTAGATAGAAATTGGGATCGACGTTGCAGATTTCATTGTTGAATATTTGCTGCAATAGCGTGATACGTCTCTTTCTTCTGGCGAGCCTTCTGCGCGATGAGCGGAATGATCGTCTTAGTTCAGCCTTTTGAGCTTCATTAAATAAATTTGCTCCCCACATGTTCTGATGTTTATGTCTACGCAGACTGAAATCTTCGTTGATGACCGCCCATCCTACGCTACCCGTGCCGATGTCTAGACCTATAGAATATGATTGTTTCATTGTGTGATATCCTTGTTTAATTATTTTCAGTATATCGTTTACTTTTGGGGTTTACAATATTGCTTTAGTTGTATATACTTCTACTGTACCGTTTCGGTACTTCAATATAACACTACAGGTTAAAATAAAGCATTAGCTAAAATGTTTCTGCAAAAGATTCAGGCGGTAGGCCTGTTTTTTTGTTGTACCTGTCTCGCTAACTGGCATATGAATTCATCCACCATGGGTTGACCGAACGATTAAGAGTTGAAGCGGTATATCCATTTGATGTTTGTTCTCTAACGTCTGGTGATCTGAACCAGCCTCGGTCTACTTTTTGACCCATTAAGAAATTACCATTAAGGTTACCGTCATCACCTACTTGGTTAAGAAGGGCTTGCGCTTCGGCACGCCTGGCTGCCCCAGGGTTATTAAGAGCATGGTGCTGCAAGTATTGACGGTATGACGCGTTGTCATTCATAAGAAAAATCTCCTTTCGAGACAAAAGGAGATTTGGGGTTTGTGCTATATACTAACTGTTATCTTGAAATACAAAAATGCTGAACTGCGTATGTTTTGCTATTGTCACTACTGCGGCTGACGCCAAGTCCAATTTTCGTATAATCTGGGTTTTGTATCGCTTTGCGGTGTGGTTCTGAGTTCATCCACCAGTTAAAAGCATCTCTGCTTGTTGACTCGAAATCAGCCCAGTAAAAATTTTCACTAACCGTATGACAACCAGCTTTACTCATTAGGTTTGCCATCTCTAATGAATACCAATTATCTGTACCTGGTATATTGTGCTGTTTGTATCCCTTAGCTAACATATCGTCAGATTTTAGCTGCGCACTCATGTGTATATTTTCGTCGCTCGTTAATGGCGCCACCCCGATCCGTGCGCGTTCGGTATTGACCAGTTCCAGAATTTCGCCAGCGTCTACAGGACCAACATCATACTTGCTCTTTGGTTGCTCCTGCTTTTGCTCCTGAGCTACTTCAGCAACTGCTTGAGCGTTTAGACGAGTCTTTAGCCATAAGCTACCACCTACACTCACTATGAGAGCTACAATTATAGTAGTGGTAACTATAGCCTTTTTCATACCCTCACACTAACACAACCAAAACGGTAGATCAATATTGCAAATATTCTACAAACCTAATTCGCGCAGCTGAGCAGGGTCGACAACCGATGGTGAATTCATCATCATATCCACGCCAGAGCCATTCTTTGGAAACGCCAAAGTCTCGCGGACGTTTTGCTCATCGGTCAGTTCCATCAAAATACGATCAACGCCAAAAGCGCATCCTGCGTGAGGCGGAGCGCCGTATTTGAAAGCACCCAACATAGCACCAAACTTTTCTTCAACATAAGATTCACTGAAGCCCAGCAAACCAAACACTTTATATAACACCGCTGGATTATGGTTGCGAACGCCGCCAGAGCAAATCTCATAGCCATTCATCACCATATCAAACTGATCAGCGACAATGGATAATTTTTCGGCGTCAGTTTCAGCAGACTCCAGAGCCTGCAAACCGCCCTTTGGCATACTGAACGGATTATGTCCAAAGTCAAGATTCTTACTACGCTCATCCCATTCATAAAACGGAAAATCAATAATCCAAGCAAACGCCACGACCGATGGGTCCTTAAGATTAAAGTGCAAGGCAAATTCATTGCGCAAGCGCCCCAACACCGCGTTAACAACCGAGCGAGAATCAGCGCCAAAGAACACTGCATCGCCATCAACCGCACCAGTTTTCTGCTGAATGTCAGCCAATTCCCTCTCGCTCAAGAATTTCGCAATTGGAGATTTTGCTTCGCCGTCTTGATATGTGATGTATGCCAAACCGCCAGCACCCTCACTCTTAGCGATGTTGGTGAAATTGTCAATTTGCTTGCGACTCAAACTTGCGCCATTTTTTACGCAAATAGCCTTAATGCATTCAGCATTTTTAAATACGCCAAACTCAGTCTCAGAGAACACATCCGTCAATTCTATCAATTCCATACCAAATCGCAAATCCGGCTTGTCAGAACCGTAAGTTTCCATGGCGTCGCGATACGAAATTCGCGGAATTGGACTGCCATCACCAACCGCCAAATCGCTCAAATCCAACAATTTTTTACCAGCAAAATCAGTCGCCAATTGCTTCATCAAAGGCTCAACTTCAGTGCGAACTTCTTCACCATTTTCAGCAAAACTCATCTCCAAATCAAGCTGATAAAACTCGCCGTACAAGCGATCTGCTCGCGGATCTTCGTCACGGAAACAAGCCGCCAACTGATAATAACGCGGCACACCACCAACCATCAGCAGCTGCTTAAACTGCTGTGGAGCTTGTGGCAAGGCGTAAAATTTCCCTTCCTGCAAACGGCTCGGAATTAGAAAATCACGCGCACCCTCAGGACTTGAATTAGCCAAAATTGGCGTTTGAATTTCAATAAAATCTCGATTGTCCATATATTCATGGATTCGACGATACATTTCGGCGCGTTTTTTAAGCATGTTTTGCATTTTTGGACGACGCAAATCAAGATAACGATACTTGAATCTTAGCTCTTCGCCGGCTTGATTGTCCTCGGCAAATGGCTGAATTGGTAAAGTTTCAGCTCGGTTCAAAATCTCCAAATTGTCCACAACAATTTCCACATCACCACTGGCAATATTCGGATTTTTCAGACCTTCGCCACGCTCCGCAACCACGCCACAAGCACGAACCACGAACTCATCTCGTAAGCTTTCCGCCAAAGAAAAAGCATCTTTTTTATCAGGGTTAATAACCAACTGAACCAAACCCGTATGGTCGCGCAAATCAATAAAAATCAACCCGCCATGATCACGCCTGGAATGAACCCAGCCCGCAACTGTAATATTCTCACTAACTTTTTTAGAAGTTTCTGCCGCCAAAATTCTATTTTTCATATCTGTTATTATAGCATAATCTGGGCAAATTCCCAGAATTAAACATCTCGTCGAGTTTTTGTGGGCAGATTATTTTTCTGCGGATTAGCCGTAGCGGCTTTACGGAGATCTCCATAAACATCATATTCGTCAATGATTTTCTGACCTAATAGCGCTTCAATTACGTCTTCTAGGCTCAGTAGACCAACTGTTTCTCGAAACTCATTTACAACAATAAACAAGTGGTGCTGCGTTTTCAAAAATGCAGCCAAGGCGTGCTGTAGAGTTTGATTTTCACGAATATAATAGACGTCTTTACTCATGGCTGTTTCCGCACGATGAGATTTTGCTTTACGATCAATTGTCAGCAAATCCTGAATTCTCAGCATACCAACAACATGATCAATATCGCCATCAATGACAGGAAATCTGCTATACCCTTTTTTATGAAGATCATCAAGCACTAGCGGCCCGAGAAGTTCATTCATGGGCACCGATTCAATCATGCTTCGCGGCGTCATAATTTCCTCGACTTTCATATCGTTGAACTTCAGTCCGTTAGCAATAAGCTTTTTCTCAGAAGACGAAATCACTCCGCTGGATTGAGCCACCATTTCCAGCAATTCTTCTTTCGATTCAATCACCCGACTATCACCAACCACCGGCGACACCGAACGGATTAACGACAAAATTACTTGATGTCGCTCAATTGTCGTTAAAATTAGCGGTTCGTATTTTTCATAAAGTTGCTGTGAATATTTCTGCCACAAGCCAATTCGCGCGATAGCTCCGATTTCCAGGGCTATTATAATTGACAAAACGAGTCCAGCCGCCCAATTGAACAAATAAACGCTAATAACACTTAAAATTACCAAACATAAAGAAGCCACGGCGCGCTGCAACGAAATAATATCCCGTAAAAACTCCCTTTGTTGTAAAAGAATTTTAGCCTTTTCATCGCCTAGTCCACTTCTCCGCCGCAGCTCAAATTGGCTATGCGAAGACGTTTTCGGCTGAACTCCCAGCACTATCAGCAAAACCGCCAAAGTAACCAAATATCCAAAAATTAGCACAATCGTCATAGTTTTATTGTACCGCATTCCGTGCTATACTTACTAGAGTAAATGGAGGTAAAATGAATAAGAAAAGCTGGATAATTTTCGCAATTATTGTAGTGGCAATTGTTGGTGGAATGGTTTATATTTCGACACAAAATCGACTAAACATTAGCGATATCAATAGCGATCAGCTGAACACAGCTATCAGCGCAGAATCAAGAAATGGCAATATTGCGGATCATGAAATTGGTAGCAAAGACGCCAAAGTAACAATTATCGAATACGCCGACTATCAATGTCCTGGCTGTGGCACCGCTGCACCAAAGGCCGAAGCGCTAGCTAAAAAATACAAAGATCACGTTCGATTAATTTTCCGTAATTTCCCAATTGCTAGCTCACACCCTAACGCACGAGCTGCCGCCGCGGTAGCTGAAGCTGCTGGTTTACAGGGTAAATTCTGGGAGATGAATGAGCTTCTATACGCAAATCAGGACGCTTGGAAAAGCGCCAACACTACAGAACGCGACAACATTTTCAAATCTTATGCTGAACAATTGAAGCTTAATATCGATCAATATAAAACCGATATTGCCAGCAACAGGGTTAAAAATAAAATCGACTTCGATATGGCTCTCGGTCGCAAACACGGCGTTGCCGCAACACCAACTTTCTACATAAATGGAAAAAATACCGAGATGGACAGCTCTGGCTCAATCGAATCATCAGTCAAGGAAGCCTTGAAAAAAGCTGGCGTTGAAGTAAAAGATTAACGCATTTTCACACAAACCAAAATCCCGCTCCGGTGCCTTGGAGCGGGATTTGTTTATAGTCGTCCCTATTCTATCGTTGGAGCGACTGCACTAACTTTTTATTGTGCTATGTATGTTTGCCATTCGGCAGGCACCACATCCACCGCGATCTTTTTGCGCCTTGATGGCACAAATTTGATTGCTATTGGCATGTGTTTTGCACTCCTTATTATTATGTGCAGCCCCACGCGCTTCGACCTTTATCACTTAATATCAGCAATTTAATGCTTCGGCGCGAGACATGCTAACAATGTTACCAAACGTTTATTGGCACGTCAAGCAAAAACATTTTGAAAATGCTTATTATATCTATATTAGAATAAGCGGAGTCGCTTAGCAACAAACATAACAAGTAAAATCAACAACACCGTAAAACTGGTGATAACAGGGTATGCCCAAGGCTCTCCCTGGAATGGCAACGCGATATTCATTCCATACATTCCGTAAAAAACGTTTGGAATAGCCAGAAGAATTGTTATGGCAGTCAATGCCTTCATACGTTGGTTCAGCGTATTATTAGCAACTGTCGAATAAGCGTTTTGAATGCTGGAAATTGTGTGAGTGCTGGAACTGATTGCCACTAAAACTTGTCTGATATGTAGGTCAACATCCTCCAAGGCTTCCAGATCTCTAGTCTTAAATAAATGGCGGCGGTTTTCCATTAGTTGTGTAATAACGCGGGACATCCCCTCCAAACTGCTTTGATATTCATTGAGTGTGTCTTCAATTGCGACAAATTTAATAAAATCCGAATTCTCAACTTCATGACGACTTAGTCGCCGACGAGCATCGCTAATTTGCTCCGTTAACAAATGCACGCGCTGTTCATATTGAGAAATAATATACGCCAAATTCGCAGCAAAAACTCCCGCTGGACGCTCGGTTGTGCTAAATAAATAATCGCTAACCTCCAGAGGTGAAAATTTAACATGAGGCGATATTGTAATATAATGACCGCCGCTAATTGCAATCAAAAACGGCGCCGTTTTACCAGAATCAGTTTGACCAAACGGTATGCGCGTAAAAATATATTCAACGCCATCGGAAAACTCCGCTCGAGGTAATTCATGGATGTCCAGTACGTCACGGACAATATTAGCAGACAGCGACAAAGCCTTTGAAACTCGAGTAGCATCAAGACTACCGGTCAAATTAATCCAACCGTTTTTATGCATTCGTTGAGCTTGTGTCAACTTTTCAGTCAACGATCTGCGTTCAAAATAGCCCACCATCATGAGAGAATTATAATATACATAAACAATATTAGCAATCTGTCGAATTGCAATTAAACTTTAGCGGCGGCGCAGGAAATAATAGCCCACAACAAATGCCAGCACTACACTAATTGCGGTAATCACCCAAAACATCAATGGATTATCGGCACCTGGAACCGGCACGTTCATGCCATATAAACCAGCGATCATCGTCGGAATAGTCAAAGCTACGGTAATTACGGTTAGCAGGCGAATCGTCTCATTAAGGCGCGTATCCATCACCGCCCTATAGCTGTCGCGCACATTAGTAATCGTCCTCAACAAACTTTTACAACGCGCAATCACCTGCTCCAAATCAATCGAAATATCCTCAACGTCTTCCTTGTCATCGGCTTTAAGTCGCAATTTTTGAGTCGCCAGAAGTTTCTCGATTGCCCAGTTCATCGGAATTAGCGCGTCAAGATAATCATTTAATTTGCGCTCATACTCCGCCAGGGTGGCAATGTCATTAACTCTCAGCGTATGAATACTGTCCGTAGCTGCTCGCATTTGGCGATTAATTGTTGCCACACGCCTCTGATATTGCGTTGAAATCGCCTCAACCATCGCCACCAAAAGCTCAACTTGTCGATCTGTCCTGATTCGCACTTTATCGATAAACGGCTGCCACAATCGCCCCAAACTATCTCTGGACAATGTTACGATATGATCTTTATTGATGCAGAATAAAATCGGCGTGGTAAAATCGTTAAAATCGTCGTCGGTGTCTGGCAGTCGTGCAATCAAATAAGTCCACTCATCATCAAACTCAATACGCGGCACCTCGTGCGGGTCAAGCGCGTCACTTATCAAATCCTCATCCAAGCCCAGCGTCAACAATTGCGAAACCTCTTCGTCGCTCGACCTTTCGCAGCGCACCCACGAACCAGACTGCAAATTTTCTTGCGGGCTAATTATTGAATCACTATTTGTTGAACGAAGATATTGCAACATAATTTCATATTATAAAATAAAACATACATAAACACAAGAAGCTCCTGCGCCATTCACAGGAACTTCTTGATTTTTATTACGATTTAACTATCGTGCCTGCCGAGCCGTTAATGGCTTCAGCAGTTTTATCTAGCGAAGTAATGATCGCCGTACGCCCCGACTTTCCATCCAGAAACGACAAGGCAGCCTGAGTTTTTGGCAACATCGAACCTGCCGCAAATTGCCCATCGTCAATATGCTTTTGAAGTTCTTCTATTGAAACTTCCCCGAGAGATTGCTCATCTGGTTTGCCAAAATTAATTTTAGCAGCATCAACCGAAGTCAAAATCAGCAAAGTGTCAGCATCCAAAAGATCCGCCAATTTTGCTGCACCGAAGTCCTTATCGATAACCGCAGCGACGCCTTTTAATTGACCAGTTTCGTCTTGTAAAACAGGAATACCGCCGCCACCAGTTGAAACGACCGTCACGCCAGCATGAACCAACGCCTTAATCACATCAGCCTCAACAATCGTCTGAGGTTTTGGCGATGGAACAACACGCCGCCAGCCACGACCAGCGTCTTCTTTTACCGTGTAGCCGCGTTCGCTAGCGACGGTTTTTGCCTCGTCTTCTGAATAGAATGGACCAATTGGCTTGGTTGGATTTTGGAATGCTGGATCGCTTAAGCTAACAATTGTTTGAGTTATAACGCTAACAGCGCGATTGTTCATCTGATTAACCATAAAGGCGTCATGAAAAGCCTGTTGCAACCAAAAGCCAATCAATCCCTGGCTCATAGCGCCAGAATCTTCCAGCGGCAAACTTGGCACATCTGGCGTGTTAATCGCCTCTTCATGCAACACAATATTGCCAACCTGAGGACCATTACCATGAACAATTGCTACGTTATGACCGGCTTGGATTAACGGCAAAAGTTGACGAACCGTTTCATCGGCTACTCGTTGTTGTTGCTCAGACGCGGCTTCGCCCTGCCGTTGCAGGGCGTTACCACCGAGCGCTACTACAATAGTACGCTTCTTATCCATAGGCTACAGTGCTCCGAAAATTGCAATAACCGTGATGCTGATAATAGCAAATATCGCCATAATTGGAGCTGAACGTTTTAGCCAGTCGCGATACGAAACGCCAGCCAGGGCTAATCCACCCATCAACGACGCGATAGTTGGAGCCATCATATTGATCAAGCCAGACGCTGTCGCAAATGCGGCAACCATAACTTCTTTGCTTGAGCCAACCAGGTCGGCAATTGGCGCAATAACCGGCATAGTTGCTGCAGCCAAACCTGACGATGACGGAACGATAAATGACATTGGTAAGTAGAATAGATACGCCAACACACCGACAACACCGCCACCAGCATCTTTCAGGAGAGATTCACCCCAGCTGATGATCGTGTCCTGAATTTCACCGTTAGTCATCACCACAGAAACGCCCGTTGCCACTGCGATAATCAAAGCAACTGGCAAAATGTCTTTCACACCGTCGATAAATGTATCAACTGGGAAAACACCCTCTTTCTTAAATTCTTTGTAGTAAATTGCAGTTATGACAATTGTTGAAATTAGGAATAGTGCAGTGATTTCATTGAAATACCAATCACCAAATGCCGCACTGTGGACTACACCAAGTACCGCGCCAATGACTGGCAAACCTGCAGCCCATTCAAACATATCAGCGAAGAATGTGATATTCCAACTTCCCCATGGAATCAAGGAAAGAATCATTAGCACAAACGTAATAGCAAACACGGACATAACGACTTTTCGTGGACCAGTGAATTTTGGTACGTTTGTCGTGTCGAGAGCAGCCGTAGCTGGCTTGTAGCGAACATCTTCTTTGTACTTGCCTGCCTTAACTTTTGCGGCATAACGCATAGTAAAGATAATCGCAGCAATCAAACAGAGCACTAAGATTATAGACATTATTGGAATAACGCTACCCAATTTCACATCTGCGGTTTTTGCCGCAACACCAGTAGAGAATGGGTTGATTGTCGAGCCGAGCACACCGGTACCAGCACCCAACACGATAACCATCACACCAGTCATTGCATTGTAGCCAGCAGCTATCATCATCGGTATGACGAGCGCATAGAACGCCACAGTTTCTTCTTGCATACCGTAAGTTGTACCACCGATAGCGAATAAAATCATCAGAATCGGGATGAGCCACTTTTCCTTGCCCTTCATCTTTCGGAGCAGTGCGCCAAGAGAAGCGTCAAGCGCACCAGTTTTCATAGTGACGCCTAAGAATCCGCCGAGCACCATCACGAAGACGATAACATCAAGCTTGTCTGACATACCTTTAATAGGTGCAGTAAAGACGTCCCACAAACCTTGCTGGTCGTGTTTTTTGACCTCTTCCTTTTTACCGTCTTTTTCTTCCGTGACGGTTCGATCTTTGTCGACTACGTGATACGAATTAGCTATACGATCGCCATCTTCGTTTGTCTTATATAGTCCAGAAGGAACAACCCACGTCAATGCCGCCATAACGATGATCACGACAAACAAAATAGTAAACGCCGACGGTGATCGAAGCTTCTGCTTTGCCTTTTTAATTTTTTCTACCATTGCCTCGGAGCCTCCTTAACCTCCTTATTACGACAACAACTACAATGTCAAAGCCATCACAGCCTTGATTGTATGCATACGATTTTCCGCTTGATCAAAAACTATCGAATGTGGCGAGCGGAACACCTCATCCGTCACTTCCATTGAATCTAAACCGAAATCTTCCTGAATCTTCTTTCCAGTAATCGTCAATGCGTCATGGAATGCTGGCAAACAGTGCATAAACTTGACCTCAGGATTTCCCGTCAGATTAATCATCTGGCGATTAACTTGGAAATGTCGCAATTGGTTAATGCGCTCAGCAAACTTATCTTCTTCACCCATTGAAACCCAGACATCCGTGTAAATTACATCAGCACCGCGCAAAGCTTCTTCGAAGTTGTCAGTGATGGTGATACGTGCGTGGCTTGACCTGGCAAAATGATTTGCCTTATCAACCAAAGCCTGATCTGGATGCAATTCACGAGGTGCTAAAATACGGAAATCAAGCCCCATAATAGCCGAGCCGATCATCAGCGAGTTCGCCATATTGTTACGACCATCACCAACAAATACCAACTTAGTTCCCTTCAGTTTTCCAACATGTTCTTCAATTGTCATGAAGTCTGCCAAAATCTGTGTTGGATGAAACTTATCGGTCAATCCATTCCATACCGGAACGCCAGCGTGACGCGCCAATTCCTCAACAGTCGCGTGATCAAAGCCACGGAACTCAATTCCATCAAACATTCGACCCAAGACCTTAGCGGTATCTTCAACCGTTTCTTTCTTACCCAATTGAATATCATCTTTACCAAGGTATTCTGGCGCAACTCCAAGATCGTTAGCCGCCACCGTAAATGCGCAACGTGTTCGCGTTGAAGTCTTTTCGAACAACAAAGCCACATTTTTACCCTCATGAATTCGGTGCGGAATGCCGGCATATTTCAATCGACGATATTCACGAGCCGTGTCCAATAGCAAGCGAATCTCTTCAGCGGTATAATCGCCTAAAGTCAGCAGCGATCGTCCTTTCAAACTCTGAGCCATTAGAATACATCCTCTCGTACTAGAGGCATACTCATACAGCGTGGACCGCCACGACCGCGTCCAAGCTCAGCGCCACTAATTTCAATAACTTCGATACCGTTTTCGCGCAATTTCTGGTTAGTTACGTAGTTGCGATCATAAGTCACCACAACACCCGGCGCAATCGCCAAAGTGTTTGAACCATCATTCCATTGCTCACGAGCAGCAGCAATTGGATCGCCACCGCCACACTCAATCAACGTAACACTTGGCAAGCCCAGCGCAACTCTCAAGACGTGTTCCAAATCTGTTTCGTGTGTAATTCGTGGGAATGGCTGACCTTCAACCTTCTCCAAAATGAAACAATTCATCCTGCCGCCATGGTCGCGAATTTCTGGGTGAATCGTAAACTTATCACGATCAATCATCGTAAACACGGTATCTAGGTGCATAAAGGCGTGAGATTTTGGAATCTCCATAGCAATGACTTTCTCGAATTTCGAGCCAGCAAACAGCTTGGTTGCCATCTTTTCAATTGCCTCAGCGGTTGTTCGCTCTGAGACGCCAATTGCCATAACCTTATCGCTTAATACTAATTCGTCGCCGCCTTCCATTGAGAATTTCTCTGTGCGGTTATACCAAACTGGCGCACGATTAGCAAAGCGTGGATGATGGTCGATGATGTAGCGCATAAATAGCGACTCACGACGACGAGCCGTCCAGTGCATCTTATTGATTGTCAAACCGTTACCAATTGCGGCAGCTGGGTCGCGTGTAAAGTATAGGTTTGGCATTGGATCGAGATAGAACGGATAACGATTTTTCTCGATCATATTATGAAGCTGCTGATGCTGATCTGGAGGCAAAGTAATTTCATCCTTGCGAACACCAGCCATAATCTTGCGGATCATAGCGTGAGTTGGCAAATCCAACAAGAATTGACGCAGTGTTTGAGTAACGCGGCGTGAATCCTGCTTAGAAGCAGCCAACATTTCATCGACAAATTGTTCACGCAATTGATCTGTGTTAATTGCCTCGGCGACCAATTGATCCAGATACAGAACTTCGATTCCACGACTTCTCAATACTTCCGCAAAAGCATCGTGTTCAGCCTGCGCCACTTTCAGATATGGAATATCGTCAAATAAAAGATCGGTCAGATAGTCTGGCGTCAAATTTTCCAGTTCTTCACCTGGCCGATGCAATAGAACGGTCTTAAGTTTTCCTATTTCAGACGTGATGTGAATTGGTTCGTCCATCACAACCCTCCCCTGTTTATATTAGTGATGTTTTAATTGTAACACGTTTATGTTTTTGGGCAAGAGGAGATAATTGCCAGACTAGCTTCAGTCCTGGCCACGAATTGTCGATTAACTTTCAGCCATTCATCAGTAGCTTTTGCGGCACCCGGCAGAGCTTCATTTGCGTAATCATCGACAATAATTATCACGTCTTTATTAAACTTACTTTCACAAACCCGGAAAGAATCGACAATTGACTCATAAAAATCGCCATCAAAAAACGCAAACATAATATTTTCCGGCACGTCATCAGAAGTAAAATCAGAGAACCAGCCTTTGTGAATAATCGGCGACTTCAACACCGCTTTCTTAAAATTCTGGACAAATGTCTTACGCGGCGCTAATAACTCGCCAGCCTTAAATTGATCACCCGCGGCGCTATTATCCTTCTGGGTTTTTTCTGGCAATCCCGCAAACGAATCGTAAACGTGAAACTCGCCCGTAAAATTATAAGCGTCCAATAATCGGCGAATAAACAAACTAGTTGTGCCAACATAACAGCCAAACTCCACAATGTTTCCAGTAGCGCCACGACGTAAAGTTTTTTCCAACTCTCTTAAAAGCGCGCCAAGTTCTTTTATGTCGACTTGGTCGGAAATGATCGGGTATTTAGTGAGGAGTTGGCCTGCGATATTCATTACTTAATTATAAATAGTTCACCAAATATCGACAAACTATCAACGACGCAGCCCTATATATTTACAGTTTTATGAAGTAAACTATCAATTAGCACCTATGAATAACCACAACATTATCAAAACATTTTTACCGAAACAACTGGACATAAAACAGTTAAATTCGCTTCAATCTGTTTTGCGAAAATCAAACATAATTGTATATGGTGAAATCCACGGCATTAAAGAAAATTCCGACATCATCTACACTCTGGTTAAGAAACTTGACGTAAAGAGATTAGCTATTGAAGCCAGCCCCGCCGTGTCTAACTTCATCAATTCAGTAAAGACCGGCTCTTGCGATTTTTCCTTAGTTGATGAAGACCTTTTTGATTCAAGCATTTTATCTCTTGAAATGATAAAGACGATAGCAATTCTTCTACAGCAAAACCAACTTAAAGAACTTATTTTTATTGATACATTTTTTGATAATTTAGACGAGGACGCCATTATATCAGCAAGCCCTCAAGCGCGAGAAGAAGAGCTAGCTAAAAATATCCTTAAAATTGACGATTCCCTATTAACATTATGTATTATGGGGCAATGGCATACGCAACCTGAAGTCGTTAAAAATGGCGAAACATGGCATAAATCAGCGCTATATCGCTTAAGAAAAGTAAAGCCAAACGTGCCGTTTATTCACAATGTCTATCGACAAGGACAACTATTTAACGACGGAAAAATAATTGAACTTCCGAAAAACCCATCAATTCCGCCTTATTATGAAATTGTCCAGAAAACTGATATTAATTTCGATTTACACACACCAAAAGCTACAAAAATATCACTATATAAAAAGTAGTAGTCAATTACTCAGCAAACTGACTATTATAAAGCTCGGCGTAAAATCCATTTTGTTTCAGCAGAGTTTCGTGATTGCCCTGCTCGATGATATTCCCGTCCTTAACCACCAAAATCAAATCGGCATCGCGAATGGTACTCAGACGATGCGCGATAACAAAACTAGTTTTTCCCTGCATCAACTTCTCCATTGCTTTTTGAATAAGGACTTCGGTGCGCGTATCAACCGAGCTTGTTGCTTCGTCCAAAATCAACATCGGCGCTTTTTCTAGCATCGCCCTGGCAATTGTCAGCAGCTGCTTTTCTCCCTGAGAAATATTGGCAGCCTCCTCGCCCAAGACCATATCATAGCCACCCGGCAGCGACCGCACAAAATGATCAACGTGCGCTTCTTCGGCGGTTTTTATCATTTCTTCCTCGGTAGCTTTTGGATTGCCATACATCAAATTCTGACGAATCGTGCCATTAAACAGCCACGTATCCTGCAGCACCATGCCAAACATTTGACGCACATCGCTACGTTTCATTTTACGAATATCCACGCCGTCAATTTTAATCGAACCACTATTGATCTCATAAAATCGCATTAGCAAGTTAACCAGCGTCGTTTTTCCAGCGCCAGTCGGACCAACAATCGCTACGCGCTGACCTGGCTTAATGTGCGCCGACAAACCTTTGATGATAGTCTGATCTGGCTTATATCCAAAGACGACATTGTCGAATTCAACTTCGCCTTTTATGTCGGACAATTTTACCAAGTTATTCGATTCAACCGCTTCTTCTGGCTCGTCCAAAAACTCGAATACTCTCTCGGCGGCAGCAGCTGTCGATTGCAAAATATTAGCGATATTAGCAACCTGAACTAACGGCTGATTGAACTGGTCGACGTATTGAATAAACGCCTGAATGTCTCCGATTTTTAGCCGACCATTAATTGCCAGCCAACCACCCAAAATTGTCATAGCAACGTAGCCAATGTTGCTGATAAAATTCATAATCGGATGAATCAAGCCGGAAAAGAATTGAGCCTTCCAAGCACTATCCTGAAGCCGATTATTGATCTTAGAAAACTTAGCAATCGATTTTTTCTGGCCATTAAAGACGCGCATCACTTGATGTCCGCCATACATTTCTTCAATGTGTCCATTAAGTTCGCCAAGTTGCGTTTGTTGGCGTAAAAATTGTTTTTGCGAACTCTTTGCAATTAGCGTAATCACACCACCCGCCAGCGGAAGCACCAGCAGCGCAACTAGCGACATCTGCCAACTAATCGAAAACATCATCACCAAAATTCCCAGCACCGTAACCGTTGAAGTTAAAATTTGCGACAAACTCTGATTTAGCGTTTGGCTGATCGTATCAACATCATTAGTTATGCGACTAAGAACTTCGCCGTAAGTTTGCTTATCGAAATAGCTCAGCGGCAAGCGATTTATTTTTTCTGACAATTGTTGTCGCATTCTGAAAGTTACGGTTTGCGTCACCTGAGTCATTATCCACGTTTGGATATAGCGAAAAATCGCACTCAACACATACATTCCGACTAGCAAAATAATTATTCGCCAAATAGCGTCAAAATGAAATTCTGGACGCCGACTAAGATCTAGCTTTTTAATCGACTCAAGTTGACTGGACGGAATCTGTTTTTCAATCTCCGACTTATTCGGCAATCGGTTCAAAACGTCCGCGCCAGTAGTTCCCGCCGGTAAAGAAACGCCCTTTGGCAATTTGCTAGTAATCGCCTCGTAGGCTTTCATATTGGCATAATCATCCACAATTTGATTCGTCGCGCCGCCTAAAATCTTCGGGCTGACAATCGCAAAAATCGTGCTCCCAATTGCAAAAACCAACACCATCAACATTTGCCATCGAAAATCCGACAAATATTTGATCAGCTTCTTAACCGTTCCCTTGAAATCTTTAGCCTTTTCGCCAGTGCCCATTCCGCCCATCGGGCCGCCCATTCGTACTTGCTGACGTTTTTTCGTGGTTTGCCTAGACATTACAACACTCCTTTCGCAGCAATAGACATTTTCTGTAAATCGTCTTCCGAGAGTTGCGAAGCGGCAATTTCTTGATAAACTTCACAATCTTTCATCAATTCCTGATGCGTTCCCTGACCAACAATTTTTCCCTCATTAAGCACAATAATTTTATCGGCATTCATAATCGTATTAATTCGCTGACCGACAATTAACACAGTTTTATTCTTAGTTTCCTTTGCAAGCGCAGCCCGTAACTTCGCGTCGGTCTTAAAATCAAGCGCCGAAAACGAATCGTCAAAAATGTAAACATTCGGCTCAACCGCAATAGCCCTCGCGATCGACAAACGCTGGCGCTGACCGCCAGAAACATTGCTACCGCCCTGAGCGATTTCACTTTTATAGCCATTTTTTAATTCGCTAATAAATTCTTCCGCTTGGGCAATTTTGGCCGCTTTTTCAACCAACTTATCACTAGCCTCAGTATTGCCGTATTTGATATTACTAGCAACCGTACCACTAAACAGCACGCCTTTTTGTGGCACGTAACCAATTTGGCCAGACAAATCTTCCAATTTTAGATTTCTAATATCCACGCCATCAAGCAAAATCTGCCCCGCCGAAACATCATAGAAACGAGGAATCAAATTTATCAGCGTCGATTTTCCCGAGCCAGTACTACCAATAAACGCCGTTGTCTGACCAGGTTCAGCTACAAAATTAATATCCGAAAGCACCGGCAAATCTGCGTCAGGATAAGTAAACGTAACGTTCTTAAACTCAATTTTTCCCTTGGCATCTTTTGGTAATTTTTTCGGCGACTTCGGGTCAGTAATCGACGGCAAAGTGTCTAAAACCTCCCCAACTCGACGTACCGATACGGCAGCTCGCGGGACCATAATAAACACCATTGACAGCAGCAAAAACGAGATTATAACCTGCATCGCGTATTCCAAAAACGCCATCATATTACCAATTTGCAAATTGCCGCTACTTATCAAATGCGCTCCAAACCACACAATTGCCACACTCGAAAAGTTCATCACTAAAGTCATAATCGGATCAAGCAACATCATCAAACGGTTCACAAATAAGTTCATCTTATTCAATTCCACGTTAGCTTTTTGGAATTTTTTCTGCTCAATCTTCTCGTTATGGAACGCGCGAATAACTTTCAGTCCAACCAAATTTTCCCGCGCCACCAAATTAAGTTTATCCACCAGCGTCTGCAATTTCTTAAACCTAGGTACGGCAATCGTAAATAATGTAGCGATAACTACGAGCAAAATAAATACCGCCAAAGCGATAATCCAGCTTAAATCGGGCGCATTATTCATGGCTTTTTGCAGACCGCCAATTGCCATAATCGGTGCCACTAGCGCCATCCTCAGCAGCATTATTGACGTTGTTTGAATCTGCTGAATATCATTCGTTGAGCGCGTAATCAGCGACGCCGTAGAAAACTTGTTAAAATCCGCCAAAGAAAAACTTTCTATTCGTTCAAACAATTTCAATCGCAATTTCTGCGCCATTCCCGTAGCAATTCGCGCCGCCAAAAAACCCACGACAATCGAACAAAACCCACCAGCCGCCGTCACCAAAATCATCATCAAGCCATTATTCCAAATCGCCGACATATCTTGTTTAATAATGCCGTTATTGACAATTTCCGACATTTTATCCGGCAGCCACAAATTCGCCATCACAGCGCCATACGTGAACCCAACTAAGATAATAAACAATAGCCAATAGCCCCTAAAAATTCGTAAAATATGTTTCATTTATAGTCCTTTACATCTTAAGTCCACCTTATATTATATCATTTGAGGACTAGTCGATTCCATTTTAATAATTACAATTGGACAAAAATATCTGTTAGTTTTATACTGTTTTTTAGCGTCGGGGTGTGGCGCAGCTCGGTAGCGCGCACCGTTCGGGACGGTGAGGTCGCTGGTTCAAATCCAGTCACCCCGACCATGAAATTATTGGGCGTACGTTCAGACTAATTGGACCTCTGGCTATTAGCAATCAAAGGAGGTTTTATGCGACGAAGAGTAAACGTACGCGGAATTATTATCAATGAAAACGGCGAAATTTTCTGCCAACAATTGACCGCCAATAATGGCAAAGGGCGTAATTTTTGGTGTACACCAGGCGGCGGCTTGGAAATGGGCGAAAGCTTGCTCGACGGTCTACGCCGAGAAATGATTGAAGAAACAGGTGTTGAGCCAGAAATCGGTAAGTTATTATTTATACAACAATTCGCCGAATCGGGCGAACAATCAGCGCATGGCTCGAACGAGCAATTGGAATTTTTCTTCCTCATCACCAACTGGCAAGATTACCAGCACATTGACTTGGAGCAAACATCGCACGGCGTCGAGGAAGTGGCCAAGTGCGGCTTTGTCGATCCGAAAACGACGCGAATTTTACCGAGTTATATGACAGAGGTTGATCTGGGCCAGCTGGTTAACAAATTGACGGAAGTTCCAGTTCTAAGCGAATTATAGCTGGGCCGCTTAGACTATTTAGCGAAGAATTTTTTGGCACGTTCAGTTTTCGGGTGATCCATTACCTGGGCTGGCGTGCCATTTTCGATAATTTCGCCCTTGTCTAAGAAAATCATCCTAGTCCCAACTTCGCGGGCAAATTTCATCTCGTGCGTCACGATTACCATCGTCATTCCCTTTTTGGCAACTTTCCTAATCACGTCCAAAACTTCACCAATCATCTCTGGGTCTAGCGCTGAAGTTGGCTCGTCAAAAAGCATAATTTTCGGCTCCATCGCCAGCGCCCGCGCAATTGCTACTCGCTGTTTTTGACCGCCAGACAAACTATTCGGCGAAGCGTCCGCTTTATCCAACAATCCAACATCGTCCAATAAACTTCGCGCCAATTTTGTCGCTTTTTGATCTGAAAATTTACGCAGCTTTTTCGGAGCTAATTTAATATTTTCAATCACACTCAAATTCGGAAACAGATTAAATTGCTGAAAGACCATGCCAATATTCTGACGCAAGGCGTTTAGGTTTACGTGTGGATCGGTAATTTTCACTCCATCGACAATAATCTCGCCCGAAGTCGGCTCCTCTAGCAAGTTCAGGCAACGCAAGAACGTCGACTTGCCAGAACCAGACGAGCCAACCACCACGACAATCTCGCCTTCTTCAATTTCCACGTCAATATCGCGAAGAACTCGATTCGTGCCGAACGTTTTTTTCAAGTTTTTAACGCTGATCATCGTCATGCTTCAATTTCCTTTCTACTCGCGCCATTACTCGCGTAAAAATCGCCGTCAAAATTAAGTACATCGCCGCAGCGGCAAATAGCGACTGAAAAGCTGTCGCCGTCTGAAAACGAATATTGTCCGCGCCTCGCATAATATCATTCAAGCCAATCCAACCAACAACCGAAGTTTCCTTTAATAGCGCAATAAATTCGCTAATCAACGCCGGCAACGAATTTCTCATTGCTTGCGGCAAAATAACTAGCCGCATTGCCTGCCAATTGCTCAAGCCCAAAGACCTGGCCGCTTCCATTTGCCCCTTGTCAATACTCTGAATTCCGCCACGAATAATCTCAGCAATGTACGCGCCGCTATTTATTCCAAATGCCACCGCCGCCACAAAAATCTTCGGCATAAATTGATACGACCCAAAAACGACGTAATACATAATCAATAGCTGGACCAAAAGTGGCGTGCCGCGAATAATATCGACATAAATTTTTCCCAAACTAGCCAGTGGATTAAAGTTCGCGAGTCTGCTTGTTTTCATCCTGCCAAATGGTCGTAAATTCGACGTACGCATCAGGGCGACAAGCACACCAATTGCCGATCCTAAAATCAGCGACAACACAGTCAAAACCAGCGTCACCTCTAATCCATGCCATAAAAATAGCCATCGACCGCCGCCAAAAATCACTTCCCAAAAATTCACGATTTAGCCTCCTCACCAAAATATTTGCGGATCAGCTTTTCATAGCGACCATCTTTTTTCATCTTGGCAATTTCTTTATTGACCTTTTCTAGGAGGTCTTTATTGTCCTTTTTAATAGCAATCGCATAACTTTCATCACTGAGCGCGCCCGGTAAGATTTCTAGGTCAGAAAATCCAGCCGAATACTGCTTTGCGGGAGCGTCGTCCAGAATAACTGCTTCAATTTTTCCCGAACTTAATTCCTGTAAAACACTCGGCGCGGTTTGGAATTGTGTGACTGATGCGCCAGTAATCTTAGACGCCAAAGTGTCACCCGTGGTACCCAGCTGTACGCCAATTTTTCGCCCTGGCAATTGATATTTATTACGAATCGGACTGCCCTTTTTAACAATTATTCTCTGTGAAGCCGAATAATACGGATCTGAAAACAACGCATTTTTCTCCCGCTCAGGCGTCACTGTCATTCCAGCTGCCACCATATCAATCTGCCCACTATCCAGCGCCGGAAGTAGCCCATCAAACGACATATCTTCGACCTTCAAATCTTTGCCCAAGCTTTTAGCAATTTCCCTCGCCAGATCAACGTCAAAGCCAACCACTTGATTATTATCAATATATTCAAACGGCTTAAATCCAGCATTCGTGCCCATTACCAGAACATCAGTTTTTGAGCCAATTACGCCATCTCGATGTAAAATATCGCCCAACATCAAACAAATCATCCCCGCAAATAAAACCAGCCCGATCCACCAACTAATTCCGAATGTGCGCGTCTTATTCTTGCTCATGCTTTTATTATACCCCTTCATCCGCAAAAAACGTAAGTGATATAATAGAATGGTGAGAAAAATTAAATTTACCAAACGTTTCTGGATTAAATCAATATCAATCATTTTGCTTTTTTTGGCGGCATTTTGTTTGATTGCGGCACGCTATAAATATATCGTCTTTAAAAATTCGCAAATCGACGAGATAATTTTTTATTTTGTTAACGGATTAGCTGGTGGCAAATCTGACAATTTATGGTCGGCCGTCCTGCAAAATCTTCCACTGGTTTTCCTATTATTCGGCGCCTTATTAATCCCAATGTTCGACAAATCGATCTCTTTTATCAATCGCATGATCGCCTTTTGCTTGAAAAAAATCAAATCATCACGAAAACTCACTTTGCCGTTTTTGAGATTACGAAATCAAGCAATTTACTCGCTGAGTATGTTTTTAATTGCGATCGTCCTTCTGATTCAAAGTTTCGGCATCCCTAACTATATTTATGCCCTGACCCAATCGACCAAATTATACGAAGAAAATTATGTCAATCCAAAAACTGCCAAGTTAACATTTCCAGAGAAAAAGCGTAATTTGATATACATTTATATGGAGTCAATGGAAAACACTTTGGCGTCAAAGGCTAATGGCGGCAGCTCCGAAACCTCCATCATTCCAGAGCTGGAAGAATTGGCGTTAAAAAATACCTCATTCTCAAACAAAGCATCCGGTGTCGGCGGCGCCTTGCCTGCAACAAACACTGGCTGGACTGTAGCGGGAATGGCTGCGCAATCTGCCGGCGTACCACTGAAAGAAAACTTGGTTGGTGGGCGCGACCATAACGCCCTGGGCGAGTTTAAAAAGTTCTTGCCAGGCGCTTATAGTCTTGGTGAGATTTTAGAAAAACAAGGTTATAATC
Organism: Candidatus Saccharimonadota bacterium; assembly: GCA_900555675.1. GTDB lineage: Bacteria > Patescibacteriota > Saccharimonadia > Saccharimonadales > Saccharimonadaceae > Nanosynbacter. The sequence continues at coordinate 13,060 of UNSN01000001.1, read as the reverse complement.
AAACGTTCATTATGGGCTCTGAAGCAAGTTTTGGCGGACGTGATAAATTATTAACTCAGCACGGCAACTTCAATATCGAAGATTACAATTACGCCAAAAAACACGGAAAAATCTCCGAAGATTACAAAGTTTGGTGGGGTTATGAGGATAAAAAATTATTCCAATTTGCCCGCGAAGAAGCCTCGCGCTTGGCGGCGTCAGACAAGCCGTTTAACTTGCAACTATTGACCGCCGACACGCATTTTACCGATGGATATTTGGATGAAACTTGCGCCAAAACATTCAGTAATCAATACGACAATGTTCACGCTTGCTCCTCAAAACAAGTTGCCGCATTCGTCAATTGGGTTAAGTCTCAGCCATTTTATGAAAACACCACTATTGTCATTTCTGGAGACCATTTAGGAATGCAGACTTCATACTACGACGAAAAAATTGGCGGAACTAATTATCAGCGAACCATTTATAACACGTTCATAAATCCAACCATTTCGACTAGTCACTCAAAGAATCGTCAATTCACGACATTCGATATGTATCCGTCAACTTTGGTGGCGCTGGGAGTTAAAATTGACGGCGACCGATTAGGTCTGGGCACAAATTTATTTTCTGGAAAGAAAACCCTAGTCGAGCAATACGGCGGAATTGAAAACTTAAATTCAGAACTTTCCAAACGTTCCGCTTATTACGAGAATAAGATTTTCACCAAATCTGGCAATTAGCCATTGTAACCATTTGGATTATTGCTCTGCCAATTCCAAGCGTCACGGCAAGCATCTTCAATTGTCAATTCTGCTCGCCAATCTAGCTCTCTCTCCGCCAAACCTGAGCCTGCATAGCACGCCGCAATGTCACCTGCTCGACGTGGCGTAACCTGATACGGAACATCACGACCAGACGCCTTCTCAAACGCCTTCACTAATTCCAAAACTGAAGTGCCACGACCAGTACCGATATTATAGACCTTATATTCGTTCGGTCGGCCTAAATTCTCCAGAGCTGCCACGTGAGCCTTTGCCAAATCAACCACGTGAATATAATCGCGCACGCCAGTTCCATCTGGAGTGTCATAATCGTCACCAAAAACGCTCAAATGCCCTCGCTTACCAACAGCAACTTGCGACACAAACGGCAGAAGATTGTTCGGGATTCCTGAGGGATCTTCCCCGATGCGACCGCTCGGATGCGCGCCAATTGGATTAAAATAGCGAAGAGACGTAAATTGCCAACCTTGATTCGTCGCAGAAATGTCGCGAAGAATTTGCTCAATCATCAACTTTGTCTGACCGTATGGATTCGTGGCAGACAGCGGCATATCTTCGGTAATTGGCAATCGAGCTGGGTCGCCGTAAACTGTTGCCGAGCTGGAAAACACTAGTTTCTTCACACCAAATTCTTGCATAACATCAAGCAAAACCAACGTGCTTTCGAGATTATTTTTATAATAAAGAAGCGCCTTTTCAACCGACTCGCCAACCGCCTTCAACCCAGCAAAATGAATTACAGCGTCAATTTTTTCAGACTTAAACAATTCTGATAGTCGCTGATGATCACATAAATCGAATTCGTGAAACGGTATTGATTGACCAGTGATTTCTTCAACTCGCCTCAGACTCTCGACGGATGAATTTGATAAGTTATCGACCACCACTACATTATGATTCGATGATAATAGTTCGATGATAGTGTGACTGCCGATATATCCAGCGCCACCAGTGACAAGAATATTCATACACTTAACATATCACAAAATGACTATTTATTTTATTAGCACTCTTGCACTGAGAGTGCTAATTTGTTATGATAACTACATCAAGTTTTACCATTCTGTCTTTTGTCGGGGCGCAACAAATTAGGACTAAAAACCAAAAGGAGGATTTTATGCCACCAAACATGAATCAAGAAGAAACAACTAAACCACTCGAAAAATTCGGTACAGACATAACGGCGCTAGCACGCGAAGGCAAACTCGATCCAGTGATCGGTCGAGATGAAGAAATTCGACGCACTATGCAGATTTTAAGTCGCCGCACTAAAAACAATCCCGTTCTCATTGGTGAGCCGGGAGTTGGTAAAACCGCAATTGTTGAAGCGTTGGCGCAGCGAATTGTCAAAGGCAACGTTCCCGCTTCACTGAAGGATAAGCGACTAATTTCCCTGGAAATTTCCAGTCTTCTGGCGGGCGCTAGTTTTCGTGGACAATTTGAGGATCGATTGAAAGCCGTTCTGAAAGAAGTAGAAGACGCAGCCGGCGAGATTATTCTTTTTGTCGATGAAATTCACACCATGGTTGGCGCTGGAAAAAGCGAAGGCAGTATGGATGCGGGCAATATGTTAAAGCCAGCGCTGGCTCGAGGAAAATTGCATATGATTGGCGCGACGACGCTCACTGAATATCGTCAATATGTCGAAAAAGATGCCGCTCTAGAACGAAGATTCCAGCCAGTTTACGTTGGCGAACCAAGCTTTGACGACACTGTCGCCATTTTGCGCGGATTGAAGGAAAAATACGAAATTCATCACGGAGTAAAAATCGCTGATGACGCAATCGTGGCAGCCGCCAGATTGTCTACCAGATATTTGCCTGACCGATTCTTGCCAGACAAAGCGGTTGACTTGCTTGACGAGGCAACCAGCTCGCTCAAAATGCAGTTAGAAAGCGTGCCAATTGCACTAGATCGTTTGAACAATAGACGCTTGCAATTGGAAATCGAGGAAGCGGCGTTGAAAAAGGACAAATCCGACCACGCCAATATTCGCAAAGATGAAATCAAGGAGCAAATTGCCGAGATTCGCGCAAAAGCCGAAGTGATTGATAAAAAATGGCAACACGAAAAAGACATTTTGCAAACCGTCAACACGACTACTGAAAAAATGGACAATCTGCGCTCACAATTGGAAATTGCTGAACGCGACGCAGACTTAGCCACCGCCAGCCGCATTAAGTATGGCGATTTGCCGGAGCTGGAGAAAAAATTAGCAAGCGCCCGCGAGGAGTTAGCGGCAATTCCAACTCACGACCGATTACTCCGCGAAGAAGTTACGCCTGATGACATCGCTGGCGTGGTGGCGCGCTGGACTGGCATTCCCGTAGAACGATTGATGGAAAGTGAATCTAGCAAATTGACCAAATTGGAAGAATCGATCAGCCGCCAAGTCATCGGGCAAGATCGCGCTGTAGCAGCCGTAGCAAGCGCCATCCGTAGGTCACGCGCTGGACTTGGCGACGTTAATCGACCAATTGGCTCATTTTTATTCCTCGGACCTACTGGCGTAGGAAAAACAGAAGTCGCGCGCAGTTTATGTCGTGAATTGTTCGACGACGAGCACGCCATGATTCGAATTGACATGAGCGAATATATGGAACGCCACGCCGTAGCCAGATTGATCGGTTCACCTCCAGGATATGTCGGCTACGATCAAGGCGGTCAATTGACGGAAGCCGTTAGACGACGCCCATATAGCGTGGTTTTGTTTGACGAAATCGAAAAAGCGCACCCCGACGTATTTAACGTGCTATTACAAGTTTTGGACGACGGTCGATTGACGGACGGACAAGGACGAACGATTGACTTTAGCAACACCATTATCATCATGACCAGCAACGTCGGATCGCAAATGATTATGGACTACACGGGCGACGACATTAGTTCTCTCGACAATCAAATTTTAGAAACGCTTCGTGGTCATTTCCGCCCAGAATTCTTAAACCGAATTGACGACATCGTAATTTTTGATCGCATTCACCCTGAATCAATGCGTGCAATTGTTGACGTGCAATTAGAAAAAGTTGTTCGCCAAGTTAAAGATAGTCGCGACATAACGCTGGATTTTGACAATAGTGTTCGTGACATGTTGGCGCGAGACGGCTACGACCCGAGTTTCGGTGCTCGACCACTTAAACGTTTGATTCAAAAACGCGTGCTTGATCCTCTGGCGCTCGAACTAATTGACGGGCGAATTCACGACGGAGATACGGTAAAAGTTGCTGCCGCGGATGATCGAATTGCCTTTACGAATATCGTATAATGGGCGTATGGGTCGAATTCGCAGCAAGCACTTGGAAAATCATACCAACAAAACCTATCAAGAGCGGATGAACCAGACAGCGCCATCCAAATTCGGAGCTATCGCAAAACATCTTGGTGAAAACGTTAAACTGCTCGATTTCGGTTCTGGTTTCTCGCCAGAATTCATCAAACAAGTGGCGCAAACAGGAACTCACTACGTAGCCTATGATGTTTCACAAATTGTTCAATCTCAACTTCAAGAAAATAACATTAATTTTGTTACTAAAGAACAACTTGAAAACATCGAAGACGAATTCGACATTATCTACATGTCGAGTGTATTTCACGAGTTGATGAGCTATCTATCCCGACCCGAGCGCACTAAAACGTTCGCAATGCTAGATAGAGCACTCAAGCCCGACGGCACCATTATCATCCGTGATTGGGGTCCCGGCGAGACGCCAAACCTAGTCACGTCTATCGAAGTAGCATCTGAGGATGTTAGCGATGAAGTTTGCACATGGATCGAAGCGCTTGTTAAAAATTCAGTGATTAGCATGCTTACTATAGTTTGCGATGACAATGATAATCCTATCACTCCGTACACCTACAAGGCAAATAACCAAACTATTTACGAAATCATGTTTCACGCGGTTTGGGGGCTAGATTCACTTGAACGCGAATCAAAAGAATCGTACGTTATCGTAGACCACCTTATTCACAAATGGATTTGCGCGCCACACGGTTACAAAATAACACAGTCGCAGAATGAATTCGATGAAACCTATTTGCCACATTTACAAAAATACTTCAAAATCGATAGTATTCCATGGCCAACAAAGGTCATTTACGAGCTAAAAAAGAGATCGTAATAACACACCGGCAAACTTTATAGCACAACTACCATAATGAGTTACAACGATAAGCACCACAAACTAACCATCAAATCAGCGCTTCTAGGAATCGGCAGAATGCTTGGTTTGCCGAAATATTTTCTAATAACAATTGTCGCGACCGTCGCCTTTGCTATGGTGATTTATTTCGCAATCAACGCCAATTTTTATGGGCCACTGATGATGTCGCGTCTGTCGATCCTCGATAAAATCGCGATGCTCGGCTCAATGATTATAGACGTTTTCAAACAAAGTTTCACTTCACCAAATGGCGCGCTGCTTATGATGGTGTCGATTCTTCAAGGTGTATCAATCGCCGCTGTAATTTTTACATCAAAGAATAATCGCGACAATGAAAAAACTGTATCTCGACAAGTCGGATTAAGCGGAATTGCATCAATTGCCGCAACAATTGGGCTCGGCTGCGTTCCCTGCGGAACGTCACTAATCTTGCCAATTGTAACCCTATTTTTCTCGGGAGCTGCCGCCGCTACCGCCGCAAATATCGCCAGCACAATAGTCCTTTTGTTAGCTTTACTGCTCAGTTTATTCTCGCTATATAAATCAGGTCAAATTATTTTTATGTACACAGAATTATCTAAACAGGAGAAAATATGAATCGACAAAAATCATCAGGCATAGCACTTATTTGGGTTCTTTCGGGAATTGTAATCGTGGGAATTGTAGCTTTGTTTATTTACGGAATTGTCAATCGCCCGCCGAATCGTCACATTGGTGATAATAAACCATGGAATGAAAAAATGTCACAAGGATCCGCTGACGCGAAAAACGTATTCATTGATTATACTGACTATTTTTGTTCATTTTGCGCCGAAGTTGAAGCCGCAACCAACGCCGATTTTTTCAAAAATGAGTACGTTAAATCAGGTAAGGTTCGCTATGAGCATCGCGTGGTAACACTATTAAAAGAGATGACCAACAATACCGAAACCGGCGCTCATGCTGCGTTTTGTGCTGCTGATCAAGATAAATATTGGCAGTACACCCACGATATCGTCCCGCGCATTAAAAGCGATTACTTTGATAAAGGAATCGGCGTAAAAAACGTTGCTGTGCCGAAAAAAATCCCTGCTCTTCCACTGGAATATTTCCTGACTTCCGCCAAAAATGTCGGCATGAATGAATCGCAATTTTCCGATTGTATGACTAAAAAACCACACCAAAAAGAAATTGATGACAATACCCAAAAAGCTCTTTCTCTTGGCGTGAATGGATTGCCATATATGGTTATTAACGACTATCAAACCAGCGGATTCGTCGGCGGCGAAAACGGATTAAGAAGCATTCTTAAAGCCGGCGGCGTCGAATAATTATTTGATTTGTCGCGCGGAATTAAGCAACTCCCGTGATAAAAATATCAAGCACCCGCTTACGATAAGCGTAATGTTTTTCTATTTGTTTCACTATCCTTGAATAGTTATTCCCACCTAAATAATTTAATAGCCACGAGGTAAATTGCAAAAGTCCAAGCTGCGATAATTCCAAATTGCGGCAAGACTTCCATAAAACTTGCGTGCTCGGTCATAATTAGCCGAAAACCATCCGTAACTGGCGTTATAGGGACAAATTGAGCAACGCTTCGTAGCCATTCCGGGAATAAATAAAGCGGGATAAACGTGCCGGATAAAAACATCATTGGGAAAGAAATTAGATTACTTAATGCGGAAGATTGGTCTTCATTTTTCGACCAGCCAGCAATCAATAGCCCTATTCCCACCATCATGAATGCCGATAATACAGATATAACCACAAATAACGCCCAATCGCCTCGCATATTAAAGTGAAATATCAAGGCGCCAGCGACAACCATCATGATCAAGCTAAGCAGGGAAATAATCGTATAGTGAATTGCTGTAGAGATAATCAACTGACCAGAAGTAAACGGCGCTGCACGTAAGCGACGATACGAGCCACGCTTCTTTTCAGCCGGCATTTGATTAGCTAAGCCAAAAATACCCATACTTATTAAGCTGAAAGTTAATAGCCCTGTAAATATGTAATCAAACGATTTCAATTGCTCATCACCAACCGCCTTACCAACAGCTTTAAGCGGAGCTTCAGGTTGACCCATCTGACTATTGATGTTATTGGTAATTTGGTTCATCACCGCCACTAGCGTATTACCTGCCTGCTCAGAACCTTTGGCGTAAAGAACATTCATAGTGCCTGTTGGAATAGGATGATTGTCGTTATTTTTTATCGCGCCAAAATCACTCGGAAGCTCAATAATACCGTTAAGCTCCGACCGCTTCATTTTTTCGCGCGCGTCATTCATATCTTTAACATCTTTAATTTTGAGAATCGAATCCTTCGAATTTTCTTTGGCATTTTTAACGAAACTTTTAGCAAATTCCGTCTGCGAATTGTTGACAATTGCAATATTAAAACTGGTCGAATCATTACTAAAAACCGACCCGAACACTAATAGAAAAATCAGCGGAAAAAGGAAGGTGAAAAATAGCGCCATTTTATCTCGAACGAAACGCTTTTGCTGAGCGCGAACTTGCCCGAATATTCCAATCCAATATTTTTTCATGTTAATCCCGAATTGCCTTTCCTGTTAAATCAATAAACACGTCCTCTAAGTTGGCCTGCTCGACAACTTGTTCCTTCTTAAAACCGCGCGCCAATAATTGCTGGATGAGATTATGCGGCGTATCAATTGTGATAATCTTACCGCTATCCATAATTGCCAGACGGTCACACAATAATTCCGCTTCGTCCATATAATGCGTCGTCAAAAGAATCGTAATTCCCTCGTCGCGAATTTCCTTAATCAAATCCCACAAATTTCTACGCGCCTGCGGATCAAGCCCCGTGGTCGGCTCGTCCAGAAACAACACTTTCGGATTATTCACCAATGTTGAAGCAATCGCAAAACGCTGTTTTTGACCGCCAGAAAGTTGCTCGACGTAATTCTTAGCCTTTTCCGTCAATTGAACCTTAGCGAGCAGCGCCTCGGTATCAACCGTCCGACCATATAAACTACCAAACATTTTCAATTGTTCACGCAAAGTCAGTTTGTCATAAAAAGCCGTCGACTGAAGCTGAATGCCAATTATATTCTTAATGTCCTTAGGCTTCTTAGCGACATCTATGCCGTCAATTATAGCCACGCCGCCATCAATTGACCTGAGCGCTTCCAGCATTTCCAATGTTGTTGTTTTGCCCGCGCCGTTAGGGCCAAGAATCCCAAATATCTCGCCCTTTTTAACTTCAAACGACACGCCGTCGACCACGTTATTTCCACCATAAGTCTTAACAAGTTTATCGACTTTTATAATTGGCTCGAGTTCCACTCCGCAAATTCCTCTCTGTTGTAATTTTTGATCAAGCTAGTCTCTACTTATTATCAATAATAACAAAACCAAAATACTAGTGCTATACTTATAATATGCGCATTCAAAGAAAAAAAGCAAAACCAAAATCGAAAAAACTATTTATTATCATACCGTTTTTGATTTTGCTATTTTCGGCAGGGCTATTTGGGATATATTTCCTCAATCAATCACACTCGCGACAAACGACTGCGCCCTCTGACGAAAAGTATTATTTTGCCGATTCGAAATATTCTGGCATTCGCTCAAAGTTCGTCACCAGAGATAACAAACGGGAAAAAGTTTCAATTGAATATCCGATCACGGAAAATGAAAAAATTAATCGCTTAATTAGCGAGTCGATTGATAAAATTGATCGCGATTTTCAAAATACGGTTTTACTGGCAACAGTTTTTGATAAGCCAATGACCGAAACAATTGGCTATCAAGTCACGCACAACACTTCAGAGGCGCTGTCAATTGTCGTCAATATTAAGCAGGATATGAACGGCGCACATCCAGCATCAATGACGCAATTTTGGACTTTTGACAAAAAATCTGGCGAAGTTGTCGGCTTGGCTGATTTTACAGAACAATCTGATGAAGCTGCCGAAGCAATCATATCCGCTGCCAAAAATAGCATTTCTCAGACCATCAAACAACGCCAGCAGCCAGAAATTGACCTGAACGAAATCATAAATAAAGAAGCTTTGTCTAATTTCATCATCACCAATAATGGCAATGCGTTGGCTTGGCCACTCGGTCAGGCGTCGCTACTGCCATCATCTTACGGCGAATTGACAATTACCGTGCCAATTTCCTCCGTCTCTAAATATCTGCAAAACCCAACGGCTCGGAAACTAGCCAATATTCCCGAGCCACCCGAGCCAAAGCCAGAACCAGCACCAACACCCACCGTCGCAAATAAAACAATTGCCTTAACTTTTGACGACGGACCTGGACCATACACTGAAAAATTATTAGATATATTAGATAAGTACGACGCCAAGGCGACATTTTTCCTAATCGGCAGCAAAGTTTCAGCACGCGCCAACACATTACGCCGTATGCAGTCGCGCGGACATCAATTAGGCAATCACTCTTGGTCGCACCCAGAGTTGAATAAGGTCTCGGCGGAGCAGCTCGCTAATGAAATTGACCAGACAAATAACGCCATAAACCAAGCCGTCGGCACCAAACCCAATATCATACGTCCACCGTACGGCGCGTTTAATCGGGCAGTTTTGGAGCAGTTCCGTCAGCGCGGAATGTCGGCAATTGTTTGGTCTGTCGATACGCGCGACTGGGCTGATCGTAATAGCGAAATTGTCTGTTCAAGGGCTGTCGCTGGCGCTCGCAACGGAGCTGTGATTTTAATGCACGATATTCATCCGACATCCGTGAATGCTGTTCCTTGCATTCTTGACTCACTCAAACAACAAGGCTATTCATTCGTAACGGTACAAAATTTAATCGGCGATATGACACCGGGCGCCGCTTATCCATAAACTTAATCAATCTCAAATATCTTATACTTTGAAGTTGCACCACGTACTAATTTAACTTTGGACGGCGCAACCTTAAAATGTTTTGCCAATAATTTAATAGCCGCCGCGTTGGCTCGACCTTCAATTGCTGGAGATTTGACATAAACCGTCAATGTGTCATTGTCATTTTTCACAACTTCCTCACGATGGCGAGAGTTTGGTTTAATGTGTACGGAGATTTTCATAAAATCTTAAAAATTTATCACTTCCAATTCCCGCGGCAAGATTTCTCGCGCAACTTTACTCATCATATTTGTCCATTATATATATTTCTGTCTCATCAAGTGACATAATGTCGTCCAGATCGGTAATAACCGTCTCGTCTATAAAACCAACTTTAGACAGCTCTCTGAATGACGATAGTTGCAACCATGAAGAATTCCAAACACCAAACACCATTCCATCTGCAATTACAGGACATCCGTATAATATAGAAATAATTGAGTTGCGTGACACAAGTCTACACAAAGGTTCGTTAAATTTTCTATTTCTGTCTAATTTAATACTAATACGTTGTAGCCATATATCTAAGTACCCCACATTTGGAACATCGGAAAACTTACGTATAATTTTTTGGTGTATATCCCCTCGTTCCTTTTCCGCCTCAAACGATATCAACTTTGATATCACAGAAGCGCCAGTTGCATATGTCCGAGGATTATTAAGCATTATATCCACTACGGTAGCAATCATCGCATCGCTCTGAAAGGGCTTATTCTTAAGAGCTTCTATACGCTTTCGAAAATCCCCAAGCAACCTATTTACGCTTCCCGAATTTTTATGTATTTTTGAGAAGTTCCTTATATAAAGTAACTGGTGCTGTAGTCCAAGATTATTATCTCCATAATTAGATAAAATCAGGCTAATCTTATCAGCCTTAACCGAAGTGTCAATAACATTATCCGCGACCACCGTCTTGTTTGGATTCAATTTGAAATTTAATTCCGCTAATATACCACTCAACTCTAAAAGAATTTTTTCAGCATCTTGACGACTATTTGTGAAAATTCTATAGTCGTCCCGATATCTAAATATCTTATATTCTTTAATCTTCGCTTTTCTCAGCTGCTCGCTTAACAACATATCTGCGAAGCCAAGGACCATTTCCGCAATTAAATCAGACACCATGTTGCCTTGAGGTATGCCGTTTGTCTGTCTGTTATGCATATCTTGCAAACAATTGTCGATACTATTTCCTAGCAGCCCGCCTTTTCTATCTAGCCCTCTGTGGTTACCTTTCGCTATTTTTTTATCATGAAGCGCCCATGCAACTGAATGTGTATACAGAGACCCGTAACAATCTGTGATGTCTGTAGTAGTAATATACTTGAATTCTAGCGATAATTTGATTGACGCCTGTTCCATCTCGCTCCACCAACGATTTATATTCTCTTCTTTTTCTGTGTTTCCTTTGCTATCATCGGGTTTTTGTGGAATGTTTATCGCAATAATCTTATCATTGCTTCGCATCCTTTCGAAGCGTTTCTTAATAAAAGTCCAATTCTTTTTCTCTGTAAGTAAATTCACTAGCTCAACATAAAGAATCGGGTGAACAAGTTCATATGGTCGCCATGCGTATGCGCCATCTTTGTTAGCAAGTAACGTATAATTCACACCCTCAAAAGAACCTGGACCTTTCTTGCTGCTATCTCTATAATTTCCTTTTTTTACTATATTATCAGCACAGTCTAATAGATTTTGCATATTAAAATAAGCAGGCAAATCAAAATTGCAATATGAATTAGGTCGTAATAATAAATCTCTAGCTTCAGAATGCTCTAATTCTAAGATAAGCTTACCCATTATTTCGCAATCTTCCAAATAGTATCACCTGTTGTCATATTAAACATTATACTATGTCCCATTCTTATCTTATGATTATTTCCTGTTTTATCGAAGAGATCTTAATAGCCAAAAAACCTAGCAATTCCGCTAAAGGTAAAAACATATTGACGCCATAGCTATTCGAAGTCGTATCATCTTCCGGATTCAACGGACTGTCATCAGCCCAAATCCCCGAATAAACGCCGGATATATTTGTATTATTCGCATCATCTTCGCCACAATTATAATTAACTTTTTCCTCCGATGAATTATCTGACGAAACAGGAATTTCTTGAAGAACTGGAATATTTAATTCCCTGTTCAAAATATTATCGGTATCATCACAATAATCGCTCGATTCTTCAATTTTTACAGAGCATTTTGCCTCATCGCAATCATCCGTAGTAACCAATCCCCTACATTCTTCAGCCAATTCAACTTTTTTCGCGAGTTTTTTCACAACCTTATCGACGATATTATTCCGATCAATTACATCATCGACTAATTTCAAATCGGGAGTAAATTGTCCCATTATTTCAGGTCTATTAGTCGGCAATTCTTCCGATTCACGCGTAACTTCTTCGCCCAACTCTGCGCAATCACCCAAATCATCCGCCATATTATCTGTTTCATTCACGACCGTACAATTGTCAAAATCTTCATCCACAGCAATATTCTCTGAATCTTCGAAACATACTTTATGCTTTCCAAAATCACATTGCGGTAAAATTGGCAAATCCTTCTTATTTTCTGTCAATTCAACAGATTCAATTCTTTTACGCACAGCTTCATCGTTAAACTCTGTCTCAGCTGGCGCATTATTATTGTCATCTTTCATCACCACATCAATTTCATTATTGACTTGAACAAAATCACGCACAGGCGAGGAGTTTGTCTCATTATGAATAACTTTCTCAGCCAAACCTTCCTTTGAAGTAGAATCTTCCAAAAACAGTGCAGAGTTTATGTCATTTTCATCTCCTACATGGCCATCTTTCTTTATAGATAATTCTCTCGGCAATTCATCCTCTTTATCAACAGCTGGAGCTTGATTTTCAAAAGACATATCTTCTTTATGAATGTCTACTTTTTTATCAACATCTTCCGAGTCCATCGAGTTAATTTGACTAGCCGCCTCAGTCTCGTCCGGCTCTTCGTTAATTTTCGGCGGGATATTTTCTTTGATTATTTTCGCGCTTGGAATATTTTCCGACGACGTACTCTCACTATTCAAACATTCATCATCCGTCGGTTTGTTCGCCTCATTACTTTCCGCCGACACGCACATCGACGCATCATTATCGCTCGCTTCCGACTTAACCGCAGGTTTTTCTGACACAGATTCAGTTTTTTCATTTTCTGATAGACTATCTTTTTTAATCGACTCGGGCGGCTTCTCTTCGTTATCAGCACTGACATATCCAGCAACAACAACATCACAACCATCG